>JBBDWJ010000359.1:0-10889 GCA_040902925.1 Bryobacterales bacterium | reverse complement strand
CAGCCGAGCACGCAGAGGGCTTGGCATGCTGATTCTGTGCATAAGTCAGGTGCTACCAAACGACCTTGGGTCGTATCCTTCTAAAGGTAAGGCCGTGGACTTCGACCCCTCTCGCCCTCGCTAAAGAGCAATTTTCAGTTATAAGGTGCACATTCAGCTCTACCAGGGGGATGGCCGTGTGCGTTGATGGATTCCGCGGTAGAGCCGGGCGCAGCCAGCCTGAGAACAACGGACAACGAGCTAGGACCGCCCGGGAGCAGCATACCACCCTCGCGGTCCAACCGATCCCAGGCCGGGTAGATGCCCGTCAGGTTGGGGAAAGCACGATAAACGTGCATCCTTGGATGGCTGCTAGTCGCCGCCTGCCGGCTCGATAGCCGGTGTCAGCGGCCTGGCAACCGCGACCGGAACGCTGCGGCGCTCCATCAGGAAGTAGACGACCGGGATCAGCACCAGGGTGATCAGCGTGGACGTCGTCAGCCCGCCAATCACCGTGCGCGCCAGGGGAGCTTGCAGCTCGCCGCCTTCGCCCAGTCCCAGCGCCATCGGCATCAGGCCCAGCACCGTGGTAATCGTCGTCATCAGGATCGGCCGCAGCCGCCGCGCGCCCGATGTCACGATCGCTTCGTGCAACTCGATATTGTGGTCGCGCCGCAAAAGGTTCGTGTAGTCGATCAGCACAATGGCATTGTTCACCACGATGCCGACCAGGATGATCACGCCGAGAAACGCCTGCATGTTAAAGGTGGTCCCGGTCAGCAGCAGCACCAGGACAACGCCCACCGACGCCAGCGGAATCGAGAACAGCACGATAAAAGGATGGCGCCACGATTCAAATTGCGCCGCCATCACCATGTAGACAAGCACGAGAGCGAGAACGGCCGCGAAGGTCAGGTCGCGGAACGATTTCTGCTGGTCTTCATACTCGCCGCCGTAGGCGAATTCGTATCCCTGCGGCCGGTCGATCTGCCGCAGCTCTGCGTCGAGGTCGTTGACGATACTGCCAAGGTCGCGTCCGTCGGGCGTTCCCGACACGATGATGATGCGCTCCTGATCCTTGCGGTCGATTGAGACCGGACCTTCCTGGCGGCGCATCTGCACGACGCTTCCGGCCGGAATGGAGCGGCCGGTCGGCGTGGTCAGCGACACTTCACCGACCTGGTTGAGCTCGAGGCGGTCGTTCTCCTGCAGCCGGATCAGAATGTTGTACTCGTCGCCTTCCTCGCGGTACATCGAGGAGCGCCGTCCGCCGACGGCCGTGCGAAACGTATCGGCGACGTCGGAAACATTCAGGCCCAGCGTGGAAGCCTTGTCGCGGTCGACCTGCACGACCATTTCGGGCAGGCCGGGCCGGCGGCTGCTCTGGACGTCGGCCACGCCGGGAATGCGCGACATCACTTCCTGCACCTGTTCGGAGAGCAGTTGCAGCGTTTCAAGGTCATGGCCGCGCACCTCGACCGACAGCCGGTCGCCGCCTTGCGAGCCGGCGGCGCTGGCCCGGCGGAACATGCCGCTGCTGATATTGACGCGCACCATCATCGCCGGCTCGATCAGCAGTTCCTTGCGCAGCACCGAGGCGATCTGCGCCGCGGTGCGTTGGCGCTCGGTGCGGTCCACCAGCCGAATGCGCAATTCCCCGGTGTTCTGGCCGTTATTGAACGAGAAGCCGCCTCCGCCGCTCTCGGTCATAATCGTTTTCATTTCGGGGACATGCTCGCGCACAACCTGCTCGAGGCGGACCATCATGTCGTTGGTGATTTCCACGCGTGTGCCTGGCTCGAGCTCGACGGTGGCGCGAATTTCTCCTTCATCCACCTCCGGCTGCAGTTCGACGCCGATCAGCGGCGCAATGTAGAGCGAGACCGCGAATAGGGCCGCGGCCGACGCCAGCACGGCTTTGGGATGGCCGAGAGCCCAGGAAATCAAACGTCCGTAGGCGGCGCTGACACGGTCGATGAAAGCCGACGAGGCGTGGAACAGCTTCATCACGATGGCGGCGCGGGAATTCAGATCGCGGCTGGTCGTCAAATACCGTGAGCACAGCAGCGGCACAATCGTCAGCGCCACTCCCAGCGAGCACAGCAGCGAAAACGACACCACGTAGGCCAGTTGCTGGAAGGTCACCGCCGATACGCCTTGAATGAACACCACCGGAACAAACACGGCGACGGTCGTCATCGTCGAAGCCGTGATCGCCAGAGCCACCTCGCGGCTGCCGACCACGGCCGCCTCGCGGGCGTCCTTGCCCTCCTCGCGGTGCCGCATAATGTTTTCGAGCACCACGATGGCGTTATCGACCAGCATGCCGACGCCGAGCGCCAGGCCGCCGAACGATACCGTGTTCAGGGTAAAACCGTTGAAGTACATCAGCGCGAAGGTCGAGATCACCGAGATCGGAATCGCGATGCCGATGATCACCGCGCTCGAGAAGCTCGCCAGGAAGAACAGCAGCACCAAGACAGCAAGCAGCGCGCCTTGCCAGGCCGAATTGCTCACGTTGCGGATCGCCGCCTTAATGAATTCGGCCGAATCGCTGCTGGCGGAAATGCTGATCGTCGGGTAGTCGCGGTGTACGTCGGCGATCTCTTCCCAAACGGCGTCGGAAACCTTGACCGTGTTCGCGCCCGATTGCTTATTGACGAACAGGCGGATCGCCGGCCGCCCATCGACGCTGACGAGCTGCCGGACCTCTTCGTGCGAGTCTTCGACGATCGCGATGTCGCGAATGTAGACCGGCACGCCCTGGCGCGTGGTCACGACGAGGTTGCGGATCTGGTCCAGCGTGTCGAACTCGCCCTTGGTGCGCAGCAGTACTTCGAAGCGGCCTTCCTGCACGTAGCCGATCGGCTCGTTGAGGTTTTCGCGCTGCACGACCTCGACGACGCGCGACACCGGCAGATCGAGAGCTTTGAGTTTCGCCAGGTTCAGGTCGACATGGATTTCGCGGCGCATCCCTCCGCGCACGCTGAACTGGGCCACGCCCGGGACGCGCTCGAAGCGCGGCTGCAAGGTCTTCTCGACGAAATGCCGCAGCTCCTTGGGATCCATGTCGGCCGCGTTCACCGTCAGGAACATGATCGGGAACTGCGACAGATCGAACTTGTACATCACCGGCGAGTCCATGTCCTCGGGCATTTCGCGGCGGCGGCGGTCCAGGCGCGAGCGCAGCTCGTTGGCCGCCTCGTCGAGGTCGATGCCGTAGGAGAAGCCTACGCGCACGTTGGCGACGCCTTCCGTACAGCTCGCGGTGATCTCCTCGACGCCGGGCGCGGCGGCGAACGCCTCCTCGAGCGGCCTCGCCACCAGCGTCTCCATCTCTTCGGGTCCGGCCCCCGGATATTCGGCGCGCACGCTGATCGTCGGGTAGATCGTCTCCGGCAGCAGGTCGACGGGAATCTTGACGAACGCAATCGCGCCCAAAAGGATGGAAAGCAGACAGAGGACCGTAATGGTTACAGGTCGACGGATCGAGAACTCAGGCAGACCCATGATCTATGTTCCTTCACACAGGCCCGCGGAACTCGTTGGCTTCAATCGGTTCTTCGCGGAGCGGAGACTGAGGCTTAAGGGTCCGGGGGTGTTGTTGCTTGGCTGGATTGGCGGGGACTGCCCGGCCGCCCTCCCGGCGGCTGCATCGGCCCAGGGAACCCGGGCCAAAGGCAATCCTAAAACGCCTGTATGCCATTGTATGGCGTTGGCTAGCGGGCGGAGGTTTCAGGGCTTGTTTACCCGCCAGACAGGCGGGGCAACTGACCAAGGTTGGCGCGCCATTGGTAGCCCAAAGGCCCGAGCCGTCCTACGGCCCATTCCCGGTATATCCGACCCGGTAAAAACTCGACGACTGTGCCCATTCTTACATCGTCCCGGCGACCGGCCCTAGGTCTTCGAACTAGGGTGCCGAATCAGCGCCGGCGGCTCGGAGTCACTGAGCACGATCCATGCTGTCAATGAGATAGCATACGCGCGCTGAGCTGGTCCGGCCCCCAAAGGGACCCGTCTGGACCGTTTGGCTGCTCAGTTGCCCTAGTCCTATCCGTCAAGCCGGCCACCAGAAGCCGGCTGATAGCGAGCCCTGGGAGACGATCCCAGGGGGAGGAGGAAACGTGAACGAATATTTGCACCAGGATGAACATTTGCACGAAGAGGAAAAACCGTCCCGCAAACCCAGCCTTGCCGTAATCGGGTTGATCGTGGCGCTGGTGGTTCTTTTCGCGGGGAATATTTATTCCATGTGGCAGGTACGCGAGCTGCGCGGCCAGATGGCCGCCTACCAGGAGACCGTCAGCGGCGACATGGCGACGATGCGCGAGATGTCGGAAGTGAGTACCGGCCGCGCGCTCCAGGATCTGGAAGCTCTCCGCACCTCGCTCGCCGAGGCGCAGGAGAAGGCCTCGACGGCGGTAGGCCGTGCTAAGAGCGACGCTCAGAAGCACGCCGAGAAACTGGCGCAGGATATCGCTCGCCGTCAGCAGGCCCTGCAGGAGCAGGTCGCCACGGAGTTCACTCAGGTGCGCGAGGCTGCCGACCAGACCACGGCCCGCATCAGCGAGGTCAGCACGGATGTCGATAAGGTCGAGACCGAAATCACGGCGACCAAAGCCGAGCTCGACCAGACCATCGCCGACCTGAAGCGCGTTAACGGCGACATGGGCGTCATGAGCGGCCTGATCGCCACCAACGCCCAGGAAGTGTCCGCGCTACGCGAGTTGGGCGACCGCAACTACTACGAGTTTCAGCTCGCCAAGACGAAAGATCCCCAGCGGGTCGGCGAGATTCAACTGAAGCTCAAAAAGGCCGATGTCAAGCGCAGCAAGTACACGGTCGATGTGTTCGCCGATGACAAGCGGATCGAGAAGAAAGACAAGACCGCCAACGAGCCCGTTCAGTTCTACGTAGCTGGAGCGCGGCAGCCCTACGAGATCGTCGTTTACGGCGTCGAGAAGGGCAAGATCGTCGGCTACCTTTCAACTCCCAAAGTGGTATTGACGCAGGCACGCGGCCCCAAGCTGTAACTCAGCTTGCGCCGGCGTTTTGCTGGCCGCACCTACTCAGGCCGGGATGCTTTCGGGCATCCCGGCTTTTTTTTTTGGGGCCAGGCCCGGCCCGGGCTTGAACCGTCGGCTGGCGGGCGCCCAGCACCTGCTCCTGGCGAAGACGCTCAATCAGGACTCCCCCTCCACCTGCCCCAGCCACCACACTCGCCATTGGCCGCAGGTGACCATGGCTTCAGGTCACCGTGGTTTTAGGTCACAGTAGCTTTAGGTCACCGTGGCGATCAGTTGCAGAAGTTGGCTAAACCCGCATTGGCTGCGGGGCAGGGTTCAGGGCAAGTCCGCGAGCGTCTTTTCGATGAGCCGGGCTACATACGTGCCCAGGCGCGGTGGGACGTTTGGGTTTTCCTTGGGCAGCGCCGCAATCTTCTCTTTGGCGGAAAAGGCGCGCTCGTCCATATAATCGATCGCGTTGAGCGCCGGCATCGCGACGTAGACGCTGTTTTTATCGAGCGACGCCAGCTCGATCAAAACGGCCAGCGCCTTTTGCGCTTCCGTATCATCGCCGTAGCGCCCGAGCGCTTCGGCGGCGGCAATCCGAACGTAGGGAGACTTGTCGGCGAGCGCTTCGTTCAACTCGCGATGGTATTCGACGACGCCGCCATCTTTGCGCGATAGCGCTCCGAGCGCGGCCCAGTAGCGAATGGCGCTGTCGGATTCGTGAAAGCCCTCCCGCAGCCGTTCCGCCGTTTCCTCCCAGTTCATCGACGACGCCGCCTCGGCCATCCGCATCACGTCGCGCATCGGATAGCGGTAATCGTCATGACCCATCTCGTAAGGCGTGCCGTCGCCGGCGCGGCTGTGGATCTCTCCTTCCGGCAGGAAGCCGACATCGCGAATTTTCACCTGCCAGTCGCGTAGCGCCGCGCGCATGCGGGCGGCGACGGCGCGCATCGAGGGGTGTTGAATGCGATTGTCGACTTCGTCGGGGTCTTCGAGCAGATCGTAAAGCTCCTCGGGCTGCTTCTCTTCCCAGAACGTTTCCTGAAACGGATTCAAGCGGCCCTGATCGAACAACGCCTTCCATACCTGCGTAGTCGGCGTCTGGAACATGTAGTCGATGAACTGTCCGTAGACGCGGTAGGGCATATAGTTGCGGATATAGACGTAGCGTCCGTCGCGCACCGAGCGAACCATGTCGTAGCGCTCGTCCATGCGTCCGCGGAAGCCGAACTGATACTCGGGTTCCGGCGTCATGTAAGGCCCGGCAAACGCGCCGCCTTGCATATGGCGGGGCGGTTCGACGCCGCACAGGCTCAGCAGCGTCGGGGCGAAGTCGATAAAACCGATCAGCCGGTAACTCTCGCCGCCCGGGCGGTACTCGGGAGGCGCCAGGTGACGCCATTTTTCCGGGAAGTACACGATCACCGGCACCTGCAATCCGGAGTTGTATGGCCAGCGCTTGCCGCGCGGCAGCCCCGCGCCGTGGTCGGCGTAATAAAAAACGATGGTATCTTCGGCCAGGCCGGAGTCCTCCAGGTCTTTGAGAGCCTTGCCGGCCAGCCCGTCGACCACCGTGATGTTGTCGTAATACTGCGCCCAATCCTGGCGCACTTCCGGCGTATCGGGATGATATGCGGGCACGCGTACCTTGGCCGGGTCATGCTGCCAATCGTGCGGACGCGTGCGGACCTGACTCTCGTGGCTCTGCGTGAAATTGAAGATTGCGAAGAAGGGCTGCCCTGCCTTACGGTTCCGCCAGTGGGCGTTACCGGACGACTCGTCCCACACCTTGCCGGGCTTTTCGAGGTTGTAGTCTTCCTTGGAATTATTCGTGCAGTAGTAGCCGGCTTCGCGAAGATACTGCGGATACATCTTCATGGAGGCAGGCAACCGCGCCTCTGAGCGCATATGCTGCGAGCCGGTCGATGGCGGATAAAGACCCGAGATGAGAGTGGTGCGCGCCGGCGCGCAGACCGGCGCCGTCGACCAGGCGTGGCGGTACAGCATGCCCTTGGCCGCGAGTGCATCGATCACCGGCGTGGTGGCGTACGAGTCGCCGTAGGCGCCGACGTGCGGGCCGTGGTCCTCGGCGGTGATCCACAGGACGTTGGGGCGGTCCTGCGCGCACAACGAAAGACTGAAAAGAAAAAGCAGTGCCGCGGCGTAGGCTTTGCGCATGGTTTCCGGCTATCAAGCCTAGCACGGTCGATGCGCCGCGGTCCCACGCGAAAGCCTGCCGTCACGCCCGGCGATAGGCGTTTTGCGGCCCGCGCCCGCCGGCATACCGGCCCGGCTATCCCCGGCTATCCCCGGCTATCCGTTGCAGATTTCAAGGCACAATCGCCGGGCCGGGACATGCGATTGACCCGGCCGGTTCGTTCCGGCCCGCCCGGCCGCGGCCTTTGCACGGCCGCTGGCTTTATTCCGCCTGCCTCTTCTTGCGGCGCATGATGATCAACGCCAGCAGGGCCACGGCGAGTGCGCCGCAAACGATCCGTACTAGATCGGAATCCATGGAAGCTCCTCCTTTGTTCGTAATGGCTTTGTTCGTATAGATGGCAGAAATTATTGCGTCATCATCGGGATCAGTTCCACGAAGATCTTGACGATGACCGGGCCTACCGTCACCACGAATAGCGAAGGCAGAATGCAGAAAAAGATTGGGAAAACGAGCTTGATGCCGATTTTGGCGGCTTTCTCCTCGGCGCGCTGCCGGGCCGTAACACGCATGAACTCCGAATGCGTCCGCAACGTCAGCGCGATCGACGTTCCGAAACGGTCAGCTTGAATCAGCGTGCTGACGAGTTTCTTCATGTCGTCCACTCCGGTGCGGTCGCCGAGGTTACGCAGCGCCTCGGCGCGGCGCTTGCCGTGGCGCATCTCGAGATTCGTGATCGCCAGCTCGTTGCTGATCTCCGGACCGCTTTTTTGCATTTCGCGGCTGACCTGGGTGATGGCCTGATCGAGCCCCAGTCCCGACTCGACGCACACGACGAGCAGATCGAGCGCGTTAGGGAGCGCCTTTTCGACGCGTTTCTTGCGGCGCTTGATCAGAGTTTGCAGAGCCTCGTTTGGCCCCAGGAACCCCAGACCCGCCGCACCGAGGATCAAACCGATACGGCCATCGCCGACAACGCCCGCCTGCGCCGTAATCACCCAACCCAGCACGGGCAGAAACACCGTTGTCAACGCTTTGATGCCGTAAAAAGCTTTCAAGGCGGTCGGCGAGCGGAACCCGGCCTGATAGAGCCGCTTCTGAACGGTCGAAAGATCGGCCGTCGAGGCGGGCATCAGGTTGCCAAGCTTGGTGAGAATGTCGTGAAAGGCCAGGCTGGGATGCGATGGCATCTTCCCCTGGCTGGTATACTCGCCGACCACGCGCTCGACCACCGACTTGGGGCTGGCCCAAAAACGCATTCCCAGAAAGTAGAGTCCCGCGGTGGTGGTGACAAAAACGAGAATCGACAGCAGCATTACCATGACAAATCCCTATCAGGCTGAGTCAGCATTCAGCCGCATATCACGACAGATCCCTGCCAACGGTTGATCAGCGTCGACCTGCGTGCACCCGCGGCGGAATTCCTTTTCAGCACTTGCTTAAACCTCGATCTTGACGATCTTGTTCATGATCAGAAAGCCAGCAGCCACAAAGCCCAGCGCTATCATGGCCATCAGACGGCCCCATTCGTTCTCGACAAAGAACATCATGTGGGGACGGTTCACGAAATACAGCATGGTGGCCACGACGACCGGAATCCCTGTCAGCACCATGCTCGACATGCGGCCCTGCGCGCTGATGGTGCGGATCTCGCCGCGTAGCTTAAAGCGCTCGCGGATGAGTTTGGAGAGATTGTCGAGAATCTCGGCCAGGTTGCCGCCCGTGCGTTTCTGCAGCACCACGGCGGCGATAAAAAATTGCGTATCCATCAGAGGGATACGTTGGGCGAGCTTTTCGAGGGCCACGTCCATCGGCAGGCCCAGGTTTTGCTCCTCGAAGGCGCGCCGGAACTCGCTGCCGAGCGGATCGGGAAACTCCTGGTGCAACATCTCCAGCGAGACCGAGAAGGCGTGGCCGGCGCGCATGGCGCGGGCGATGAACTGCAACGAATCGGGAAACTGCGCCTCGAAAGCATGGATTCGCCGCGTGCGCTTCCAGCGCAGGAACACCACCGGCAGCGTCATCGCGGCCGGCCCCGCCACGAACGCCAGATCTCGAAAGGGCGGCATCAGGTACCAGACGACATTGAAAGCCAGCAGGCCGGCGGCGAGCGACGCGATCACGACCTGCCCGGGCGCCCAGGGAAGACCGGCCTGCTCGATGAGCTCCTGCAAGCCGCGGTCGGCATTGAGAGCGGCCAGCAGGCGCGCCATGAGGTTCTTGCGGCGTTCGCTGTCCGGTAGAAACAATGGCGTACTTTGCGGGCTGGCCGCCGACGCCGGAGCCTTGCCGACGAGCCGGTCGCGCATCTTGGCCGTGTCGCGTTCCTCGAGCTTATGCGTGGCGACGAGGTAGGTGACGCCCGAAAGGGCCATCGTTACGATGAAAACAGTCAGCAGCAGGGTCATGGTCGTTCTCTCCGTTTGAATACAGCGGCGCGCTCAGCGTCGCGGCCCTATCTTTGCGGCGCTTCACTGGTTCACTTCGACCACGCTTTCAAACAGGTCGCCGCTCAGGTTGATGCCGGCCGCCATCATGCGTTCGGCAAAGCGCGGCCGGATGCCGGTGGCGGCGAAACGCCCCTGTACGTTTCCCTCGCGAGAGATGCCCCGTTTCTCGAACACGAACAAATCCTGCAAGGTGACCGTCTCGCCTTCCATGCCGCCGACTTCGGTGATGGCCATGATGCGGCGCGATCCATCGCTCAACCGCGACGTCTGCACGATCATGTCGATGGCGGACGAGATCTGATGGCGGATCGAAACCAGGTTCAGGTTCGAGTTGGCCATCGTCACCATCACTTCGAGACGGCTGATGACGTCGCGCGGCGAGTTAGCGTGTACCGTCGTCATCGAGCCGTCGTGGCCGGTGTTCATCGCCTGCAACATGTCGAGCGCCTCTTCGGCGCGGCACTCTCCGACGATGATGCGGTCGGGGCGCATGCGCAGCGCGTTGATCAGCAGCTCGCGCTGCCGCACGGCGCCGCCGCCTTCCATGTTCGGCGGGCGGGTTTCCAGACGCGCCAGATGCGGCTGCTTGAGCTGCAGCTCGGCGGCGTCCTCGATCGTCACCACGCGCTCTTTGGGGGAGATAAATGCCGACAGCCCGTTGAGAAGCGTCGTTTTCCCCGAACCGGTGCCGCCCGAGACGACGATATTGAGCCGCGCCTTCACCGCGCCCTGCAGCAGCTCGAGCATGCCCTGGGTCATCGACTGCTTGTCGACCAGGTCCTGTGGCATCAGCTTGTCGGTGCCGAAGCGGCGGATCGACAGCAGCGGGCCGTCGACCGCCAGCGGGGAGATGATGGCGTTGACGCGCGAGCCGTCCATCAAACGGGCGTCGACCATCGGCGACGACTCATCGACCCGCCGGCCGACCTGCGAGACGATCTTGTCGACGATGCGCAGCAGGTGGTTGTCGTCCTTAAACGTCACCGCGGTCAGCTCGAGCTTGCCGCGCCGCTCGACGTAAACCTGGGCGTGCCCGTTGACCAGAATGTCGCTGATGGTGGGGTCTTGCAGCAGCGGCTCGAGCGGCCCCAGGCCAAAAACTTCGTCGAGCACTTCGGCGACAATCTGATTGCGTTCGACCGCGCTCAGCAGAGTCTGCTCGGAGTCGACCAGCGAAGTCAACGCCTGGCGCACCTCGTTGCGCAACTGCTGCGTCTCGATCGAGGCCAGTGCGTCAAGGTTGATCTTGTCGAGCAGCTTGCGGTGCAGCGTGAACTTGAGTTCCTG
>JBBDWJ010000358.1:0-10920 GCA_040902925.1 Bryobacterales bacterium | reverse complement strand
GGCCCGCCGCGCTTGTTCGAGAGCCGCGTCGGCCGTCACCGTAATGTACGCGTTCAGGGTGGGCTGCAGTTTCTCGATGCGGGCGAGCGTCTGGCGAACAAGATCGACAGGCGAGATCTTTCCGTCGCGGATTTGAGGTGCAAGTTCAGTAATGGTCACGGTAGTAGTTCTCTTTAAAACACTTCTCCGAGTCTGCCGGGCCGTGAATCGAAGCCTCGAAACAGCCCGGGCCGGTGGCCGCAGGCCTTGCCGCGCCGGCGGTGGGTCAGATCTATTCCAGCGGACCTTCTTCGCCGCCGCCCGCGCCGCCGCCCGCGCCGCCCGGCCGGAAAACCGGCGCCGGCTCCACCGTGCTCAGATCGCGGTCCAGCGCCTTGCGGGCGCGCTCGGACAGCGAATCCAACGCCGGCGTGAACCGTTCCAGATCCGCCGCCGGAATGTTCCATCCATAAAGTTTCGCCAGCTTGCCCCACATCAGCTTTCCTAGCCCCCTTTCCAGAGTGTGAGCTTACAGTTTACAGTGGTGGAGATGAAATTCCACACCGAGTACCTGCACTTTCATACCGAGAACCGCCGCGAGTACATCAACATTACCTCCAAGGTGGCCGCCGCGGTGGAAAAGAGCGGCATCAAGGACGGCATGGTGCTCGTGTCGGCGATGCACATCACCGCCGGCGTCTATGTTAACGACGCCGAGGAGGGCTTGATCGCCGACGTCGACGAATGGCTTGAGACGCTGGCGCCGTTCCGCACCAACTACCGCCACCACCTCACTGGCGAAGACAACGGTGACGCGCATTTGAAATCCCTGCTCATCCACCACGAAGTCATTGTTCCCGTCACCGATGCCGCCCTCGACCTGGGGCAATGGCAGCAGGTCTACTACGCCGAGTTCGATGGCCAGCGCCGCAAGCGCGTCATCATCAAGGTGATGGGGGAATAGCATGGCCGAAACGCTGGCTCGCTTTTTCCGCCACACCGTCTCCTACGCCAAGCCCGACGCACTGCTGACAAAAATCGACGGCCGCTACCAGCCGATCGGCTCCGCGGAATTTTACCGCCGTGTCGTGCGCACGCATCTGAGCCTCAAGAGCGTCGGGATCGCCGCCGGCGACCGCTGCGCGCTGCTGTCGGAAAACCGCTGGGAGTGGGCGGTGGCGGATTTTGCGATCGTTACAGCCGGCATCTGCAGCGTGCCGCTCTACCCGACTTTGGCCGCCGAGCAGCTTCACTACATGCTCGAGCACTCCGAAGCGCGCGTCGTTTTCGTATCGAACCAGCAGCAGCTCGAAAAACTTCTGAGCCAGTGGCCGCGGCTGCCGAAGCTCGAAGGCGCCGTGACTTTCGACGAAGTGAACTGCGAAGACGGACGCGTCACCACGCTCGGCGATCTGATCGGTGACGAGCCTCTGTCCGCCGCCGAGCGCGACGAGTTTGAAGCCGCGGTGAGCGCCGTGCAGCCTGACCAGCTCGCCAGCATCATCTACACGTCAGGAACCACGGGAACGCCCAAAGGCGTCATGCTCACGCATGAGAACCTTACCAGCAACATCCGCGATAACGGCTTCGACCTGCGGCCTACCGACGTCTGTTTCTCATTTCTGCCGCTGAGCCACGTCGCCGAACGCGCCGCCGACTACGCCTATTTCTACAACGGCGCGACCGTGGCCTATCCCGAGACGCTCGACACCGTGGCCGACAACCTCCGCGAAGTCCGCCCCACGGTCGTGCTCGGCGTGCCGCGGTTTTTCGAAAAGATCCACGCCCGCGTGATGGATGCCATCGCATCAGCGCCGGCCCCGCGCCAGAAGCTGTTCCACTGGGCGATCGGGGTCGGCCGCGAAGCCCTTCCTTACCGTCTCGATCGCAAGCCGATGCCGTTCGGTCTGCGCTGCCGTTACCTCGTCGCGGACCGCCTCGTGTTTGCGAAACTGCGCGCCCGTCTCGGCGGCCGTTTGCGTTTCTTCGTTTCCGGCGCCGCCCCGCTGGCAAAACACCTCGCCGAGTTCTTCTACGCCGTGGGCGTGACGATCTGTGAAGCCTACGGCCTCACCGAAACCTCGCCGCTGGTGAGCACGAACCTGCCCGGCGCGCTACGCTTCGGAACCGTCGGCAAGCCCATCCGCAACGTCGAAGTAAAAATCGCGGACGACGGCGAAGTCCTGGTGCGCGGCCCCAACCTGATGCGCGGCTATTACAAGAATGAGGACGATACCGCGAAAACGATCATCGACGGCTGGCTCCATACCGGCGACATCGGCGCGCTCGACGACGGCGGCTATCTCTCGATCACCGACCGCAAGAAGGATCTGTTCAAGACGTCCGGCGGTAAATTCATCGCGCCGCAGCCGATCGAGAACCAGCTCAAGACGTGCGCTTCGGTTTCCACGGCTGTAGTGATCGCCGAGGCGCGCAAGTTTCCCAGCGCGCTGATCGTGCCGCAGTTCGAAAAACTGGAAAAATACGCCGCCGCGCAAGGCCTGACTTTTTCCAGCCGTACGGAGTTGACAGCGCATGCCTCGATCATCAATCTGCTCGAGCAGGAAATCCTCGAAGCCTGTGCCGGGATGGCGCAGTTCGAGCGTGTCAAGAAATTCACCCTGCTGGCCGAAGACTTCTCGATCACCAACGGTGAAATCACACCCACGATGAAGGTGCGCAGGCGTCAGGTCGAGCTGCGCTACGCCAAAGAAATCGAAAAGATGTATAGCGAGTGACTGGCTTCCGGCCCAGCCACCCAGGACTGGGGAGTAGTCCATGACCCTGCGATTCGAATGGGACCAGCGCATGGCCGCCTCAAATTTCGCCAAACACGGCGTCTCGTTTGAAGAAGCGACGTCGGTGTTCAAGGACACCCTCTCAGCCACGCTTTCCGATCCGGATCACTCCTTTTCTGATTCTCGCTTTGTCGATCTAGGCATTTCCTATTTGGGGCGGCTCATCGTGGTATCGTACGTAGAGGGAATCAGCAGTATCCGCATCATTAGCGCTCGGCGGGCAACTCGCCTTGAGCAGAACCAATATGAAAACGAATCCGGCTAAGAACGCCACCCGCCCCGACGAAGATACTATGCGTGCGGAATACGACTTCAGCAAGGCGATCCGCGGCAAACACGCAGCTAGATACGCGAGTGGTACAAACGTTGTGGTTCTGGATCCTGACGTTGCGGCGGAGTTTCGCACCGCCGAGGAAGTGAATGAAGCTCTGCGCGCCCTAGCTGGAATCGTGCGCCGTCGCAACAAACGCACTATCCAAAAAGCGGAATAATTTGGTTGCTTCTCGAACTGGCGCGAGCTAACTGCTTAACCCGTCAAGCAGCTAGAGGCTCTTCCCTCAACAAAAACTCGATTACCTATCGCGTTCGGGCCACCGCAGGTGCCGCTGCAGGAACTCAAACGTACCCACGCCGTGAATGGTGTGCGGGCCGTCGAAAAACTCGATGGCCGTTCGCTCGGCCAGTCCAAGCCCGACATAAAACCGCCGCACCTTGGCGTATTCGTAAGCCACCCATTCATCCGGCGCGACGCCATCATGGTGGCCGCGCTCGACCATGAACGGCCGGGGCGCGATCAGGCTTGCCAGCTCCGCGTAGTTGAACGTGTTGCCGAGGTTGAATTCAAACATCTCGTACTCGCCGGTGAACAGATAACTGTACCGGGAGTCCGTGCGCGTGTTTTTCCAGATCCATTCGTTGAAATCGGCCGAACAGATCGATAGCACGTAGCCGTCGAGCAAAGGCGGCACCCGCATAGCGGTCTTTCCGCCGTAGGACAGTCCATAGAAGCCGATGCGGCTGGCGTCAACGTAAGGCAGCGACCCCAGCCATTCCAAAAGGCGCTGGTGCTGCCCAAGGATCACCGAAAACAGCGAGGCTTTAACCGGGTTCGCCTTGCGCTGCAGCACGCGAAACTCATCGCGGCCAATGTAGGGATTCTGCGGCGCGAACACGATGAACCCCAGATCGGCCAACCGCGCGCCGTAGCCGTGATAGTAGTGGCTGTCGAGCCGCGGATCGACAACTTCGATGGCGCGGCTTTCGAGCCCATGCTGGCAAACCACCACCGGGCGGCGTTCACCGGGCTGAATGCCCTTCGGCACGAGTAGAATTCCTTCGGCGAAAACATCCGGCCAAACCGGCAGCACAACTTCGTACCCCGTCCACTTCGGCTCGTCGAAGATCTGCCTGGACCGCGCCTCCATTGGCTCGCTGGGATTCGGCAGCCTGCCAATGACTTCGCTCCACAGATGATCGCGATACCACGCGGTGCTCCCGTCCCACGCTGCTGCGGAACTGCTGTCGGCCTTGGCCCAAAACTGCTGCCGCGCCGCGTCGACCCCTCGAAGAGTTCGTTGCGTATGCGCGACCAGTTCCTGAAACTGGCGCGACATGCGTTCTGCCTGCGCTACCTCGAACGGACCGGCGAGGTAGGTGGGTGGGGCGGCGGGCGCGCCGCCCTCAATGCCGAGACCACCGAGGAACGCTCCAAGTGCCGCATCGGTTCCAGGAACGCCATCCCCTTCGCCGCTCGCAACGAGCTGGATTCGCGCTCTCACTCCCAACTTGTCGAAAGCAACCCGCGAGCGATCGAACTCCGCACGAACTTCCGCAAGCGTTGGTGTTCGGATCACGCCAGGAGCGGCGCCCTTGCGGTCATCGGTTGCGGGCGGCGGTCCCTCGATTTGCGGGGTTCGCGCGGCCTCGATGATCAACGCCCGCGGCGCGATCAAACTCGCCACGCCTTGCTGACCAAACTCCTCCACCAGCGACCACACGTTACGGTAGATCGGATGCCGCCACAGGCCGTCGAGAGGCCCAAAGTACCCGCTCACCAACGCCGCATCGATGCGCGTGTCGAGAGCGGCACTGTAAAACGCAAGCAGGCCGCCCTCGCCATATCCCGCGACGCCGATGGGCGCGCCTGGCTGCGTAGCCGCGAACCAATCCACGGCGGCAAGCACCTTCTGCACCTCGTAGCCGATGATATGACGGCCCATCTCATAGGCCATGCGATAGATAAATTCCCGATGCGGCTGGTTTGTCGCGCGGTAGCCTTCGAGGCCCGACCAAGTATCCTTGCGGTCGATCAGCACCGGCACGAGCACGCGGCAGCCGGCCAGAGCGAGGCGCTGAGCCAGTTGCGAGCGAGCATCGAGGCCAGGCTGCAAGCCCGCGATCATTTCGGGTGGCACGTCAGCGTCTGGCAGCACCACAACATTCGCCAGCGCCTCGCCGGCGGGCTCGAGCAACAGCCCTTCCCCATAAACCGCAACCGGAACGTCGCCGGAGAACACCGGCCAACGCACCGCATGCACTGCCACTTCCCGCTGACCCTCGCCGCCAAGCCGCGCCACCAACGACGAGCCTCCGTGGCTGACCTTCATCAACAGACGCGGCGCTGGAACGCGCGGGTCGATCGCCCCGATGATCGTGCGGAAACGCTCGCGCCGTTTCGCGATCGACTTCTCATAAGCTTGGCGGGAAGAATAGTCCGATCCCCAATGCTTCTCACGCCGCTCAGGGGCCGTCTCGATGCGGCGCATGAGATAGCGGTCGATTCCGGCCACCATCTCGGCAGCCAGGTCGGCGTCGCCAGTGAGCGCCGCGGTGCCGGGCAACGGCTGCGCAGGCGCAAGCGCCGTAACCAAGCCGCAACAAAGCAGTCCCAAGGCCATCATCATGCTTTTGGCGTGCATTAGTTTCACCGCGCAGGCTCGTCGCTAGCCGAGATCATCGCACAAATACCAACACCGTCGAACCTCGCGCGCTGTGTAACAATCTTCCTAAAGTACCGGCTAAGACCAAGCCCGGTCGGGTGTCGCTCGCAGCGGATGAACCGTGGCACGCCCAACGAAAGCGCCTTTGGCGAATCTCCCTAAGCCTCCCGCTTCAGAGCAGACTCTCGAAGCTCCCTTTCTTCAAGCCCAGTGGCGCTGGCTCGTAATGCTGAACTACGAGACCGACTCCAATCTGCTCGAGCCCTATCTCCCAGCCGGGACAGAGATCGATTTCTTCCATGGAAAAACCTACGTCAGCCTGGTGGGATTTCTGTTTCTAGACACGCGTGTCAAAGGGATACCCATCCCGTTTCACCGCGATTTCGAAGAGGTCAATCTGCGATTCTACGTCCGGCGGAAGGCCGAAGAAGGCTGGCGGCGCGGCGTCGTCTTCATCAAGGAGATCGTGCCTCGCCGCGCCATCGCCTGGGCTGCCCGGACCTTCTACAACGAGAACTATATCGCGTTGCCGATGCGCCATTCGACCGCTCAGCGCGAGCTAGTCTATTCGTGGCGCATCCACAACGACTGGAACTACATCAAGGCTCGTCGAAGCGGTGAGCCCGCGCTCGCCGTCCCTGGCACACAAGAAGAGTTCATCACCGAGCACTACTGGGGCTACGCGGCGCAACCCAGCGGGGCCACCGTCGAGTACCGCGTCGGGCACGTGCCCTGGCGCATCTGGCAGGTAGAACAAACCGCCGTACATCTCTCTACCTCCGAGTTATACGGACCCGAATTTGCGGCGCCGCTTTCTGAAAAACCAGCCTCGGCCTTTGTAGCCGAAGGGTCGCCGGTCACCGTCTACAGTGGCCGCGCGCTGCGTTAGTCCGAGCCACGGGCTACCGCGCAACAGCGAAGCGCATGCAGATACTCCTGGCGACGTGCTATTCGATACCGCAACGCAAGGTGCTCCGGATAACGCCGCTGCTGCAACGACCGCGTAAGTCTTGCTCAGGTGCGAATGCCTACAGACCTTGGCGACGCAGCGAAAAAGTTTGCCGCACCGTGAATCTCTCCTAGTACGAAACAGCTAACCGCAATCCTTTGACCGCGTTCATTTCTTCAATCGCTTCTCCCCTTAGCTGCAACGGCTTGAATCCAACGAAAAACTAAGGGAAATCTCTCAGGAGCTTTTTACACGCGTTCTGTAAAAACTTCCTCACTGTCGTGCCCTTTTTCCGTGGCTGCTGATCAGCGGCTGTGCAGTCTCTACGAGATACCGATTGGCATCACGATTGCCCATGGCAACCGTTCCGCTCGCGCATGCTTCATCTCAACTGCGAACCACAACGTAGAGAGTGGAGACATGGCGTACAAGGTTTAATTTTGTCTCTACTCATTCGTTTCGTTCGGTCCTCGACAGCCCTTGAGTGCTGTGAACTGAACACGAATCCATTGCTCGATCCGCGAAAGATGCCCTCCATGAAAAAACAATCCAGGAAGTTAAATGTCCCACTTCAAAATGGCATCCCCCCGGCTCCATGCTGTTCGTGTGATCCTTGCGGGTCTGGTCTTCGGATCGATTCTGCACGCCCAGACGACGTTGAACCTCGCATCAGGTTCCGGAGCGCCAGCGTCTGATGTATCCCTGAACTTGAGCCTGTCCGGCAGCCCGCTGCCTGCGGCCGTCCAGTTTAATTTAGGATTCAATCCTTCGGTCCTGACCTATCAGGCCGCGAGTGTCGGCCCCGCCGCCAGCACCAAAGCGGTTACCTGCTCCGGAAGCAACGGAGCGCAGACCTGCGTCATTTTCGGGGTCAATACCGACACCATGTCCAACGGCGTCATCGCGACGCTCAGATTCCGGATTCAGCCAACGACCGCGACATCCGGAGCGATTGCCGTCTCCAATACGATCGCCTCGACGCCCAGCGGCGCGACGATCAATATCGGAAGTTCCAACGGCACGATTGGCATCAATCAGCCCGTCGTCAACAGAGCTCCGACCGCGACCAATGCATCGGTTACAACCACCGAGGACATTGCGGCGCAGCCCATCACCCTCGCGGGTACCGACCCTGATGGAGACAGCCTCACCTTTTCGATCGTCACCCAGCCCGCGAAAGGAACCTTGACGGGCTCCGGTGCGGCGCGCAGTTACAAACCCAACGCCAATGCCAACGGCTCCGACAGCTTTACCTTCCGGGTGAGCGACGGCAAGGGCGGCGCCGACGACGGCCTCATCTCCATCAACATCACGCCGGTCAACGATCCGCCCACGACCCAGAACCAGTCGATGTCGACGCAGCAGAACACGCCGAAGGCGATTACGCTGACCGGCTCCGACATCGATGGCAATACTCTGAGCTATTCGATCGTGAGCGGCGTGTCCCACGGCAGCTTGACCGGCTCGGGCTCCAATCGGACCTATACTCCAGCCAACAACTACTCCGGGCCTGATAGCTTTACGTTTCAGGTGAACGACGGCAATGGTGGAACGGCGAACGGCACGGTGAGCATCACGGTGACCGCGACGCCGAACAATCCTCCGACCGCGACCAACTCTTCCGTAACGACCAACGAAGACACGCCGCGGCAGATCACCCTCTCGGGCACCGACCCCAACGGGGACACGTTGAGCTTCAGCCTGCTGACGCAGCCAGCCAAGGGTTCGTTGAGCGGCAATGGCGCCAACTGGACCTACACGCCCAACCCGAACGCCAACGGCTCCGACGCGTTTACCTTCCGGGCCGCGGACGGCAAGGGCGGCGCGGATGACGGCGCCATCTCCATCAACATCACGCCGGTCAACGACCCACCGGCGACGCAAAACCAATCGGTATCGACGGCGCAGAATACCGCGAAGCCGATCACGTTGACCGGTTCCGATGTCGATGGCAATACGCTGAGTTACTCGATCGTGAGCGGAGTGTCCCACGGCAGCTTGACCGGCTCGGGCTCAAATCGCACTTATACTCCGGCCAACGGCTACTCCGGGCCCGATAGCTTTACGTTTCAGGTGAACGACGGTAATGGCGGAACGGCGAACGGCACCGTGAGCATCACGGTACAGGCGTCGCAGAATGGCGCTCCGGCCGCGACCGACTCTGCCGTAACGACCACCGAAGACACACCGAAGCAAATCACCCTGTCGGGCACCGATCCCAACGGCGACACCCTGAGCTTCAGCCTGCTGACGCAGCCCGCCAAGGGTTCGCTGAGCGGCAATGGCGCCAACTGGACCTACACGCCCAAAGCGAACGCCAACGGCCCGGACAGCTTTACCTTCCGCGCCTCGGACGGCAAGGGCGGTACAGATGACGGCGCTATCGGCATCTCCATCACGGCCGTCAATGATCCACCGACGGCGCAGAACCAGTCGATGTCCACCGCGCAAAATACCCAGAAGCAGATTGCGCTCGCCGGTTCCGATGTCGATGGCGATCCGCTCACGTACACCATCATGAGCGCTCCGGCGCACGGCACGCTGAACGGCAGCGGGGCCAATCGCACTTATATGCCGGCCAATGGCTATTCCGGCCCCGACAGCTTTACCTACCGCGTCAGTGACGGCAAGCTCAACGCCAACGGCGCCGTGAGCATCACGGTGCAGGCGGGGCAGAACAAACCTCCCACGGCCACCGATACTTCCGTGTCCACAAATCAGGACACCAAGAAGAACATCACTCTGGGCGGTACCGACCCCGATGGCGACACGCTGGCTTTCTCGATAACCGGCGGACCATCCCACGGCGCCCTCAGTGGGACCGCTCCTAACATTGTCTACACGCCTGCCAGCGGGTACAGCGGCAGCGACAGCTTCACCTTCAAGGTGGACGACAACAAAGGCGGCTCCGACTCGGGCGTCGTCAGTATTAATGTTGTGGGATCGGATTCGGATACTCCCAGCCTCACCTCGTTGAATTGCTTCGGCAACTCCATCGAAGGCGGGGGTTCAAAGAACTGCGAAGTCTCGATCGATAAGCGAGCTCCGTCCGGCGGTGTCAGGGTTAACCTGTCAGATTCATCCAAGCAGCTTTCCGTGCCGGATTCCGTTCGCATCGGTTCCAGAGCCAATTCCGCCACGTTCAAGGTCCGCAGCTCCCTGATCAAAGTCGAGGAGACCGTTCAACTGACCGCATCGCTGGCGGGTGGCGCTGCGCAAGCCGCGCGAAGCACCGTCTCAACCAAGATCCAACTGATACCGCTCAAGCCGAAGGACGTTTCCTGCTCGCCGCTGCAGATCAGGGCCGGAAGTTCATCCACCTGCCGCGTCACGCTGAATTCCTCCAGCTTCTCGGAGGGCACGTCATTGGCGATTTCGGCTAATAGTAACGACGTCAAGGTTCCGGCCAACATCGCCCTCCGTTCTGGGCGCTCCTCGGTTAGCTTCCGGTTGGCGACACGCGACTCATCCAAGCAACAGTCCGTGAATGTGTCTGTGGGCATGAACGGAGCCCAGGCGAACAGCACAGTCTCCATCCTGTCCTCGAAAGCCCCGCTCATTAGCGTCAACAACCCTCGTGTGGTTTGGGCCGGCAAGAGGTTTTCGATGGCGGTCACCGCCGTCGATCCGAATGACCTGCCGGTTAACCTGTCCGCGAAGGGCGTGCCGTCGGTGGCGGACTTCGATGCACGTAGCGGCCGCTTCGATTGGACGCCCACAAAGGCGCAAGCCGGAACCCACTCCGTGACCTTCACGGCCATCAACTCGGCCGATGCCTCTTCAGAGAAAGTCGTCGAGATCGAAGTCATCGACGGGACCCTCAAGGTCCTCGGCTTCACCAACTCGGCGAGTTCCTCCGCCGCTGCCCCTTGCAGCCCGGGGTCGCTTGCCACGCTCTGGGGAGCCGGTTTCAGCGAAGGGCCCCTGGAAAGCGCCGGCACTTTCCCGCTGCCGGTCAGCCTGAACAACGTCCGGGTGACTATCAATGCGATCGAGGCGAAGCTGCTCTACGTGGGAGCCAGCCAGATCAACCTGCAGTGTCCCGACCTGCCTGCGGGTGAGAGCCTGTCCATCGCTGTCGAAAAACTCGACACGGGCGACACGGCTACTTGGAGCGCGCCTGAAGTGTTGATGAGGGCCGCCTCTCCGGCGATCTTCTCTCTCGACGGCTCGGGCGCCGGACAAGGGCTCGTGCTCAACGCCGAAACGTCCAGCCTGGCGATGCTCTCGACTCCCGAGATCGAAGGGCAAGCCG
>JBBDWJ010000357.1:0-10982 GCA_040902925.1 Bryobacterales bacterium | reverse complement strand
GGTTTTAGCCGCCATCTGAAAATGACCAATTCTGCCACGGGCTGCTAGGGTCGAAAAAGATGATAGGCTCGCCGCCCATCAAAATGGCGGCGACTACGAGCAGGGTCGATACCGCGACGCCGATGATGGTGGCTAGATCCATGCGGGGCTCGGGTGACGAGTCCTCACAGTGCGTATCGGCGAAGCCAGGGAATTCTTGAGTTTGCGGCTCGCGGGAATTCCTTGCCGCTACAATGGGGCACGGAGGGGCAGATGACGCGACGGGCATTTCTGGAATCAGCGGTGGGTTTTTGCGGCTTGCTGCCGCTGCACCAGTTGGCGGCGCAGCAGCGGGGCAGGATCAAGATCACCGATGTCAAATGCATGATCGTGCGAGGAACCTGGGATTGGAACCTGGTGAAGGTCGAAACCGACGCCGGGATTTACGGCATCGGCGAGGCGTATTGGGGTCCTGGCGTGAAGGATTTGATCCTCAACCAACTCAAGCCGCTCGTGGTGGGCGAAGACCCGCTGAACGTCGATAAGCTCTACACCAAGATGCTGATGCGCAGCGCGGGCGTGGGAGCGCTGGCGGGTGTGACGGTTACGGCTGCCAGCGGCATCGAGATCGCGTTGTGGGATTTGGCCGGACGCATTCTACAGACGCCGGCGTGCAACCTGTTGGGCGGGCGGTTTCGCGATCGGATTCGTTTCTATCGCACGCTTCAAGTTGTCAAAGATCCTGAAGACATGCAAGCCTGGCGAGATCAAGTCGCCGAGGCCCAGGCCGAGAAATTCGGCTGGACGGCGTTCAAGTTTCAGGGCGACGGCATTCCGCCGGCGGCTGATCCGGAGTATAAGGAGCCGGGGCACGATCTGTATACGCGAGACCTGACGCTGAAGGATTTGCGGCGGATTGGCAGCGCCATGGAGACGGTGCGCGATGCGTTGGGCCCCGATACGGACTTCGGCGTCGAGGCGCATTGGCGCTACGACGTGCGCGACGCGATTCGCATGGCGCAGGTCATCGAGCCGGCGCAGCCGATGTGGCTTGAGGATCCCGTGCCGCCTGGGAATATCGATGCCATGGCGCGCGTGACCCATGCGGTCAACGTTCCCATTTCGACCGGCGAGAACCTTTATACCCGGGATGGATTCCGGGAATTGATCGAGGTAAATGGCTGCGACGTGGTTCATATCGACATTCCGAAATCGGGCGGCCTGCTGGAGTCGAAGCGCATTCACGATCTTGCGGATAACTACTACATCTGGACCGCGGCCCATAATCCCGCAAGCCCGCTCGGCACAATCGCTTCATGCCACGCGGCGGCCTCGATGCGCGACTTTCGGATTCACGAGCTGGCGAAATACATCGACTGGTGGGAGGACCTTGTCGTTCACGACGGGCCGATTATCGCGGATGGCTATTTAACGATTCAGGACAAGCCTGGTTACGGGGTTGAGGTTAATCCCGATGTGGCTAAGGCACATTTGGCCCCTGGGGAGCAGTGGTGGGGTTGAGGGCTGTGGTCTTGGCGACGAGCGCACTCCGATACGCATGTAAGTTATCGTAACCGCAGTTCCGTTATTCTTGGAGAACAGGTGTATGCTTCGAGAAGAGGGGCATTCCCATGGCCATGGAGTTAACGCCAGAGCAAGAACAGCGTATTCAGGCAGTCGTCAAACGCGGAGCCTACCCTTCCCCCGAAGAGGCACTCGACGCGGCTGTCGCTGCCGTGGAGTCCGTTGCTGCTCCCGGTTTTGAAGGGACGCCGGAAGAGTTGGAGGAGCTCCTTGTCGAAGGCCTCAACTCCGGTGAGCCGGTCGAAGCCGATGAAGCCTTCTGGAAACGGCTGCGAGCTAAAACAGATCGAATGGCATCCGAACATCAAGAGCGGAAACTACGGTCCTGACCCGTGAATTCGTGAAGATCGAGATCCTTCCCCGAGCTGAACAGGACATCCTTCGCCAGTTTCGATATTACCTTGTGGAGAGAGACGCACCTCTTGTGGCATTGGGGTTCCGTGAAGCGGTGATAAACAGCCTGCAGCGGTTGAAAGCGTATCCCCGCATCGGATCCTTGGTTCGAAGTGCGATACATGGTCTTCGGTGCTGGCCGGTGAAGGGGTTCGACTCAATTCGCATCTACTACGTTGAGACCACGGGCGGCCTGCGCGTGGTCAGGATCCTACATGGAAAGCGTAATGTCCGGCGGATTCTGATGGCCGAGCGAATTACCTAGCTTAGACCTAGCTTAAGCGATCCTGTCGTGCGCGCCGACGAAAACACTGACGCCGCTGAGCGCTTTGCTTACACCTCGTAAGGCGTGCCGTCGAACTTGGTGAAGCGAAAGCCTTCGAACGGCTCGTTGTAAGTCAGGCGGTGATCCTCGAGGACGCTGATAGCTACGGCCTCGCCGAGCTTCACCGATTCGGTATAGTCGCTGCGCCAATGAATGCCCGCAAAATTGCGCCCGATGGCGATGTTCGCCGCGAGCTTATTGAGCTCGCCTCCAACCGTGAGCCGGTCTTCGTCCACTGCGCGATACGGCACCAGAGTTTGTCCGTCAAGCCCGGGTACGACGGGATTGGGAACCACGAACGATTC
The DNA here is from genome assembly GCA_040902925.1 of Bryobacterales bacterium. Lineage (GTDB taxonomy): Bacteria > Acidobacteriota > Terriglobia > Bryobacterales > UBA6623 > JBBDWJ01. The sequence continues at coordinate 8,396 of JBBDWJ010000357.1, read as the reverse complement.
GTCGAAGAAGGCTTTTAGAATCGTCACGCATGCCCCCGCGACGGTCGCGTGACCCGCGCCGTAAGAAGGATGCAACGGCGAACCCTCCGGGTATGCCTGCGGCAGCAAATACGTGCCGTGACGGCGATACGTTTCCCCGAGCGCCTGCGAGGAAAACAACGCATCCTTCGCGATGGGATAGTCGGCGGCTTCGGTCCGCGTGAGATGCACGAGACCGCCGTACGCTTCAGGCCGCAGCCGCCGATGCACCTGCCACTTTTGAAACCACACCGCCTTGAGTGCGCGCGTCGAAACCTCCGCCACCAGCGCCATGACTTGCGGCAGGCCGAAGGTGGCGAAACCGGTCTGCGTGGCCGAAGCGCGATAAGGGTTGCCAGCGTTCAACGCCGCGCCCATGCCGCCGCCGGTGACGGTATCGCTCGTGTCGGGCGACACCGACAGGATCAGCGCGGCATTGAAATACGCCTGATAGAGCACGTCGATGTGGACCCATTGCGCCAGGTCGCGGCCGGTTTGAATGAAGCGCCGCTGGGACTCGAATTCGCTGGCGCGGCGCGGTTCGATACCGTTCTGCGCCGCAAGCCAGTCGTTGAAATCGGTCATGTAGTCCAGGCCGGGCCGCAGGCAGCGCATACGCTGCTCGACATACTGCGCTCCAAAGGGCGCCCCTTTGAGGAGAAATTGCGAGATATAGGGTCCCGCGAGGTCGCCCGGCGTGAAGCCGCGAAAAAGCGCCGCTGGCGTGACGCGCTTTCCATTTCGTGGACCACGAAAATCGCTGAGCTTGGAAAGATCGGCTGCGGCTGCCTCGGCATAAGGCGCATAAGGATATTGCGCGAACGGAATGTCGCGCATGGCGGCCTGCCAGTAAAGCTCCACGGCTTCGGCGGCGGCCTCGGCGCTCGAGAGCTCCGGCGGAGCGGGCATGAGGAACTGGTGGGAATCGCGGCCTTCGAGATCAAAGGCAAGCGAGGCCTGCGGGTTGACGAGCTTTCGCTGCCGCGCCAGATTTCCCGCGCCCATGGGAATCGACTCGAACAGCGCATGATCCGAACCGGTTAGAGCATCGAGCAAGGCCTGGTATGCCGCGAGGTCAACCACGCCGCGCGCGTTGTGGGGAAGGCCTTTGGAAAAGCTGCCGATTCGATGGCTGTAGAGGGTCTCGTCGCCGTTGTTCTGGTGGGGACCCGGATCGACCTCGGCTTGCTGCAGCGCCGCCTGTTGGCGAACCTCGAAGGCCTTTGCGCGGCGGTCATCAAGACCGTCCTGGGACACCGCGCCTAGATTTGGCGGTGCGGAAAGCTCTGCAATCGACGGAGCAGCCACACTCATTGCCGCGGCTGACACCGTGAGATTCCGCGTCTGTTGGAGGAACCGCCGCCGGCTTAGGCGCGCCGACTCTTCGACGCTCGCAGGGGCTGGAAGTTTCTTTTCGCTCTTCGATCGGAGATCAAGAGGGGGGTCTTGTGATGTCATGCTGCCTCACGGAATCATCGATTCCGACCGGAATGGCGGGCAGAGGAAAATCAGGGAGGGTTCTCTATTGTATCGCCGGATGGCTCTGCTGGAACCGCCAAGGGCAGTCATAGAGCAAAATATTACGCGCCTCTCGGGCCTTGATCGAGGCCGTCGTGAGGGATCGTACTGGATCCGAGTGGCGCGCGCGCCCATAACGTCCCAAAAATATTCGCACAGGGCGCTACTCTATTTGATTAGGGCTTCGATTAGGGCTTCGATTGTGGGGAGTTGCGCGGTGGATTGGGGAGTTGCTTGACCGGCCCGCGACCGCAACGAAATTCGCGTCCGCCAAAAGAACGTTACGCTCTCGCAGCAAACTTCCGAACCGGCCCGAATCTCCGTAGAGATCTTTGGGCGGGAGAGCCGTTGAACCGTTAAGAGACGTTGGCGGCCGAACCGAGCCGCGCGGCCCAGCGAGAACGCGGTCGATCACCAAACCAACGCATCGGGATGTGCAGCAGAGTTAGTTGCGCCCGCCGGGGAAATGCCGCTCCTTGAATCGCCGCAAGCCGGCCAATCCCACCAGGCCAGATGCAAATAAAATGACGGCTCCCGGCTCGGGGACGTTCGAGAGGGCGACGGGCTCAAAGCTCAGGTCGTCATAGACATAAGCCTGAATCCCGCTCAACTCGGTGAGTTGCACTTTGCTGATGCTGGGCCCCACAAAGCTCAACAGTTCCCAGTCGGCGAACGTCGGGACCTGTACCGTGCCGAGTGACACATCGGAGGCGTCGAACGCTTCGAGTTGAAATAAGCCGTCAAACGAGCCGCCGCTGGCCCAGATGCTGACCGACGAGACCAGCGAATCGAAAAGGATGGTCTCGGGGCCCTGCGGGGTGGCCCCATCCATGAGCACAGCCGCGGCATTGAAAGCCAGAAAGTCAGTGCCGCTGCGGGCCGCAATGCCTAGATTGGATAAATCGTTTAGGACAGCGCCGCCGTCGCCGCCTGCCGGGCCTGCAAAATTGACTCCACTGGCCGCGGTTGCGTCCGTAAGTGCGGTGGCCTCGTCAAAGAGAAGCGGTGCGCCCGTTCCTTCGAAATCGATCGTTGCTGCGCCGGCAAAACTCCCAAACACGCTGAGGCTAAAAACAGCCAAAAAATTCCAAGACTTCATTCATCCCTCGTTATGAAGACGACCCATCGCCTCGAGGAATATTGCAGTTATGGTAAGGCTATAGATGACACATCGTCAAGGCAAGCAGTGCGTAAGAACATCAACAGGTACCAGTAATTCAACAATAGCCTCCAAAGGAATGTGGCGACCAGGCTCTACAAGCTAAATCGTTCTAAAAGTCCTGGTACGAAGTCGTGGGGCACGTTCAGGCTTTGCAGTCGCAACTCTACATTCGCAGCGGCGGAGTCGACGCCGGGCTCCGCGTTGGTCCGGCTGTGCCCACGGATGAACCGAACGGATCAACCGATCAACGGCTCAACCGCTCAACGGCCCTAAAACCCTTCCCGCTTGTTGACCACGTTGATCAACTGCTCGCCGTTGGCAAAGCGCGCCACGTTTTCCTGGATCATCACCATGCGCCGTGGAATCTCGCCGTCGCCCTGCGTCGCGATGTGGGGCGTGATGATCACGTTGTCGAACTTCCAAAGCGCGTGGCCTTTGGGAAGCGGCTCGGGATCGGTCACGTCAACTCCGGCTCCCGCCAGTCGCTTGCTGTCGAGCGCCTCGACCAGGCCGTTGAGACTGTAAGTCTTGCCGCGCGAAACCGCGATGAAGTAGGAGCCCTTCTTCATGAGCTTGAACTGCCCGGGTCCCATCATGCCTTCGCTTTTCGGCGTGTGCGGCACGCACATGAACACGACATCGGCCTGCGGTAGTACCTCGTCCAGCCGGTCGGGATATACAAACCGCTCGACGAACGGCGTCGGATTCATTTGCTGAATATCGACGCCGATGACTTTCATATCGAATGCCCAGGCGCGGCGCGCCACATTCGAGCCAATACCGCCGACACCGATAACCAGGGCGGTCTTGCCTTTCAACTCGAGCAGCGCGTAGTCGTCGCGCACCCACTCTTCTTTCGGGCGAACCGCAATGAAGTGCGTCATCTTTCGCGTCAGGCTCAGAAGCATCGCCATGGCGTGATCGGCAATTCCGGGGCTGGCGATTTTCTTGCCATTGGTCAGCACGATGTCGCTGTTCATCAACTCGGGATACTGGTAGTTCTCGACGCCGGCGCTGAGCACCTGCACCCACTTCAGTTTCTTAGCGGCCTGGAGCACCTCGCGCGTCGGTCCGCCGATGAAGGCGTCCGCGTCGGCGACTTCACGAAGCAATTCCTGGCGCTGCGTGTTGGCGGTTGGCGCGTCGGGCGTAACGGGAGTGACTCCCGCCTGCTCCGGAGGCAGCCCCGGCACAATGCGCACATTGGGATTGGCTTTTTGTAGTTCCTGAATGTCGTCGGCGCTCAGTCCGACGACGACGATTTTCTTGGGCTGCGCCAACAGCAATGGCACAGCCACAAGGAATAGAGCCACAAGGAATACAACGATCCGCTTTCTCATGCGATATAGACCTCACCATGGAGTTTTCTGATGTCTGACGTCGAAGCCCGGCCGCAAGTCCCGTGGCGCTAACACCCCGCTAGAGCCACGACGAGCAACGTATGAGATTCAGCGCCGCTGCCCAGGGCGGCAAGGCTGCCCAGGCGTCAAGTGTGTCCAGTGTAGAGGAAAATACCAACGAAAAGGGAAGGGAACGATACCAAGCGCCCGCAAGCGCCCGGGCGCCCAAGTCCAGAGGGCGAAGCCGCTCTGATGTTTCCGCACGACCTCGCGGTCTGGCAGGGCAAGGCTTTCGTGCTGGGTGTGTGCACGGCCTACTCGCGGTCTATGAAGTCCGGTAAATGCACTCCGCTGTTAGCGCTGCTGTCACAAGGAGCCGTCGCGAGGCGTGATAGTCCCGCGTCGGTTACGCTTGCTTGACGTGCTCAGCGGCCCCGGCGGGCCCAGCTTCGCGCGTCTGCCTTAAATAGTCGGCCTAGCCAATGCGGGCCCCACCCTTGCGGGTAGGGCCTCGGATCGCCTTCGGCGATGGGTGTTTGCCGAGGGGCCGCCCGAGAAACTTAGCCCCTAAGAAAACGATTCGTTTCGCGTTCGGCTTGTCCGCAGGGGCAGTAGTCAGTCAGCGGCGCAAATCTGGCTGGCGGCATCCGCGGCCGCTATACAATGTGGGAAAGAGAAGAGAACCTGGAAGTCCGGCCGTTGCTGCTTCGGCGATCCTTCGTCGAGCTTGTTGAATCGGTGAGCGTAGAGAGGCAAGATCTGGCCAGCCGCGTATGTGCAGAAACATCAAGACGCTGTTTAATTTTGAGCCGCCGGCCACCGGCGAGGAAATTCGAGCCGCCTCGCTGCAATTCGTCCGCAAGCTGAGTGGATTCCAAAAGCCCTCGAAAGCGAACGAAGCCGTGTTTGAGCGGGCAATCGAAGAGGTTGCCCACGCCGCGCACCATCTGCTCGATTCGCTCGAAACCAACGCCTCTCCGCGCGACCGCGGCGAGGAGGCTGCCAAAGCGCGCGCCCGCGCCGCGCAGCGTTTTGGGTGATGCGGCCGGCGACGACCACCTAGCCCTGGCCAACGGTTGGAGTTCATTCGAGGCGCGAGTTTCGGGAATACCTTAACCCGCCAGGATGGGACGCTACGGAAGATTGCGTTGCGGTCGCGCGCAAACTCGCATCGCGAGCAGTTACGCCATGCGCGCCGGCACCTCGGGCAAGCGATAGTCGGACGAAATCTGCCGCTTGCTCAAGGTCTTTTCCTGGTACATGCGCTGGTCGCTGATGTAGACCAACTCGTCGGCGTCGCCTGCGTCGTCGGGGTAGAGCGCTGCGCCGACACTGACCATCGGACGCGTCCGAATACCCTGCGCCACTTCGATACGGCTTCGGGACAGCGCCGCCTTGATCTGTTCGATCTGCTCGTCCATCGCCTCCTGCGTCGCTCCCGGCAAAACCGCCAGGAACTCGTCGCCCCCCATGCGGCCCAGGAAGTCGAAACTTCGCAGGCAGCTACGCAGCCTCTGGCCGGTCTCGATGAGCAGGCGGTCGCCGGCCGCGTGTCCGTAGGAGTCGTTGATGGGCTTGAGTCCGTTGATGTCCATGAACAGGACGCCGACCTTGCCGCCTTCCTGCTGCGCGCGATCGAGCTCCACTTCCAGTTGCGTAAAGGCGGTCCGGGCGTTAGGCAGTCCGGTAACCGTGTCGGTCTGCGCCTCGATCTGCATGCGCTCCAAGTGATGCCACGACACCATGGTGGACGCCACTTTCTCGGTGATCAGGCCCAAGAACAGCCCATGATCCTCAGTGAATGCTCCGGGATGGCCGGAGCAAAACACGATCACGCCGACGACCTGCTCTTCAAAGATCAGCGGGGCGGCCAGGGTCGCCTGCACATCTTCGAGATAGTGGTGCACCGGCCCGCCCGGCAGTTCGACCGGAGGAGCATCGGCGATCATCGGCACGCCCGTATGCGCGGCATGCGCCACCAGGCCATGGTCCGCCGACAAATGCATGCGGCCGAGACAATGAGCGGGAATCCCGTCGGCGGCCATGAGGACGTACTTGCCGTCCTGCTTGGTGAAAATACCCGCCTTTTCACTGGGAATGGCGCCGCGCATGATCTGAAGGCAGTCGTGCAAACTCTTGCCGACGTTGAGGTCGGCGCCGAGCGTCCGAAGGACGTCGTAGAAGGCCTCCAGTTGGTCAGGCGCTTCGGTCAGGCGCTGGAGCGTACGCCGCTGCAGCGATGTGCGGCCGGACTGCTCGGTAATCCAAGTCTGTTTGACCGCGTTCTGAAGCTTGGGTGCATGCGGTTTCAGGGCCCGGTCCCGCTTGAGATCCTGCTCCAGTTCTTCGAGATAGCTGGGCAGCTCGGCGAGGAACGCGTCGAGAATGTCGGGGTCGAAGATCTTGCCGCGCTGCTCGTTCATGATCTCGACGGCATCGTCGATCAACAACGCTTGGCGGTAGGGCCGCTCGCTGATCAATGCGTCAAAGCAGTCGACCACGGTTAGAATTCGCGCCAGTTTGGGAATTTCTGACCCGACCAGCCGCTGCGGATAGCCTGAGCCATCCCAATGCTCGTGGTGACTGAGCACGATCTGCGCGACCGGCTCGGGGAACTCCATCGCCGCGACGATCTCCGCGCCGATCGAGACATGATGCGAGATCTCGATGAACTCGTGATCGGTAAGCCGGCTGGGCTTTTTTAGAATGTAGTCGGGCACGCCCACCTTGCCGACATCGTGCAGCACGGCGGCAAGTTTCAGGGTGCGGATCTCGGTTTCCGTGCAGCCCAGCCGCGCGCCCAGCCGCGACGCGTAGAGCTTGACGCGCTGCAAGTGGCCCGCGGTGCTGCCGTCTTTGGCTTCGATCGCCACCGCCAGCGTCTCGATAGCGCGTTGGCGGATCTCGGCCATTCGCTGCGCATGATCCTGGCGGTCGTGAAGCCGCGGGAAGTACGTGCGCATGTAAAAGTAGGCCGCGCCGATCACGCTCAAACCCAGCAGCGTATCCACGTAGGACTGTGCATCCTGCAGAAGGCGCATTACGGTTACGCCCAGCGGAGCGAGCATGTAGATCGGACTCGTCCAGAAGAACTTCTCATTCCAGACGCGCAGCGGGCTCGTGCGAGCTAAGATGCCGATCCGCATGGCGCTGGTGGAGCTTACCAACAAGTAATAGGTAGCGGCGGCGACCGTCGAAGCCACCAGCCAGGGCAGTTGAGCGTCGTCGATCAAGTAGGCGTACAGCCGCGAAGTCGCCAGGATGCTGATGGCCGCCGCGGCGAAATCAAACAGAATCTGGCCGGTCGTGTCGTCCTTCTCGCGCCCCAGCAGCACGTCAAAAGCCTGCACCGAGGCCGCGATCACAAGTACAAGAATCGGCGGCTGCTCCGTGATCGCGGCAAACGTGAACAAAAACGACAGCGACAGGGAGCGGTCGACGCCAGGAAGTTGAAACTTGAGCGGCGTCGCGGCGCAAGCCATCAGTAACAGAACCGTAAACGAGCCCCAGTTCGGCTTTCCCGGGTTGTCGATCATCTCCAGGAAGGCCGCCAGCCCGAGCGCCAGGATCAGGGCCAGATACGCGCCACTCGCGACAGCATGGCCTGTGAGCTTACGCCGCCAGTTTTTTGTGGTTGATGGTTTCAATACTGCCCCGGCAAAAAGAGCGAACGAGGCCGTGAGCCGCAAGACTACAAAACGGCTGTGCGAATTACAGACCCTCGTGGCGTTCCAGCCGAACCCTCCGAGAGGTTCTACCGGCGCGCCCGGCCCGCCTCAGGGCCGCGTGGTAGCTTCCCATCGCTTCCGAGGGCGAGGAAAGTACCGCTTTAAGATGTACCAGTCTTAGTAAACTATGGTCAATAGATTTCCAGTACCGATTGGCGTTAGACGAGTGGTACTACGGTGCACACAGGGCAAGACCTTACCCCGTTTATCAATCTTTATACTTCGTCAACTTATTTATTATCAATTGATTACTAGCTAGAACTGAAAGCATAAATAGTGGTCCGGCAGGATGTTTCATTACCTAAGGGCCAGATGCTTAAAAGAACAGGGCAAGCCCTCAACGGGGCGTCAGCCGAGAAAAGGCCTCCTGGCGCTCTGCGTTAGGCCCTGTCTAGCTCCCGGTTGTTGATCCGCGGAAGGCCGCCGGCAACGTCGAAGCCATCCTCGCCAGTCTGTCCTTGCGGGGACTGGGGTAAGCGCTTTGCCATTACGGGGAGTTTCGAGGGATCGTCGCTTGGCTAGATGCTGGCAAGGTCGTGGCAGGATTTGGCGAAATTCGGCATGGTTTGGCAAGAGATGGCAGGGTTTCTCTTTGGGCGATTTCTTGCCAACTCCCGTTCCCCCTGGATT
>JBBDWJ010000356.1:0-11014 GCA_040902925.1 Bryobacterales bacterium | reverse complement strand
TATACGGCAACCCTGCTCTTTTGTCCATCTATTTGTTGGACATTACACTAGCAAGCTGCCGCAGGATGCGTGGGTAGGGGCGTAGCGTGCTACGCCCGCGCGGCTAGCGTGCAACGCCCGTGGGAAGTAGCGTGCTACTCCCGCTGCCGCAAAACGAACAACGCCCGCGGTGGGGAACCGCGGGCGTTACTGCGCCGAAGACGTCCACGCCTGATACTATGTAACCAAGGTCAATCCGGTTGAAACACTCGGCGAAATGGGCGCGCTGTTGGATTCCCGCGCTGCTCGTGGCGGCTTGCTCCATGCAAGTTGCGGACGCACAGCACCAATCCGCGGATGTGCCTTCGCCAGCGGGCGCCCCGGCTTCCTCCCTCGTCAATCAATACTGCGTCGCTTGCCACAACAGCACCACCCGTACCGGCGGGCTCGCTCTCGATACACCCGGGCTCAATGACGTCGAGCAACACCCCGAGGTCTGGGAAAAAGTCGTCCGCCGGATTCGCGCGCGCCAGATGCCGCCCGCGGGATTGCCGCGGCCCGATGAGCGCGACTACGACGCGTGGGTGTCTTCCCTGGAGGCCTCGCTCGATCACGCCGCCGCCCTGCGCCCCAACCCCGGCCGCACCGACACTTTCCGGCGGCTCAACCGCACCGAGTACCAGAACGCCATCCGCGATTTGCTGGCCGTGGATGTCGACGTAGCCTCGCTGCTGCCGGGCGATGAATCCAGCCACGGCTTCGACAACGTAACGGTCGGAGATCTTTCGCCGACGCTGCTCGACCGTTATGTCACGGCGGCGGAGAAAATCAGCCGCTTGGCCGTCGGGCGTCCCAGCCGCTCTCCCGGCGGGCTTACCTACCGCACTCCGCCCGACCTTACGCAAGAAGAGCATCTTCCCGGGCTGCCGATCGGCACGCGCGGCGGGGCCGTTTTCGACTACACGTTCCCGCTCGATGGCGAATACGAATTCACGCTGCGGCTGACGCGCGACCGCAACGAAGACATCGAGGGATTGCGCGAGGCCCACGATCTCGAATTGCTGCTCGACCGGCAGCGGCTGCAGTTATTCACCATCGAGCCGCCACGAGGCGAAGAATCGCGCGACGCCGACCAGCATCTCAAAATCCGCCTGCCGATCAAGGCCGGCCCGCACGAGATCGCCGCGGCGTTCCTGAAAAAGCCTTCGGTTGTGCTGGAGACCGAACGGCAGCCTTACGAAGCGCATTTCAATTACTACCGCCATCCGCGCATTCAGCCGGCGGTCTATTCGGTCTCGATTGTGGGTCCCTACGAAGCAGAGGGTCCGGGCGAGACGCCGAGCCGCGATCGGATTTTCGTGTGCCGCCCGCAGCAGTCGAGTCAGGAAGAACCGTGCGCGCGGCAGATTCTCGAAACGCTGATGCGCCGGGCCTATCGCCGTCCCGTCACGAGCGCGGACCTCGCAAGGCCTCTGGAGTTCTACCGCGAAACAAGCGCCAAGCAGGGTTTCGAGGCGGGCGTCGAGATGGCGCTACGCGCCGTGCTGGTGAGCCCTGAATTTCTGTTCCGCGTCGAGCAGGACCCGGTGGCGGCGCAGGCGAATACGCCGTATCGCATCAGCAACCTGGAGCTGGCGTCGCGGCTCTCGTTCTTCCTGTGGAGCAGCATTCCCGACGACGAGCTGCTCGAAACAGCCGTGCGCGGCGAACTGAGCCAGCCCGCCGTGCTCGAGCGCCAGGTGCGGCGCATGCTGGCCGACGAGCGGTCGCGCGCGCTGGTGACGAACTTCGCCTCGCAGTGGCTCTACCTGCGCAACCTCGATGCGATGACGCCCGACATGCGTCTGTTCCCCGACTTCGACGACAACCTGCGGCAGGCGATGCGCCAGGAGACCGAGCTGTTTTTCGAAAGCGTCTTGCGCGAAGACCGCGCCGTGCTCGATCTGCTGAGCGCCGATTACACGTTCGTGAACGAGCGGCTCGCCAAGCACTACGGCATTCCGAACATCTACGGCAGCCGCTTCCGCCGCGTCGCGCTCGGCAAAGACAGCAAGCGCGGCGGGCTGCTGCGTCACGGCAGTATCCTGACCGTGACGTCGTACGCCACGCGCACTTCGCCGGTGATTCGCGGCAAGTGGGTGCTCGAAAACTTCCTGGGCACGCCGCCACCGCCGCCGCTGCCCAACGTGCCGTCGCTCGAAAATACCGTCGGCGAGGGGCTATCGGTACGCGAGCGCCTGGCGCAGCATCGCGCCGACCCAGTCTGTGCGAGCTGCCATCAGCTCATGGACCCGGTTGGTTTTTCGCTCGAGAACTACGACGCCGTGGGCCGCTGGCGAACGTCCGAGGAAGGCAAGCCGATCGATTCCTCGGGAGGACTTCCCGACGGCAGCGAGTTCGACGACGTGGATGGGCTCGAACAAGGCTTGCTGAATCGCCCTGAGGTTTTTGCCGGTGTTGTGACCGAAAAGCTTTTGACGTATGCTTTGGGCCGTGGCGTCGAATACTATGATGCCCCGGCCGTCCGCGAGGTCGTGCGCCAGGCGCAAGCGGGAAACTACAAGCTCTCGTCGCTAGTTCTAGGAATTACCGGAAGCACGCCGTTCCAAATGAGGAGATCGCGATGATCATCACCAAGAAGGCATTGCCACGACGCACCTTCCTGCGGGGTATGGGCGCATCCCTGGCGCTGCCATTGCTCGACGCGATGGTTCCCGCGATGACGGCGCAGGCCTCGACTGCGGCCGCGCCGGTGCGGCGGCTCGGTTTCGTTTACATGCCAATGGGGTCCGACATCAAGCGCTGGACTCCGCCGGGCGACAATCTCGACGAGCTGTCGCCGACCCTGAGCTCGCTGGCCTCCGTGCGCGATCAACTCACGGTCATTACGAACCTCGAGTTGAAAAACTCCTACCCGGGCACGCACGCCACTTCGAACGCCGGCTTCCTCAGCGCCGCCAAAGCGAAGTGGACCGAGAGCACCGACTACCATCTGGGCACGACGGTCGATCAAATCGCCGCCAAGCACATCGGCCAGGAGACGCAGTTGCCGTCGCTCGAGCTGGCGATGGATCTGCTCTCGACGGTCGGGCAGTGCGATAACGGCTTCGCCTGCGTCTATCAGAACAATCTGTCGTGGTCGTCACCGACAACGCCGTTGCCCTACGAGGCGCACCCGCGCATCGTTTTCGAGCGCTTGTTCGGCGAAGGCGGTAGCGCCTCGGACCGCCAGGCCGCGCTGCGTGAGCGGGCCAGCCTGCTCGATTGGGTGCGCGACGATATTTCCCGGCTGCAAGGCGATCTCGGCCCGGAAGACCGCGGACGCGTGAGTCAATATCTCGACACGGTGCGCGAAGTCGAGCGCCGTATTCAGAAAGCGGAAGCGCAGGCCGCCGATAACACGCTGCCTGATCTCGATCGCCCCGTGGGTGTGCCGGCGTCCTACGCCGACCACGCGCGCCTGATGCTCGACTTGCAGGTGCTTGCTTTCCAGGGTGACGTCACGCGCGTGATCACATTCCAGCTCGCGCGCGAGACCAGCAATCGCACTTACCCCGACATCGGCGTGCCCGATCCGCACCATCCGCTGACGCACCACGGCGGCAACGAAGACAAAATCGCCAAGATGGCGAAGATCAACGCCTTCCATGTGTCGCTGTTCGCCTATTACCTCGAAAAGCTGAAGGCCACGCCCGAGGGCGGCGGCACGCTACTCGACAACTCGCTGCTGCTCTATGGCAGCGGCATGGGGAATCCCAACGTGCATGATCACGTCAACCTGCCGATTCTCGTGGCCGGCGGCGGAGCCGGCACGCATAAGGGCGGCCGCCACATCCGCTACGCCGAGCCGGCGCCGTTGGCGAACCTGCACCTGACGCTGCTCGACAAAGTCGGTGTCCGCCTCGATGCGTTCGCCGACAGCAAGGGCAAAGTCGACGAGCTGCTTTCAATCTGAGCGCGCGCGCCCGCGCACCCGGAAGTGTCGGCGAATGATATGCAACGAGATATGCAACGAGCCGAGGAGACCACCACGGTGGGTCTAAAGCGGTTTCGAGACCTGGCGATCCTGCTGCTGTCGGCGGCATGTCTCGCCGTAGCCGGTTCGGAGGCTCCGCTGGCTGACGCGGTCGAGCATCGCGATGCCGCCAGCGTTCCCACGCTGCTTGAGCAAGGCGGCGAGGTGAACGCTGCGCAGGCCGATGGAATGACCGCGCTGCATTGGGCCGTTTATCACGACGATCTCGAAACAGCGGCAAGCTTAATCCGCGCCGGCGCCAACGTCGAGGCCGCCAACCGCTACGGAGTGAGGCCGCTCTCGCTGGCATGCACCAACGGCGACGGTGCGATGGTTGCGTTGTTGCTCGAAGCGGGCGCGGATGCCAACGCCGCGCTGCCGGGCGGCGAGACGCCGTTGATGACCGCCGCGCGCACCGGAAAAATGGCTGCGGTCAAAGCGCTGATCTCGAAAGGCGCCGATATCCACGCCAAGGATGAGCGGCGCGGCCAAACCGCGCTGATGTGGGCCGCCGCCGAAGGCCACGCCGCGGTCGTCGAGACGCTCATCGAATTCGGCGCGGATTTTCGCTCGCCCATCGACTCCGGGTTCACGCCGCTGCTGTTTGCCGCGCGCGATGGCCGTACCGGCGTCGTGAAAGCCTTGTTGAAAGCGGGCGCCGGCGTGAACGAGGCGGTCGACCAGCGCCGGCGCGCCGCGCGTCCGCGCAGCGGCACTACCCCGCTGCTGCTGGCCGCTACCAACGCCCACTTTGAGCTGGCAGCGCTGCTGCTTGACGCCGGCGCCGATCCTAACGCCGATGGGGTCGGATACACCGTATTGCACGCCATCGCGCCGGCCCGCAATCCCGGCGTCGGAGATAACGACCCGCCGCCCCAGGGCTCGGGCAACATGACGAGCATCGAGTTCGTCAAGAAAATCGCCGCCAAGGGCGCGGACCTGAACGCGCGCATGACCAAAGACATCAACCTGGGCAACACCGCGCTCAACAAGCTCGGCGCGACGCCGTTCTTTCTGGCCGCGCAATCCGCTGATGTCGAGCTGATGCGAACGCTGGCCGGACTCGGCGCCGACCCGCTGCTAACCAATGAGGACAACAGTACGGCGCTGATGGCTGCCACCGGGCTCGGCACTCGCTCCCCCGGCGAGGACGCAGGCACCGAGAAAGAAGTGTTGGAAGCGGTGCAAGTGGCGCTCGATCTCGGCATCGACATCAACGCGGTCGACAACCACGGCGAAACCGCCATGCACGGTGCCGCCTACAAGAACCTTCCGAAGGTCGTCGAGTTGCTCGCCGAAAAAGGCGCCCGAATCGCCATCTGGAATCAAGAAAACGAGTTCGGCTGGACGCCGCTATATATCGCCGAGGGCTACCGCTTCGGAAATTTCAAACCGTCTCCCATAACCGTGGACGCGATCCTGCGCGTCATGGCCTCCGCGGGCGTTGTTCCGCCGGCGGTCCGCGAACCGGTCAAAAGCCGCGAGATCTACTGACCGGTCAGCCGATTCCTTTTCGTGGCACAGGCAATCTTGCCTGTGCTAGCCCAAGGGCTTCAGCCATGGGCTAGGCGCACGCGACATGTCGCGTCCAAGACCAAGCACGATAAAGGTTCCCTGGGCGAGTCCAGCTAGTCATGCCGCAAAGCGGTCATCGGATCAATACGCGAAGCGCGGCGCGCCGGAATGAATGCCGCCGCGAACGCCGCTGCCAGCAGAGCCGCCACGCTGATCAAGAAAACCGGCGGATCGCCGGCCTCAACACCAAATAGTTGGTTCTCCACAAGCCGGCCGCACAGCAGCCCTGCCAACACCCCGGCCGCAGTTCCGATCGTCACAACCAGCAGCATCTCCCTCATCACCAACCGGATCACACCACCGCGATCAGCGCCCAAGGCGATGCGGATTCCCAGCTCCCGCGTTCGCTGCGCGACAACAAAAGAGAGCACGCCGTGCAGTCCAACAATTGCGAGCAAACTCGCCAGAAGCGCGAAACCGGCGGACAGAAATGACAACAGGCGCTCATTGGAGAGGCGCCGGTTGATCTGCTCGTCCAGCGTACGCATATCGGAGACGACCAGGTTGGGGTCGATGCGTCGTGTCTGCTCGCGCAGCAGCGGCATCACCAGGCGCGGGTCGCCCTCGACGCGCGCATACACGTTCACACTGTCGCTAACGGCGAGCTTGGAATCGAGCGGCAGGAATACCTGGCGCGGGATCGCGCCGCGCAGCTCCTCGTATCTTGCATCCCCAAAAACACCAATGATCTCGCGGTCGGGGGGCGTATCCCTGCCTTGCGCGAGGAATCGGCCGACAGCGTTCGCGCCGTCGAGATATTCTTCAACCAGCGCCTGGTTGACCAGACAGAGCGGCCGCGAGCCGCCCCAATCGTTCCACGTTAGATCGCGGCCCGCCGTGATCGGAATGCCCAGCGCCTCGAAGTAGCCGGGCGTGACGGCGTTGAAAAAGCTCCACGGGGGTTCGCCGTCGTTCGTTTCGACTCCAGCCATATTGATGCTGCCGTCCCATCGTCCTCCCGTCAGCAGCTTCTCGCGATTGGCGCCGGCGGCTTTCACTCCGGGAACGGTAGCCAGGCTCTCGACCAACGAGCGCACGACTTGCAGCTTCCGCGCGGCGTCGTAAACGGTCGCCGGGCGCACTGTGAACGTCACAACGTTTTCGGCATGAAAGCCGAGCTCCACGTGCTGCAGATTCTGAAG
This sequence comes from Bryobacterales bacterium, assembly GCA_040902925.1. Lineage (GTDB taxonomy): Bacteria > Acidobacteriota > Terriglobia > Bryobacterales > UBA6623 > JBBDWJ01. The sequence continues at coordinate 4,303 of JBBDWJ010000356.1, read as the reverse complement.
CGTCCGCGCGAACAGGCCCGCGCCGATCAAAAGCAGGCACGACAATCCGACCTGCACCGCGACGAACACCTTGCGCAGTCTCACATGCCCGTGGCCGCCGGCGATCGAGCCCGCTTCTTCCTTCAAGGTGGCGCCCGGCGAAACACGCGAGCCGCGCAGGGCCGGCGCCAGCCCGAACAGCAGCGCGGTCAGCAGCGTGAGGCCCGCCGAGAACAGCAGCACGCGCACGTCCGGAGTGGTAGAAAGCGTAAGATTGCCGGCGTCGAACGGCAGAATTCGCACCAGGCCCCGCGTCATCCAGCCGCTGAGCAGCACGCCCAGCAGGCCCCCGGCCGCGGCGAGCATCACGGTCTCGACAAAAAACTGCCGCACCAGTTGGCCCCGGCTCGCGCCGAGCGCGCCGCGAATCGCCACCTCCCGCTGCCGCGCGGTAGCGCGGGCCAGCAGCAGATTGGCGACGTTGGTGCAAGCGATCAGCAGCACGACTCCGACCAGGCACTGCAAAAGCAGCAGCGGCCCGCCGAAGCTGGAGCGTAGCGAAGACTGGCCGCCGCCGGCCGGAATCAGGGTGAAGTTTTGGCGCAGAAACGAGTCGCGGTCCTCGGGGTGCCGTTGAAAGAACTCGCCGTGAAGTTCCTCCTCCTGGCGCTGCCGGTAGAGCACGCGCATGGCTGCCTGTGCTTGCTCGATGGATACGCCCGGCGCGAGGCGCCCAAACAGATAGAACCACGCCGACCGCTCGTTGTCTAGATCATCCCGCGTGGGCAGGATCGTCGGCCTCATCATCACCGGCGCCCACGCCTGCGTCGGCAGCCCAATATTAGTGCCTTCAAAACCCGGCGAGCTGACACCGATCACCGTGAACGGCGAGCCGTTCAACCGGATGGTGCTCCCAACGATGCCAGGGTCGCCCGCGAAGCGGTGCTGCCAGAAGTTGTACTGCAACACCACGACAGGGTGCCCGTTGCGCGTCGTATCGTCTTCGGGCGTCAGCAGGCGTCCCAAGTGTGGCTCAATGCCGAACACCTGGAAAAAATTGCCGCTAGCCAGCCCGATGCTGATCAACTCGCTGCGGTCTTCGCCGACCAGGCTTGCGGTCTGAACCACCTGGCCGGTAAGGCCCGAAAAGACGCTATTGCCGTCACGCAAGGCAAGACCGTCACGCAAGGCAAGATAGGTAGGATGCGAAAACGTGTGTACGCCGTCGCCGCTCTGTAAGCCAAACCGCCCGCCTTCCAGCCGAAGCTGCACCAGCTCGCGCGGATTCTTCACCGGCAGCAGCCGCAGCACGATCTGATCAACCAGCGTAAAGATCGCCGTGTTTGCGCCGATACCCAGCGCCAGTGAAAGCACGGCCGTCAATGTGAACCCCGGATTCAACCGCAGTTGCCGCAGGCCGTACTTCAGGTCTTTCCAAAGCGACTCCATAACATTTAGGCTGTTCATTTCGTAAACCACCTCGCGCACCGCGGTAGCATTCCCAAATCGGCCCCGCGCGGCTCGCTCCGCCGCTTCGCAACTCATGCCGCGAGCCAGGTTCTCCTCGATCTCGTGGGCCAGATACGATTCGATCTCTCGCGCCAGCTCCTTGCCGCGTCTTTGCCGATCGAAATAGCGTCGCCAACGCATCGTTCTGCATCCTACCACAAGATTGTCTAGTGGTACGTGAATGCCATTTTGACGATAGAACAGGTTAGAAGTTAGTAGAGTTCAATAGAAAATCTTACCGAGTTTCTTTTGGCGGCTCGGACTCCGTGCGGGGCCAATTGCTGGTTCCCTCGGCTGCCATGTGCTTGGATGCGGCGTGCCTGGGTGCGGCGGGGGCAACAGGGTGAACGGAGCCAGAAAGGAGAACAGAATGCACGGTTTCCTGCCGCCGTCGACGCGAAGGTTGGCACGCTTTCACAGGCCAATTTTGTGCTCTACGGTACACTGGAAGGAATGGCCTGAGCTGATGAGAAGGTGGTGCTGCTGCCAGGCGAAAGTAAAACAATGCCAAACGAACCCAATTTGCCCCTTTGTTTTCAACAAAAACAGAAAACACATCCCATTCAGACCCGGCCAGCTACCACCCAACCTTCCTACTCCGCTGGGTTGACACTCGACCCAAGTAGCGCTAACCTTGGGTCGAATGGCGACCCAAGATAGCTCCTCCGACCGCATCGCCCTGCTCCAGGGAACCCTCGACCTGCTCATCCTGCGCACGCTCGTCTTTGGCAAACAGCACGGCCAGGGGATCGCCCGCGCGATTCAACAAACTTCCGACGAAGTCCTGCTCGTCGATCACGGTTCACTCTACCCAGCCCTGCAGCGCCTCGAAGCCAAGGGATGGATCACGGCGGCGTGGGGCGTCAGCGACAACAACCGCAAGGCCCGGTTCTACGAGTTGACCAAGACCGGGCGCGAGCATCTCGTGCGTGAGGCAAACCAATGGCGGCGCCTGGTCGAGGCGATGGGGCGCGTATTAGGCGCGGAGGGAGCCGAAGGCTAGCGCAGAGCAGGGAAGCACCCTATCACCAAGGCGAACAGCATGTTCAAAAAGCCGGCCCGCAGCGGCGAAGATTTCAACGATGAGATCCGCGCCCACATCGAGATCGAAGCCGACCGGCTCGCCGCCGAAGGCATGGACCGCGAGCAGGCCCTCGCCGCCGCCCGCCGCGCCTTCGGCAACGTAACCCGAACCCGCGAGCGATTCTACGAATCCAGCCGTTGGATGTGGCTCGAGCACTTCGCCCGCGACATTCGCTACGCCCTACGCCAACTTGCCTCGCGTCCCGGCTTCACCGCCGTCGCCACGCTGACTCTTGCTTTGGGCATCGCCGCCAGCACCGCGATCTTCAGCGTGGTCTACGGAGTCCTGCTGGCGCCCCTGCCGTACGCCCATCCCGAGCGCCTTGCCCAGGTCCTGCTCGTCAATCCCAACGACGGTGACGTCAGCGACATCCTGACGGGGATGGATTTCCTCGATCTACGCGACCACGTGCCCGCGTTTGAAGCAATCGCCTGCATCTACAACTACCGCCAAACCGGTTTCAACCTCGAAACGCCAGGCGGAACAAGACGGGTGAGCTCGTTGCAAGTCAGTTCCGGGCTTTTCGACGTCTATGGCGTCGCGCCGATGCTCGGCCGTAAGTTTCGCGCGGCAGAAGAGAGCGACGAAGCGCGCGTCACGATTCTCAGCCATGGTCTGTGGCAGAGCCTGTTTGCCGGTGATCCCGCGGCCATCGGGCAGGTTGTTCGCGCCGACGGCATCGCCTACGAAGTCATCGGCGTGATGCCGCCCGGGTTCCGCGACGCTTTGACCGACGGCGTCGATCTATGGATTCCCTACGACACGGCCCCGGGGGGCGCGAACCGCCGCTTCAACTACCGGCTCAGCGTCGTCGCCAAGGTGGCCGAGGGAACCACCTTCGCGGAGGTCGAACGCCAGATCCGGGCCGCGCGCGAGCGGCTGGCCGCGGACGACGCCGATGTCGCCGCAAAGAATCCCTTCCTGGTCCCGCTGGCGGACAGGGTCGTCGGTAGCTCTCAGGCGCTGCTCTATACGCTGCTGGCTGCGTCCGGGCTGCTGCTTCTGATTGCGTGCGTGAATCTTGCGACGATGCTTCTGGCGCGCGGAAGCCAGCGGCAGCGCGAGTTCGCCACCCGCGCCGCGCTCGGCTCCAGCCGCATCCAGATCGTCCGGCAATTGCTGACCGAAAGCCTCACCTTGGCCTTTTTCGGCGGTCTCGCGGGGATGGCCCTCGGCGTTCTGGCGGTAGAGGGTCTCGTTCAGATCGCGCCCGCGGCGCTGCCCCGAACCGGCAACGTCGTCTTCAATTGGCGGGTGCTGCTGGCCGGCTGCTCGCTCACTGCGTTCACGGCGGTGCTGTTCGGCTGGATCCCCAGCCTTCGCGCCAGCCGCGTCAACATCGAGAGCTCCCTGCGCGAGGCGTCGCGCGGCGGCTCCGCCGGCGTGGGACAGCACAGGCTGCACCAGGGGCTCATTGCCGCCCAGGTCGGCATGGCCGTGATCGTCCTCATCGGCGCCGGCCTGCTGACCAAAAGTTTCGCAGCGCTGCTGCACAGCGAGTTGGGATTCTCTCCCGAAGGCGTCCTGGCGTTTGAGGTAAGCCTGCCGCAAGCGACTTACCCGGAACCTGCCGCGCGGGCGCGGTTCCACCGCCGGCTTCATGAGCAGATCGAAACACTGCCCGGCGTCGCGGCGGTGGGTGCGACTTCATGGCTGCCCGCGAGCGGCAATTATCACGGCTGGGGGTACAGCCTGGTGCGCGGGGCCAAGCAAAGCGACTGGAACACGGAC
>JBBDWJ010000355.1:0-11036 GCA_040902925.1 Bryobacterales bacterium | reverse complement strand
CCCCGTGAACGGGGCTCCCTTCAGAAATACCCGATCGGCATTACAGGCCGCAGAGGATTCGAACCGCGGCTGGCGCCCTGCGTGTCGTCATCGACTAATGATGCCCCCTCTAGGGCCCGGTTTGCGCCTACCTAAGTGACGGATGCTTCGTGGCAGCGCTGGTTTCTGGGGGGGAATTGGCGCTGCTTGCGAAGCGCCGTTACGGAACGGAGCTTGGGTTACAGAACGGAAGATCTCGGCGACCGTGGCTGCCTCCGACGCGTCGCCGTTGAAAAGCGGGGCGGCATCCCGTTCCGCCCCGCTTTTCATGCCGTTGCGTCGGCGCCGCTTTATGCGACATCGACCGCCGCCATATTGGATATAGCTTTCACCACCTCCGCGCAGCTTTGCATTCCGTTGCCTTCCCTTGCACTCCGTTGCTTCCGCGCGGTCTTACTCTCTGTTGGTCCCGCATCGCTTTTCACGACGTTACGTCCGCACAGCTTTACACTCTGTTGGCCCCCGCACCGCTTTACTGGCCCCGCACCGCTTTATGCGCCGTTGCCGTTGTGGCGGTGCAGGTTCCAGCCTAGATACTGCCGGCCCGCCTCGTACACCACATCCGCAACCGTCGAGAAATTAGCCGCCACATGGTGCTCGTAGCCGTTCTCGCAGATGTAGCGCAGCAGTTCTTGCATGCGCGGGATGCGCACGACTCCGGCTCCCCCGAACGTCTCCAGCGGATCGTCGGTGAACTCGCCTTCGCCGACGTAGCCGCGCAACTCGCCCGCCTGATCGTTGGTGGACAGGCGCGCGAAGCTCATGGGTCCGCTTTTGACCCTGCCGACGACCGTCCCGAAGGTGTTCGCTTTGCCGACCGTGCCGGCGATGATTTCCTGGAAATCCATGCGCACGTCATGGAAGAAATGCTTTGGCAGGTTGCTGCAATGGAAGCAGACGGCCTTGTCGGGGTCTTCGCCGTAGTTGTTGTTCCAGTCAAGCAGCGCGCTCGGCGTTTCGGACGCCAGAGCCAGGGCGTGCATGGCGACCGTGCCGCAGATATCCACTTCGCAGGCGCTCGGCAGCAGCTCGTTGCTCATCATGCTCATCACGGTGCAGGGCACGACGCCGAAATATTCTTCCATCGCCGTCCAGCACTGCACGGCGGTAATCGTTGTGGCGGTCTCGGCCATCCATTTGTCGATCACCGAGCCGAGCTTGGCCATCTTGAGCAGCGATTCGCCGGGGATGCCTTGCGTGGTGACGTACTTTTTGATGTCGGCGAGCTTGGATCGCGCGCCTTCGTCGTCGTCGGCGGTGCGCTCGATCCTGCCCAGGATTTCCGACAGATCGACGGTTTCGACCGAGATGCCGTGGCTCTCCAGCAGTTTTTCGCTGTAGCGCACGGTGTTGAAGGCCGCCGGGCGCGCGCCGATGGCTCCGATGCGCAGGTTGCGAAATCCGCGCACCACGCGGCAGACGGCGGAGAACCATTTCAGGTCGCAGCGAAAGGCGTCGGAGTCGGGCAGCACGGTGTGGACGCTGGTGAGCGAGTAGGGGATGCCGTATTGCTTCAGGTTGTTGCACGCCGACATCTTGCCGCAGAAGCTGTCGCGGCGGTCACGAATGCCCATGCGGCCGGGCGTGTCGGGTGTTGCCTGGATCAGCACCGGCACGTCGAGCCGCGACAGCCGCAGAGTGTCGGCGATGGCGCGTTCGTCGCCGAAATTGGGCAGCGAGACGATCACGCCGTCGATCTTGTCCGCGTTTGCGCGAAACAGATCGGCGCAAGCAATGGCTTCCTGGCGCGTCTCAACGGCCCCGAACTTGGAGTCCCGCGGGCTGAGCACGATGACGTCCACGCCGGCGTCTTTGAGAACCCGGCCCATGTCCGCGTGACCGTCTTTGACCAGATGATCGGGAAAGAACCCACGATTCCCGATGATCAATCCCATCGTCATTGTTTGCTTGCTCACGCCAGAGCTCCTTTCCGTTTCAACAACCCACTCCGTTCAGCTGCCCGTTTCAGCCCTACCGTTTTAGGCCGCCTGTTTCGATCCGCTCCGCTACTTCGCCGACGGCGCAGTGAATTCCCACAGTGCCCACGAATCCTGGGTGTTCGGGAAGTGGTTCGACTGGAAGCTCCTACGGTATCTTCGCCACGGTTGACCATTCGTGGCCGGCTCCCTCGCAGCAGCGGGCGTGGACCGTCACGCCGGCGCGGACTTAATTCATTGTCCAGGAATCAGCTAAGCTGCCGCGGCTCAACAGGAGCAACCGCGCGGCCGGGGGCGGGGGCCGCGCCTGTTCGTCAAAAATAGGGTCCGGGGCCGTAAATTCTGTTGTACCACGCATTTCGCCACAATGTACGCGCTTAACTGAAGAGGCTTCCGTTTGGGGTGGTCGAGCCGCCTCTGTTGGCCCGCGGACCATGCCTCGGGGGCGGAAAAGCCACGCGGAGCGGGCGCTCGGGTGGTGGTTTCCGGGGGCGGCGGACGGGCGGCTGAGAAAGAAAGCGCTTGACAAGCCTTCGAGGCTAGTGGTAACTACAATGAACTAGTTCGTTTCGAGTAGGTTTCACCAGGGGTGATTGAGGGAAGGCGAAGTTAGCAAGCCTGCTAGCGCGCCTTTTATTTGCGGGCGCCATGTAAGCGCTTGCAATGAGCGTAAGAAGGGGCCAAGTGAGCTCGTTTCGACTGACTTTGGGCAGCACACGAAGGCTGCTCCGCCGCAAAAGGATGCAACCGCATGAAGACTAGGATTGCAAGCACGTTCTTGCTCCTGTTGAGCGCATTGCTGTTAAGCGGTTCGCTGTTGGCTCAACGAGCCGACCGCGCAACCATCACGGGCGTCATCTTCGACGCAACGGGAGCTTCCATTCCCGGAGCGACCGTGAAGGTTCGCAACGAAGGCACCGGCGTTGAGGACGTTCTCACCTCCAACGGAGCCGGCGCCTACAACTCACCCCTGCTTGTCCTCGGCACCTACACCGTGACCGTCGAGCAGGAAGGATTCAAAACCTTTGTGCGGCCCGGTATCATCCTGACCGGCGGTTTGATTTATCGCCAGGATGCCAACCTCCAGGTCGGTGACGTCACCGAACGAGTCGAAGTGATCGCGGCCGCCGAAATGATCAACACCTCGCAGCCCGAGGTGCAACATACCGTCAACCAGAAATATTACGAGAATCTGCCGGTCGTCATGGGCGGCGACATTCGTCTCGCCGAGTCGCTGCTGATGCTGCAGCCGGGCTACTTTCCGATGCGGCCCAACGGCGACCCGATGTTCCGCGGCAGCCAGTTCTCCTCGCGCATGAACGGCGGGCAGACTTTTGGCGCGGAGAACTTCTTCGACGGCGCCGCGTTCGGTTATGCCTCGGGCCACCAGCAGAGCCACGAGAGCGCACCCTCGATTGAAACCGTCGGCGAGATGAAGGTCACCAATACGACCTATTCGGCGCAGTACGGTCATACGACCGGCGGCACGATCGAATACACCTCCAAGTCGGGGACGAACGATCTGCACGGCAGCTTCTATGAATACTTCGGCAACGACAAGCTGAATGCGCGCGGGTTCTTTCCCGCCAAGGCGACCAAGGCGCGCCAGAACGCGTTCGGGTTTACCGTCGGCGGGCCGGTAGTCATTCCGGGCGTCTATGACGGCCACAACAAGACCTTCTTCTTTTTCAACATGGACTGGCTGAAGTTCCGCTCCGGCGCGCTGCCTGGATTCGGCAACACGACGCCGATCGACGCTTTCAAGCAGGGTGATTTCAGCCAGCTCATGGGGACCCAGATCGCCAATGTGACCAACGCGAGTGGCGGGCCGGTTTTCGCTGGCCAGATCTTTGACCCCTCGTCGCACAGCAACGCCAGCGGAATTCCGGTGCGCGATCCTTTCCCGAACAATACGATTCCGGCCGGCCATCCGCTGCGCAGCAATGTGGCCGCCCAAATCGTTCCGCTGATGGTGGGACCGGATCGGGGTGGAATTGCCAACAACGTGGCCGGCAACCCGGCGGGCGACCAAACCTGGCAGGCAAACTACTTGACGCCGCTGATCAAAGCGGACCACATTTTCAACCCGAATTTCCGAACCAGTACTACCTTCTTCTGGCCCCATCGGCCCGCGATTCGCAATTGCGGCGAGGTGGGCGGCTGCGACGTGGAGTTCACAAGCCCCGCGGAGCTGTCGCAGAACAAGGACTATGTTGGTATAGGGTTCTATCAGCGCATCTCGACGCAGCACGCCACGCAGCAGTTCGACACCATCATTTCGAACAACCTGCTGCACCACGCCATGGTGTCGTTTGACCGCTGGTTCATGGGTGGAAGCTCGCTGTCGGCGGGCGCCGGCTGGAAGGACAGGCTGTGGGGCCCGGGCCTGGGCGGCTATCTGGATGACAGCGGCGGCCTCCCCGCTATCAGTTTCGCGGGGAATACCCCCTACACGCAGCTTGGGAACCCTTGGATTGGTTTCGGCTTCGAAGCCATCAATCGCTGGCAAATCGCCAACGATGTGACCTGGGTCGCGGGCAAGCACACCATCAAGGTAGGCTATGAGTTCCGCCATCACCAGTTCAACTACAGCGGCTGGGCGAACAACACGAACGGAAACTTGAGTTTCAACCGGTTGGGGACGGGCGGTTTCGATTCGAAGGGTAACACCCTGACCCAGACGGGCGATCCGTTTGCTTCGTTCCTGCTTGGCCAGGTCCATGATTCAAGCTTTCTGATTCCGACCTTCACGACGTTCAACGGTAACTGGAATTCGTTTTTCATCAACGACGATTTCAAGGTCACCAACAACCTCACCCTGACGCTCGGCCTGCGTTTCGACTACCAGACGCCCTGGACGAACCGTTTCAACGACATGTCAACGATCGACAAGACGGCTCCGAATCCGGGGGCGGGCGGGTTTCCGGGCGCGCTGGTGTTCGCCGGCGACGGTCCGGGCCGGCTCGGCGTCACCAACTTCGACACGCAAACTCCCAAGGATGCGTGGGGACCCCGGCTCGGGTTCGCCTACCGCGTGGCTGACAGAAGCGTGATCCGAGGTGGATACGGAATCTATTACAACAGTGTGCCGTTTGGAGTAGGCGGCCAGCCAACGCTCGGTTTTACTGGAAACCCCTCGGCGCCCAACATCACCAACGGACAGGAGCCGGCGTTTCAACTGGACAACGGGTTCCCGGCGTCGAGAATCATTCGCCCTCCGTTTATCCGCGGGGACTTTGCCAATGGGACCTCGCCCACGGTTTATCCGGAGGATGGCCTGACGCTGCCGCGCTATCAGAACTGGTCGCTGACAGTCCAGCACGAAATTGTGGAGAACATGGTGTTCGATGTTTCCTACATCGGCAATCGTGGAACCCGGCTCGCTGCTGACTGGCCCTATTTGGGACCAGCGGCCAACATGAACAACCCTTCGATCCTGGCACTGGGTTCGGCGGTTTTGGGGGCGAACATCAACTCCGATACGGCCCGCAATGCCGGCATCACGCCGCCCTATCCGGGCTTTACAGGGAACGTGGCCCAGGCCCTGCGGCCCTGGCCGCAATATCAAAACCTGGTCTACCGCGATGCGCCGGTCGGCAGGAGCGTGTACCACTCGGTGCAGCTTAAGCTCGACAAGCGTTTCACGAATGGACTTCAATTCCGCGCCTTCTACACCTGGTCGAGGCTGAACAACAATGGCGCGGAGAACGCTCAGGGCGACGGCACCGTTCAGAACCCGATCAACACGCAACAGGGCGAGTGGGGTTTAAGCGCGGATGACGTCCCTCACGTCTTCTCGTTCTCCTACACCTATGAGCTGCCTTTCGGCCGAAACCTCACCGGAGTAGCCGCAAAGTTGCTCCAGGGGTGGACTCTGAATGGCGTGCTGCGGTACGAAAGCGCACGCCCCCTCAACATCACGATGGCCAACGACCTCAGCGGCTTCCTTTTCAACAGTTTGAAGCGGCCGAATCGCACTGATGCGGAGGGACGGGTCAACACCGGCCTGCGGGACTTCGATCCCAACGCTCAACGTACTCTTGATACGAGTGGGTGGGCGGACCCAGGCGCTCTTCAATTTGGCAATGCTCCTCGCAGAGATGGAACCGCTCGAGGCTGGCCCAACTACGTAGAGGACGTCAGCATCTTCAAAGATACGAGGTTTAAGGAGCGCTATACCGTACGCCTCGAAGCCCAGTTCGGCAACTTCCTCAATCGCACCGTTTTCTGTGACGGAGGCGGCAACTGGAGCGCCGGCAACTTCGGACAGGTGTCGACGCAATGCAATACGCCCCGCTCGGTGCAGTTCGGGGCGAAGTTCATCTTCTGAGTGTTACGCTCGCCAGAGCGTTGTACGGAACTGAGGGGAAGGGGCTGGCTGCATCACGCCAGCCCCTTTCGCATTTTTGACGCGTTGATCAGGGCGGCTCGCAGACTTCCGCGGGTAGCGACACTGCTTCAAGCTGGTCACCCCGCCCTTGCGGACGGGGCTCGGATCGCCCGCGGCGACTGGGAAATACACCCAAGGAGATTCGCAGGTTTGGAAGATGACATTCGCAGTTCTGGAAGACTACCGAAGGATGGCCGGGCCGTTCGTAGGTTAGCGGTATAGTATGCAGGGGAATGCCCTCAAGATGCGCCGAGGACTGCGGCTGCCACTCCGAATTCTGCTGATGGTTGTGCTTCTTGCGCCGGCCGGCGTGGCCATTGCTCAGGGTCCGCCGCCGGAGGCCGCGCGGCGATTCGAGCAAGGCCAAAAGTTCCTCAACGAGCAGAACTGGGAGCTGGCGGCCGGGGAGTTCGAACAGGTTCTCAAGGTTGTCCCGGATCACGCCGACACTCATTTGCTGTTGGGCATCGCCCGCATGGGATTGGGGCAGCCCGAACAAGCGCAACAATCGTTCCGGCAAGCGCTCCAAGCCAATCCAAACTCACCGCAAACGCACTTCAACCTTGGGCTGGCGTTGCGCGATATGGGCCAGACCGCTGAGGCCCAACAGGAATTCGACGCCGCGCTGAAGTTGAAGCCCGATTACGAAGAGGTCCGCTTGGCGCTCGGCCTGATCCTTCAACAAGCCGGCCAGGTCGACGAAGCGATTGGGCACTACGAGCAAGCTCTCAAAGCCAACCCGCGATCGGCGGAAGCTCACAACTGGCTGGGGGTTGCTTATCTCCAAAAGGACCAACTGATCGAGGCGATCGCCGAGTTCCGGCGGGCGGTCGAGCTGAAACCCGACTTTGCGCGGGCTTACAACAACCTCGGGTCGGCGCTGGTGCAGACCGGGGAACCTTCCGAAGCGGTCCAAGCGTTCGAGACGGCGCTGCAACACGAGCCCGAGGACCTCGGTCTGCGGCTCAATCTGGGCGCGACGCTGCGAACGACCGGCGACGCCGACGGCGCTGTCGCACAGTTTCAAACGGTCATCGAACGCGACCCCGGCAACGTACAGGCGCACCACCAGCTTGGCCACGCGCTGCGGCAAAAGCGCGAGTTCGAGGGGGCGGTTCAGGCTTTCGAGAAAACGTTGGAACTCAGCCCCGAACTGCGCGAAGCCTACTACGGTCTCGGGCAGACCCTGAAGCAAATGGCCTCTTCGACGCGGCGGGGCGCGGCGGCTCAGCATTCGCCGGCGCCCGCCGCGCAGGACCAGTTGCAACAAGCGACCGAAGCAGCCGGGCGGAACGACCTCGAAGCCGCCAAGCAGCTACTGCGCAGGGCCATCGAGTCCGACGCACGGTATGCCGAAGCCTACAACGGGCTTGGCTTTTTGTTGGGCCGGACCGGCGATCTGGCGGGCGCGCTAACGAACCTCAACAAAGCGGTTGAGCTCGAGCCCGAGTTGGCCGATGCTCAATTCAATCTCGGCGCCGCACGCTGGTATAGCGGTCAGCGCGACGGCGCGGTCGCTGCATTGCGCGAGGCCGCGCGCCTCGATCCGGCGGCCAGCGGCGCGTATGCTTTCCTGGGCATGGCGCTGCGCGAGAGCGGCGATCTCGACGGCGCGCGCCGCAATCTACAAAGGGCCATCGCGGTCAGCCCCGCTATGGCGCCGGCATACCTCGACCTGGGCATCGTGTTCCTGCGCCTCGACAAGCAAGAAACCGCCCTCGGTCAGTTGGAAGCGGCTTTGAACCTTCCCGGACCTGCCGCGCCGTTGCCAGATATCGACGTGGCGATCGCGGAGTTGCGCCGCGCGATCGCGGGCCAGACCGACACCGCCGAAGCGCACAACGTGCTCGGGCGGTTGATGGGGCGAGCGGGCGCGGCCCCTCATCAGGTGGCGGCGGAGTTCGCCGAAGCGCTGCGGCAGCGCCCCGACTACGCCGAAGCGCACAATAATCTTGGCCTGGTCTATATCAACAGCGGCGATTCCGAAAAGGCGATCGTGTCGTTTCGCGAGGCCGTGCGCTTGAGTCCGCAATCGGCGGACGCGCGCAGTAATCTTGGCGCGGCGCTGGCCGAAAAAGATCCCGATGCCGCGATCCGCGAGCTGGAAGAAGCCATTCGTCTGCAGCCCAACTTCGTCAAAGCGCATTTCAATCTGGCGGCCCCTTACGGACGCAAATACGGTCCCGAAAAGCAGATCGAGCAACTGCGCAAGGTTCTCGGCATGGACGATAAATCCGCGCAGGCGCATTTCCTGCTCGGCAAGGCGCTGCTACAGACTGGCGATGTCGAACAGGCCATCGAACATCTGCGCCAGTCTCTTGCGCTCGATCCGAATCTCGGCCAGGCGCGCTACCAACTCGGTCTGGCGCTGGTGCGAGCCGGCAAGAAGGAAGAGGGAACCAGGGAACTCGAAAAGGGCAGGGAAATGGTTTCCGAGCGCGACCGCATCGAGCTTGCCGCGCAGACCATGGGGCAGGCGAAGCTCGAACTGGAACGCGGCGATAGCGAGGCGGGCGTGGCCAGCTTGCAGCAGGTCGTGCGGCTGCAGCCGGAGTATGCCGAGGCCCGCGAGCAGTTGGGCGAGGCGCTGCTCAAGGCCGGAAACCCGGCGCAGGCCGCGACTGAATTTCGCAAGGCTGTCGAGCTGCAGCCCGGTTCTTTCGCCGCCCAATACGGGTTGGGCCGCGCGCTTTTGGAAACGGGATCGACTGACGCTGCGGTCGAGGCTTTTCGCAGCGCGGTTCGTTTGCGGCCTTCTTCGGCCGAAGCACAGCAGCAGCTCGTGCTTGCCGAGTCGCGGCAGGCCGCGCAGCCGCCTGCGTTGTCCGCCAATGACTTGCTGCGCACGGCCCCTTCGCGGGATGACGCCGCGCAGATGGCCCTCATCGAGAGCCACATCCGCCGCCAGGAATTCCAACGGGCTGAGCCGCTGCTGCTCGACTACAACAAGCAGCGCCCCGATTCCGCTTGGGGGCATTACGCGCTTGGCTATGTGTACTACGGACAGCAGCGCCTCGGCGACGCGATCCGCGAGCTGGCGGCGTCGCTCAAGCTCGATATCAACAACGCCGAAGCTCACAAGATGCTGGGCAAGACGCTGATGATCATCGGGCGTTACGACGCGGCGTTGATCGAGATGCAGCAGGCCGTGCAGTTGGACCCGCAGTCGGCTGAAATCCGGTACAACCTCGGCAAGATTTATTCGGCGAACGATAACTACCCGTTGGCGCGGCCCGCCCTGGAAGCGGCGATTCGTCTTGATGCAGACTATATGGAAGCCTACGACGCGCTGGGGTTTGTTTGCGAGTCGTTGGGCGACGATGCGGCCGCGCTGTCGTACTATCGCAAGGCCGTTGAGCTGAATGAACAACGCATGGGCCGTTTCGTGGCTCCCTATCTGAATCTGAGCGCGTTTTACAACCGGACCGGGCAGGCGGACGAGGCGCTCACGCACGCGCAAAAGGCGATTCAGTTAGAGGCGAAATCCGACGCAGCGTATTTCCAGGCCGGCAAAGCCTACGCCCGCCAGGAACAATGGGAGAAAGCGGTCGAGGCGCTGGAGACAGCCACCGCGCTCAATCCCGCGGTGTCTTCCTACTACTACGTCCTAGGGAACGCTTACCGCTCGCTCGGCAGGCAGGAAGAGAGCCGCCAGGCGATCGCGAAGTTTCAGGAGCTCGAGCAGGCGGCGAAGGAGTTTGAGAGCAAGCGGCGCGAATTGCGAGACGGCGGTGATCCCGCGCAGCCGTGATGGCTTGGCGCGTTGGCGCGGTTCGGCGGTGCGGGTGGCGGCGTCTGCGGTCCGCGAGTACGTGAGAGCGACAGCCTATCGCACCAGCCGCTACGACGCGATGGCGAACGAGTTGGAACACACGGCACAAAGCGGCCGTGAAGTCGCCGCTGCCCGCCGGTTGCTGACGATCCCTCTCGTAGTGGTATCGCCGGGCGAAGGAAAGGGGCGAAATGCTGGGATCAATGCGGAGTTGCAACTCGATCTGGCGACGACGCTGTCCACTCGGGCCTGCCAAGTCATCGCCGAGGATTCACGCCACGGCATCGGAAATCAACCGGAGCTTGTTATTCGAGCGATTCGTGATGTCGTAGCGGCCGCCGCGGATGATCGCAGTCTGCCAGGCTGTTGATGCACTATGTCGCTGCCGCCGAAACAAGAGTAAGATTCACCCGGACGCCATGAGTTCCAGGGCCGGCCCCCCGCTAGTTTTTCTTGACCGGCGTGGGCGGCGTTAGCCTCAATATCGCCGCCGGGTCCAACTGCTGCCCGTCCACGATGACGCTGACAACATTTCGCGTTGTGCGAATGTCCTCGAGCGGATTGCCATTGAGAATCACCAGATCGGCCAGCTTGCCTTCCTCGATCGTGCCCAGGTCGCGCTCGCGCCGGAAGAAGCGCGCACCGGTTTGCGTTGCCGCGACCAGAACTTCCATCGGCGTCATGCCTGCTTCCACCAATAGTTCCATCTCGCGGTGGTAGGCCAGTCCGCGGGGCGCGTGCGGTGCGTTGGAGTGCGACCCGACTACGATCCGCACTCCTTCGCGGTGCAACACTCCCACGTAGGCCAGCATGTTGCGAAATCCCTTCGCCTGGTCCTCGATATTCTCTTCTTTGTCTCCTGGCTGGCGCTCGAACACGGCAAGGTTCGGGTGTACGT
>JBBDWJ010000354.1:0-11064 GCA_040902925.1 Bryobacterales bacterium | reverse complement strand
GGGTGCTCGGGATGGTTGAGAAAAAAATCGCCAGCGTGATCAGCAGCAAATAGCGGTTGCCGGAGACAAGACGAACGCTGTCCATGATGGACGCTTTTCCGGCGCCCGAGGCCGTCGAAGGCGCAGCCGTGGGCTTGGACAATCCCGTCAGCCGGGAAACGATGGCGCCGCAGGCGATGACAAAGCCCGTTGTCACGATCAGCACGCTGTCGGTGCCCCACAGAGGGCCGATGAATCCGGCTACGTTGCCGCCGAGAGCAGCCCCGAGAATTCCGCCGCTGCCGATCAGCGAGAACAACCGCTTGGCTTGACGTGTATCGAAAGCCAGTCCCGACAGCGACCAGACCTGGCTTGGAAGCAGGACGGCGAAAACACCTACCCAGATGTAGATGAGCGCCGGTGTCGCCGGAAGCTGGAAGCGAAGCAGCAGCCAGAAGACGAACAGGTTGAGCGCGACAAACGCCTGCGTCAGCTTGATCGTGCTGGGCAGCCCCAAACGATTCGACAACCGCAAATAGAGGCTGACCACGATGCCCACCAGCACCGTCACCGGCAGATCGACAAAAGGCAGACGCGTAGCGTCGAACGTGCTGAGAAAAACAGAATCGCTGACCGCTTTGAGGCAGACGATCGTCGCCATCACCAGCAACAGATACAGGCTTAGAAGAAGTGTTGGTTCGAACTCGCCCTTCTCGATGCGGAAGTATTCGAGAGCGCGGTCCTGAAGCCGGGGATGGTGCGGGGAAGCTCCCATGAACTCGCTATCGGGAAGGGCGCGCCAAAAGAAACGATCCGCGATGGTCCTTTCCTATGATCGCGGTGCCGAAGCCAACCCGCAACCGCAAAGGCGCACTGAGAAGGAACGCGCCAGGTAGAAAGGCCACCCGCGCTTGCGAACCGGCTACGCCCTGGGCGGTGGACACACCAAGGCGCCCCTCGGCAAAAGGGCATGGCGTGGCCGTCGATTCCGGACGTCAGACCTGCTTGGCTGCGAGATCGCCGAGTACCGGCAAGCGGAACTCTTGTCCCTGGTAGGCCTTGATCACGACGATAAACCACACCACGATGAGCCCGATCTGGACCAGGAAGCTGAGCATTCCGATGATGAGGCCGCCGCCAAAAAACGCCAGACTGGTGGCGAGCACCGCGAAGACAATCCATATGGCGAACGCGGCCGCACCTAGAAACAGGCACTGAAAGGCGTGGAAGCGAACGAATCTGCGGGTCTTGAAGGGGTCGACCAGCAGAAAAATAATCGCCGGGATGATGGTGAAGTAGGCGAGCGCCCCGGCGACGTTATCGGAGAGGCCTCCTTCGGATTGGGCGCCGGAATACGAACCCGCCGGCGGGCTGCCCGGGCCGGGCGGGGGCGTATAACCGCCTGCGCTTGGCGCTGCGCCGCCCGCGGCCTCTTCCATCGGGGCGCCACATTTGGGGCAAAAGCGCCCTCCAGCCGCATCCGATCCGCATTTCGTGCAAAACGCCATCGCCGCCTCCTGATTTACGCGCGCCCCGCCAGGGCCGGCTCGTGTGGGCCGACTCGTGCGGGTAAGTGACTCGTTGGCAGCAGTATAGCAGCATTCCGGGCATTCGTTAAGAGCCCAAAAACGCTGCCTCGAGCAGCAGAAATCAGGTGGAATTCCGGTTCCTCCCCAGACCCCCACCTTGTGGCTGTTGGGGACGCCGCTGTGTCAATCTGGCTACGTAAACCGCCCGGGGCAGTCGGCGTAAGTTGTTGTGTTAGAATCACTTTAGTTTGGTTTCCGGCGTGCTCCCCCTTTAGCTGAATATGGTTCGTCCCGGTTGTCTGCTGAGCATCTTTTTGTTGGGCTGCAGCAGCCTTTGGGCCGCCACCCTCGAGCAATTGTCGCTCGAGGAGATGGTGCTGCAGTCTTCGGCAATCGTACGGGCCAAAGCCGCCGGGAGCCGTTCCGTCCGGGATGGCGCTCTGATTTACACTCTTGTGGGACTTGAAGTGCTGGAACAGTGGAAGGGCGACCGGGCCGCGCGGCTCGAAGTCGCCCTTCCCGGCGGCCAGGTTGGCGGTTTCAAGCAGCATTTCGGCGGCGTCCCGGTGCTCACACCGGGTCAGGAATTTGTGGACCGGCCCCAGCGGCCGCACGCAATTGCTTGGCCTGAGCCAGGGGTTTTTTGAGGTCTCCCACGACGCCCGCGGGCAGGCGCAGGTGCGGCGCAAGCCAACCGCCGACCTGATGCTCAACACGGAGTCGGCGCTGCCGGTGCCTTACCCGGCCATCGAGATGTCGCTGGAAGCGCTGGCGGCGAAGATTCGTTCCGTCTCGGCCGTGGGAGGGCCCCCGGCCCCGTGAAACGCAGGCTCCTCGCTGTGAGGCGCAAGCCGCTGTTGCTGGGACGCACGGTCAGCGGGGCTTGCCGCGGCATGCTACTGCTCGCCATGGCGGCGACCGGTCACGCTTATACCCATTTCGTCCACTATCGCGAGGGGAAGGGATTCGAGCCCATCGTCGAAAAGTTCGACGTCAACGCGTTGCTGGATCAGAGGGTTCACTTCTACGTTGCCAAGGACGGCCCCAAGCTGGCCGTTAACGACAGCTATGAGGCCCTGGTAAGCCACATCCGCCAGGCCCTGTCGGTGTGGGACGCCGTTCCCACTTCGAGCCTGCGGGTTTCCTACGGCGGCTTAACCGAGGGACTGCCCGACCAGGGCCCGCCGGCCGGGGAAATCGTATTCGCCGAGTTGCCGCCGGGTGTCATCGGGCTCGGGGGGCCGATCACCTGGGGCGACCCGCAGGGCGACTTCGTCCCCATCGTTCGCTCGCAAGTGATCCTATCCCACGATTTGACGCTCGGCAGCCGGCCGCGGCAGAGTTTTTCGGAGCTGTTTTTCAACAGCCTGGTACACGAAATCGGGCACGCGCTTGGGCTGCAGCACACCTTGACCAGCTCGGCGATGAGCACCGACGTCACGCGCGCCACATCAAGGGCTCATCCGCTTGGCGCCGACGATATCGCCGGCCTCTCGACGCTGTATCCGGCGGCACGCTTTTCCGAGGGCTACGGCACGATCGCCGGGCGGGTGGTGACTACGTCGGACCAGCCGGTGCATCTGGCCTCGGTCGTCGCGGTGAACACGAGCGGGCTGGCGGTAAGCGCCCTGACGGCTCCCGATGGCACTTATCGCATCGCCGGCCTGCTGGCGGGATCCTATCTGCTTTACGCGCATCCTTTGCCGCCGGCGACTCAAGCAGGGCTGGGTCCGGCGAATATTGTCTTGCCGACGCTTGATATCGGAGGTTCGGTGGCAGCCTCCGCGCCGTTCCGAACCACCTTTTACGGCAACACGACCGATCTGAACCAAACGCCCGAGGTGAAGGTACGCACCGGCGCAGTCACTCAGGACATACGGTTTCGGGTCACGCCTGCCAGCAATGTGAACTTGTACGGCATCACAACCTATACGTTTCCCGGCAACGGGGCTCCCGGAGTACACCCGGCGTTTCTCGACCAGAACAAAGAGGTCGGCGTCGTACTGGCGTATGGCCACGATCTCGCCGGCCGCGTGCCGGTTCTTACCGTCGAGGTGTTGGGAACGGACCTGCGCGCCAGGGCGCCACAAATCTATGAGGCGTCCAACAGTTTCGTCCAACTGAATTTCGATATCGACCCCTTCAGCCGGGTGGGCGCCAAGCATCTGCTGTTCCGCGTTCCCGACGATATTTACGTGCTGCCCAGCGCCGTGCAGATCACTTCCCAACCGGCCCCGGTCATCCATTGGGTGGAACAGGTCGCGGGAGACGCCGGGGAAAGCGTCTGGAGCGTACACGGGATTAACTTCAATCCCCAGTCGACGGTGTATTTCGACGGCCTGCCCGGCGATGTCGTTGCGATTGACGCCGAGGGCAACGAGATCCAGGCCGAGCCGCCGCCCGCGCCGCCCGGCCACCGCGCGATCGTCACCGTCTACAATCCCGATGGGCAAAGCTCGGCGCTGACGCTGCCGGATGGCAATATCACGCTTTCCTACACCGGCGGCGGCGCGGCTTCGCTGACGATGACGCCCACTTATATCCACGCCGGCACCGACCATGTCGTCGAGATACGGGGCGAAGGAGTCCATTTCGTGCCCGGAGAAACCGTGGTTGGATTCGGCGCCAGCGACGTTGTAGCGCGCTACGTGGATGTGCTGAGCCCCACGCATTTGCGCGCGGCCGTCACGGTGCCGCCGGAATCCACTTCGGGGAGCTACCTGGTGAGCGTCACCAGCGGGCTCTCGGTGATGACGCTGCCCGAACGTTTGCGTACGGGCACCGCGCCGCTTTCGACGGAAGCAGGCCCGCCCACGGTCCGCTATGGCAGCGTCATCAACAGCGCCACGATGACTCACGATTTATCCCCCGGGGTGTTGGCGTCGGTGTTTGGCGAGAACTTCGTTCCGAAGGCTGCGGCGAACGCGGCTTCTGGCCAGGACTCCCCGAGCCAGGCGGTCGTCCGGGTGACTTTCGACGGCCAGGAGGCTGCCGTGCTTGGCGTTGCGCCTCACCAGATCAATCTTCAAATCCCGCCCGGCCTACAGCGCGGCGCCGCCGAGTTGCGGGTTCATGTCGGGGACGTCGTGAGCGATTCAACGCTCGTCCAACTGGCGCGGGTTTCACCTGGTGTTTTTGGCGTGGCGCGCCAGGACAACTCGTTCGTTCAGGCCAGCAGCCCGGCCGCGCGCGGAGAGACGCTCGTGGCGCTCGCCACGGGGCTCGGAGACGTCCCGCGGCGTACCAACGCCACTCTCAACTCGCTGGTGCAGATCCGGGCGGGTTCCGCGAGACCTCGAGTCGAGGCGATCGAGGCGGTTGCCGGTTTGCCGGGTCTCTACCACATTCGTTTCACGGTTCCGGAATCGCTTTCCGGGACGGTTGGACTTTCGCTGCTTGTCGACGGCCGCCGCAGCAATGTTGTCGACCTGGCCGTCCGCCCTTAACAAGAACGCAGCGCCAACCGCACAGCGCCAATCGTACAGCGTCAAGCGTGGTGTTCCGCCGGGCCGCGTGCCGAGCTGAACCGTTGGCGCTCCGGCGAGCTCAGGCCAGCTTTTCCACCGCCTGCAAAACACCTTTTATGTAGCCGAAGCCGAACGCGAAGGCCTGCCGTCCGTTGGGGTCGTCGGGATGCCGCGGCATGTGGTCGGGCATCAGCATGTAGGGATAATCGACTTCGGCGAGGGTCATCGCCACTTCGACCATATTCATGTCGCCCTCGTCGGGGAACACTTCGACGAAATCATCGCGCTTGCCGCGAATGTTCCGGAAATGGATGTTGAAGATGCGCTTCTCGCCGCCAATTTTGCGAATGACGTCGTGGATCTCGCGATTGGGGTCCTGCAACATTTCCGCTGTCGTTCCCAGGCAGAGGTTGAAGCCGTGGTACGGGCTGGCGTGCAGTCCCATGAATTTGTAGAGTCCTTCGGGGGTGCCGAGCACGCGCACGATCCCCTGGTAGCCCTCCGGCGGCATGCCCGGGTCATGCGGATGGCACGCCGCACGGACCTTAAATTCATCGGCCACCGGGATCACTTTTTCCACGAAGTAGCTGATGCGCTCCCAAGCTTGCTCGGCGTTGACCTGGCCGGCGCGGGTCAGCGGCGGGTCGGGCTTGGCTTCGGCCAGCTTCCAGGTGCTGTAGCTGGTTCCGCCGCGCCCTGGCGTCGCCTCGGTGCGCACCACGCCCAAAAGGCTCATGTTGTATTTGAACGCCGGCACGCCGGCCTTCGCGCAAGCCTCGATCATCTTGTGGATGTCGTCGATGTCTTTGTCGCGCTCGGGGCTTTGGCCGAGCATGATGGCGCCGCGTTTTTCGCGGTCGATGTGCGAGGACGGCAGGAACGGCAGCGCCACCATGTCGAGCGCAATACCGTGCTGCTCGCACAGCTCGCGCGTCTTCTCGACGTCTTCCGCCAGCCAGTAGCCGCGTTCGCCCGGATTGGGCACGTAACCGCAGATGTGGTCGACGCCATGGCGTTTGAGGTATTGCAGCATCTCGGGCGTCGTCGGGCTGCGCTGCGTGCCGACGTGCATTTTTAGCGGTTTGTTGATCGTTCGCGCCGGCGGCGTGTTTTCAGACGCCTCGGGGGACGGTCCGCAACCCGTCAACATCGCCCCGGCGGCCGCCCCGCCCCACTGCATGAAGTTTCTACGGTCCATGGATGCTGCTCCCTTTCCGGGCCCGGCGCCCGTTACCCCGGCCATGGGACCACGGATGCCAAAGCGCTGTCAACAGGCAGGGGCAAAAGACAGGTGCGTGGTTTTCAGGTGTCCGGCGCCACGTGTCTTCGCCGCAATGGTCAGACCCTGCATCTAACGAGACGCCTGGAGCGTTACGATAGTCGAGTTCACCCATCAGCGGGCCGTTCGCCACCGTTGGAATGGCGATCCACCGCAAGCAACACCAGAGACTCTTGATGAAACAACGACCCCTGCGCACCACTGTCATCGGAAGCTATCCATTCCCCTCGTGGCTCGAATTCGCTTCGCAGCATCTCGCGGAGTTCGGCGAAGCGGAGATTCGTGAAATGCAGGACGATGCCGTCATTGCCGCCGTCCATGACCAGGTCGAAGCAGGTTTGGATGTGATCACCGACGGCGAGCAGACGCGTTTTGACTTCAACCTATCGTTCTACGGCTTCCTGGAAGGAATCGAACATCACGCGCCCGTTCTGCGGCGTTTTGGCCCGCCAGGGCACGATCAGCGCGGCAAGCATCGCGTGACGGGGGAAATTCGCGCGCCGCGCGGGCTGGGGGCGGTCGACGAATACGAGCGCCTGCGGCGGCTCGCGCCGCGCGGTGTGACGCTCAAGGCCAGCGTCCCCGGGCCCTACACCCTGAGCGGCCGTTTGGTGCCGGACGCCCAATACGCCGACCGTTACGCATTGACCGAGGCGCTGCTGCCGATCGTGCGCGCGGAGCTCGAGGCGCTCGCCGAGGCCGGCTGCGAGGAGATCACCATCGACGAGCCCTCCATGAGCTGTTACGCTCACCGCGAAGATCCGCGGCGCTTCGTCGACATCTTCAACCGCACGGTCGAGCCCCTTGGCGGCCGCTGCCGGGTCTCCACGCATCTTTGCTTCGGCAACTTCAAGGGCCGCGCGGTTGGCTTGCGCCGCTACGCGCCGATGTTCCCCGCTTTTCTCGATTTCCACGTCGACGAGATCCACCTCGAGATGGCCAGCCGCGAATTTGCCGAGATCGAGTTGATCGCCGACGTCGCCAAGGTGAAGGACGTGGCGGTGGGAATCGTCGACGTCAAAAGCTATTACGTCGAACCGCCCGAGGAGATCGCCGAGCGCGTGCGGTTGTGCCTGCAACACGCCGCCGCGGACCGCTTGTCATTCGCGCCCGATTGCGGGCTGAGTCAAACCGCCCGCTGGGCTTCGAAAAGCAAGCTCAAGAACATGGTCGAGGGGGTCAAGATGGTGCGCGAAGAGCTGGGGATCGCCTAGCTTCGCGCCGGCGCTGCATGCGACCTGTCCAAGTCGCTCGGGAGGCGTGCCGGACGGTGCGCTTAGTAATATCCCTACCTGCCGATGGGGAAAGGCCCAGGCCCTGATCCAGGCGGGTCAAAAACAAATTTGACGCTGGCCGGGGGGACCATCTTGCGGTCAGCGACTTGTCGGGGGCACCGCAGGCCAATAAATCTTTTGGATTCAGCCCGGCGAAACGGCTAGACGAACCGCGGTTGGATATTTCACCGACCCTGGCACCGGCCGAAAAACTCTATCGGGCCGGTGCTCTTGCCGGTCACGGTCTTGGTACTTTCCCGAGCGAAACTAATTGGATCGTCGTACTGCTTCTGTACCTATGTCCCCCGTGATAGACCGCCTACCCCGTTAGCTCAATTGTTCTTCGGTTCCGGACGTATCATCATGAGGACGAGAGTCCCCAAAATTCCTCTTTCTCGGGAAAGACCTGCGCGTGGAAAACGGAAACTTCATCGACTATTACGAGTTCCTGATGATCAGCCCGACTGCTGACCGCCAGATGGTGGAGTGGGCGGCGCGGCTGATGCTCGCGCGGTACGATCCGCAAAAATCAAAAACTCCCGATCCGAAGAAGTGCGAGCTGGTGAAGGAAGCCTTTCGCGCCTTGGCGGATCCCAAGAAGCGCACTGCCTACGATGCGGAGCTGAGCAAGCAAAAACCCGCGGTCATGGTAAGCGTCAACGCCGAGGTCACGGCGCAAGACGTCGCCGACTCCCACATCATGCGCCAGGCGATCATGGCCACTCTCTACCAGAAGATCATGCGCGCACCGCGCGACCCTGACGTGGGCCGCACAGACCTTGCGCGGGCCCTCGGTGTTACACCTCCAGATCTGGAATTTGCACTTTGGTTCTTACGCGAAAAAGATCGGATCACAGCCACCCAGGCCGGGTCTTACGCCATTACCATTTTGGGCGCCGAGTGGGTTGAAGCCGGCGGCGTTCCAGGCCTTGCCAGCGGCGCGGGCGCGCCCTTCCAGCAAGGTCTCGGCGCGCTCGGGCGCGAGGTCTCCGGTCTAACCAAACAGGCAGTATCCGTAGCGAACGGCAAGCCAGCGGCGCTGCCTCCGGCGGCCAGTGAACACTCGGAGTCCGGGGCTTCCGCGCAGCAGGTCAAGCTGGCGTAGCAGCCGGTGGCCGCTCCGGCCTGGTCTACGCTTTGGCTTCGCCGGTGCGCCAATCCAAACACGTTTCCGCATTACGTTCCGTTGCCGCGGCTAACCAGCCCCAAGTCAGACCCGCGGAAAACCAGGTAGAATAGATCCGAATTGCCCCATGCCAGCTTGGCTTCTGGCGCTGGCCTTTTGGCTGGTGCTGGCGCCGTTGCTCACCGCCGCCGAAACCGGGCGCCGCCGCGCACCCACTCTCAATGTCGATGGAGTCGTGAACGGAGCGAGCTTTACGCCCGCCCCGAACAACTTTCTTGCGCCCAACGGCATCATCTCGATCTTCGGTATCGATCTGTCGTTACAGACCAAACAAGTGAGCGAAAGCGACCTTGTCCGCGGCTGGTTGCCCCGCACGCTGGGAGACGTGCAAGTGCGCATCGGCGAAATCCCGGCTCCGCTGTACTTTGTTTCGCCCAACCAGATCAATGCGCAGATTCCGTCCGAGATTCTTCCCGGCAATTGGCCGTTACTGGTGGTGCGAGGGAATCTGTCGGGCGATGCAACGATGATCAAGGTGCGCCAAGCTGCTCCGGGTTTGTTTTCTTTTTTGACGCACGCCAACTATAAGTTGGTCGGCCGAGGGGAACCCGAAGGTTCGACGCCGGCGCATCCCGGAGAGGTTGTCTTGATTTTTGGCACGGGCTTCGGCTCGACCGTGCCTGGGGTGTTTGCGGGGGAACTACCCGCATTCGCTGCCCGCATCGTGCTACCAGCCAAGGTCTGGCTGGATGCCGCAGTGCTTCCGGCGCGCCTGGTGCATTACGCGGGCCAGGCGCCGGGATTCGCCGGTCTCTATCAGATCAATCTCGAACTTCCGGCTGACCTGCCGCCGGCAGACCCCGAGGTTCGCATCGAGATCGATGGAATCGCGAGTCAGCCGGGCGTCCGTATCGCAGTGGAAAAGCAATAACGGGTGGCGGACTCTCGTCGAAGGTCCGCCACCCGTTCTCAGGCCGATTCAATTTGCTAGCAGGCAACCGCCGCCAGACGAGCGCGCTGGAGACAGACGTCTTCGCAGGCTCACTTTTCGACAGCGGCTGCTGCTGCGGCTTCCAGTTCCGGATCGGGTGGAATTTCGACCTCGATTTCGCCACGGCGTACTTCTTCCATGGCGATGATGGTCGGCTTGCGGGAGGTGGTGGAGATCAGTGGCCGTGCGCCGCCCTGCAACTGGCGGGCGCGTTTGGCGGCCGCAATGATGAAGCGATAAATGCTTCGCTCGCTGTCGCTGGGCACGAACCATGCCTGATCGGGCGGCTTGCCTTCGGCGTCGATAATCTGCTGCTCGACATCTTCAATTCTTGTCTTCGCCATCGTTAATGTTTCCTGTCTCGAAACTGTTCAGGATCTCTGTGATCAATTCTTCTACGCGGTGCTTGCGGCAACGCTCGGCCAGCAGAATGCCGCGCAACTTCTCGAACGACGCCTCCAACTGATCGTTGACGAGAACGTAGTCGTACTGCTTGTAGTTGCGGACTTCGCGGCTGGCATCCCTGAGCCGGCGTTCGATGACCTCGTCGGGATCGGAAGAGCGATTTCGCAGCCGGGCTTCGAGCTCTTTGCGGGAGGGAGGCAGAATGAAGACGGTCACCGCCCCCGGCAGCTTCTCCCGTAATTGTCCCGCACCTTGCACATCGATGTCCAATATAAGATCGTGGCCCCGTTGGCGGGCCTTTTCGAGGACCGAGCGGGCAGTCCCATAGAAGTTCCCAAATACTTCAGCCCATTCGAGCAGTTCGCCGCTGTCTTTGAGGCGAAGAAACTCGTCGACGGTGACGAAGTGGTAGCTTTCGCCGTCGATTTCGCCGGCGCGGGGGGAGCGGGTGGTCACCGAAGTGGAGAAGGCCAGCAGCGGGTCGCTCTCCATCAGGCGCTTCACAAGCGTGGATTTCCCGGAGCCGGAAGGCGCCGAGATGATGAAAACAAGCGGCATAGGTCAGCAGTTATTCCAGATTCTGAGCCTGCTCACGAATCTTCTCGATCTCGGCTTTGACGCGCAGGGCCGAGTCGGTGAACTGTAGCCCTTCCTGGCCGAGCGGCGTGGTTTTCGACAGCATGGTGTTGGTCTCGCGGTTCAATTCCTGGGCGAGAAAGTCGACTTGCTTGCCGAGCTCGGCGTCGCCGTCGAGCATTTCGAGCAGCCGCTCGGTGTGCGCCTTGAGACGCTGCAGTTCTTCGCTGATGTCGGTGCGGTCAGCCAGGATAGCGGCTTCCTGCAAGGTGCGCTGCGGGTCCACGGGCGCCTCGCCGAGCAGCTCATGCAGCCGCTTCTCGATGCGCTGTTGAAACCTGGAGGCGATCTCGGGAACGGTCACGGCTAATTGCTCGGCTTCCTTTTGGATCGCCCGGGCCCGCTCCCGAATGTCGTGGACGATGCCTTCCCCCTCGC
>JBBDWJ010000353.1:0-11111 GCA_040902925.1 Bryobacterales bacterium | reverse complement strand
CCAAAAGTGACTCCGCAGTCGCCTCGACGACGCGGGTCTTGCCCGTGCCGGTCGGCCCCAGGAACAAAAAATTGGCGATCGGCCGCCCCGGCGGATTCATTCCCGCCAGGTAGGTCTGGTAAACGTTGATGATCTGCTCGATCGCTTCATCCTGCCCGACGATGCGTTTGCGGAGGTCTCGATCGAGACGATTGGCGTCCCGCCCCGTCTGGCAAGGGTCCAGCTTTTTTCGTTGTGCCGCTGTCTGTCCCATTGTCGCTGTTTGTCCCAGTGTCGCTGTCTGTCCCACTACGCGCTCCTCGGTTCGTTGGCCGCTCCGGCGCTTGTCAACAGTCACAAGTACATATCGGCTCGGAATCGCTGGTCCGATACCCGCGAAGGAAACGGCCGATGAACTGTAACCAGGCTCGCGCCAATCCTCGGAATCTTCAGTTCCAGTGTAGGCCCCGTCGAAAAGCTTATCGGCCATCTTGATTTCTCAAACGACTGAAAATAAACGTGAAATTTCTTTCATTCGGGTGTGACTCAAATATTGCGACCTTGTTTTGACTGCTTCCACGCTTCGCGGTCAACGCGATCACACCCTGGCCTGGAAGAGCGCCTTATCGACACATGGTTACCGCCACGAGCGCGGCGACCCCGAGGCTATCTCCGTCAACACGCCGCCTCGTCACGGCATTGCGGTTTTCGAGAGGAACATCCGAGAATCAAATAGCGGACCCTGCCCTGCCTCGTTGCTTCTCCATCTGTTTGGGAGTGCGGCTGTTTGGGAGTGCGGCTGTTTGGGAGTACGGCTGCCGTTTTTCGTCGACTTCGACTCATGCCCGATACGAATAGCCGCCTGCCC
This sequence comes from Bryobacterales bacterium, assembly GCA_040902925.1. Classification (GTDB taxonomy): domain Bacteria; phylum Acidobacteriota; class Terriglobia; order Bryobacterales; family UBA6623; genus JBBDWJ01. The sequence goes on along the minus strand of JBBDWJ010000353.1, from coordinate 10,264 downwards.
ATAGCCGCCGCTCGCCACAGCCGCGGCACGTTCCCGGTGACGCTCCGATTGGCGGCGCTCCGGATGGCGGCGCTGCTGGCTTACTTTTGTCTGTTGGGCGGCGGGCCGCTTGCGGCGCAAGACATCAGCGGCGCGATCGAAGGAAAGGTTGCCGGTCCTGACGGCGAAGTGATCCAAGGAGCCCGCGTCACTGCGGTCCATTCCGCCACAAACAGCAGCTACAGCGCCGAAAGCAGCGCCGTCGGCCGCTTTGCCATTCCCGGCGTGCGGCTTGGTGCTTATATCGTTTCCGCCGAGGCGCCGGGTTTTCAGCGCGCTTTCGTGGAGGATGTACAGGTGCAGGTTGGCGGCGCGGCAAGCGTCCTGTTCGCGCTTTCGGCGGGCGAGGCGACATTCGCCGTTACGGTTGCCGTCCCGACAGCGCAGCCGGACCTCAATCTCGTTGACGCCGAGATCGGCGCCGTGGTGGACCAACGCCGCATCCTGGAGCTGCCCCTCAACGGCCGCAACGCGGTCGAGCTGGCGCTGCAGCAGGCCGGCGTCGACTACGAGCGCGACGCCCTCGGGCAAGGCGACAAGCTCTTCATCCACGGCCAGCGTCACCGCGCCATTAACTTCACCCTCGACGGCATCGATACGCAGGACAACCTGAATCGCGCCTCGACGACCATGATCGACCAGCCGCTGCTGCCGATGGCGGCGGAGAACGTGCAGGAGTTCCGCGTCATCACCGGGCTGGCGTCCGCGGAGTTCGGCCGGGGTGGGGCGCAAATCACGGCCGTGACGCGCTCGGGCGGTAACGATCTGCACGGCTCGCTGTTCGAGTTCCACCGCAACACGGTTCTGAACGCCAACGATTTCTTCAGCAACTCGGCCCGCGTTAGCCGGGCGCCGCTGGTGCGGAATCAGTTCGGCGGCCGCGTGGGCGGACCGATCGTGAGAGACAAAACCTTCTTCTACCTGGGCTACCAGCAGACTCGCGAAGCTCGCAGCCTGGCGGTCAATCGCACTGTGTATACTCCCGCCGCGCGCCAGGGCCGCTTCGAATTCCTGGCCGGCCTGCGCACCACGCCGCAGAACGCGGCGGCTAACCCGGGGCTCGTCCGCTCGGTGAACCTGCTCGAATGCAGCCCCGCCGTCGAAGCCTCGCTAGGCCGGGCATGCTTCGACGGACGCTTTTCCGCCGCGAACGCCGCAAGCGCCGATCCGTTCATCAGCAGCGAAGTTTTTCGGCTGATCCCCACGCCCAACAACTTTGACGTCGGCGACGGCTTGAACACCGGCGGTTTTCGTTTCAACACGCCATCGAAAACCGCCGAGCACTTGCCGGCCGCCCGCCTCGACCACCGCTTCGACGATGTGCATGCTTTCTACGCCACCTTGAACTATGTCGATCGCGGCATCGAAGGCGACTTCATCAACAGCCGCGAAGCGCCCTACCCCGGGCAGGCGCCGCTCGGCAGCCGCGTCACACATGCCAAAGGGGTGAGCGCCGCGCTTTCCTCCACTTTCAGCCCCACCTTCCTCAATGAGTTCCGTTTCGGTTTCCTGGGCGGCGAGAACGCCTTTCTGATCACGCAACCTTTCGCGACCGGCTTTACGCTCGACCTGAATACGATCACCGACCCCTACGCCCCGGCCAACGGCGACGAAGTGCGTGACAACGAAGTCTTCCATCTGCGCGACACCGCCAGTTGGGTGCGCGGCAAGCATCAGATCAAGTTTGGCGGCGAGTGGAGGCAGCGCACGGTGGACACCTACACCTTCGACCTGATCCGGCCTTTCGGGGAAATCTCGCTCGACGACAACGACAACCCGCCAGGCTTCAACAACGCCAACCTCAGCGCGTTCGGAGGCGGCGCGGTGAACACCACCGACGCGGAAACCGCGCGCGACTTGGCGAACAATGTCGTCGGAGCGCTAGGGGAAGTCCGCCAGCGTTTCAACGTGCGGTCGCTCGATTCCGGCTTCGTCCCCAACGAGCCGCAGCGGCGCATCTACCGCAACCGGGAGCTCGATCTGTTTGTTCATGACTCCTGGTTCCTCACGCCGAATGTGACGCTGCAGTGGGGGCTGCGCTGGGAATACGCCTCCGTGCCGGTTGAAACCCAGGGGCTTGTACTTGCCCCTGAAGGCGGGCTCGATGCCGTATTCGGCGCCTCGGGCCGCGGCGGCTTTTTCCACCCCGGCATTTTTGACGGCCCGCCGTGCTCGCCGCTCAACAATTTGCCGCAGCCGGCGACCACGGAGAATGCCGTCGCGTTGATCGAGGATTGCGCAACGAAATACGTCCCGGCGGGCGCGGTCAACGGACGCCCGCTCTGGAACAACGACCACAACAATTTCGCGCCGGTCCTCGGCGTCGCCTGGGACCCGTTTGGCGACGGACGCACTTCGGTCCGCGCCGGTTTCCGCATCAGCTACATGCAGGACGCCTTCTCGATCGTTGATGGCAACCTTGACGACAACGAGGGCCTGCTGATCGACGAAATCTGCACTCCCTCGAGGGGCGATTGCCGCAACAACCCGGCCGGCCCGTTCCTGTTGCGCGACGTAGGCTCGACCCCGGTCTTGCCCCAAACGCCGGAGTTCGTGCTGCCAAGTTCGCGCAGCATCCTCAACAGCAACTCCGCCGACTTCCGCGTCTTCGATCCCGAACTCGCCACGCCCTATTACAGCGAGTGGACGCTGAGCGTGTCGCGCGAACTGCGTCCCGACCTGACGCTCGAAGCGCGCTATGTCGGCAACCGCGGAACAAAGCTGCGGCGCATCGCCGACTTCAACGAAATCAACACCGCCGCGGTCGACCCGGTCACCGGCACGAGTTTTCTCGACTCGTTCGATATCGCCAAGGCGAATCTCGATTGCAACCGCTCAACCGGCAACGTTTCTTTCGGATTTGACGACGCCTCCGGAGCGCCCTGCATCCAGCCCAACCCGCTGATGGGGGCGCTGATCGCGGGCGACGCCGGCGTGCTGCGCGCCAACGGCGTTCTTCAGGATGCGCTCGACTTCGGCGAGGCCGGGCACTTCGCCAACCAATACATGCAAGCGCAAACATCACGCCCAGGCGCGGGCGAAAACGCGCTTCCGGGAGGCAGTTTTTGGGGACAGGTGCTCGCCGGCCGCTTTCCCGCCAATTTCTTCATGGCCAATCCGTTCGTCGCCAGCGCCCGCGGCATGGTCAACGATAGCTTCTCGACGTACCACGCCCTCGAGATCGAAATCCGCCGCCGCTTCTCCAACGGCTTCACGCTGCAGGCCAACTACACATACGGCAAGGCGCTTTCGGATTACGACGGCGACGAGAACACGCTGTTCAACGACTCGCGCCCTAGCGCCGTTCGCAACCCGCGCTACACGCTGCGGGAGTTCATGCCGCGCCAGCAGTTCAACGCCAACTGGCTGTATGAGCTGCCGTTCGGGCCGGGCAAGGCGGTTTCGATGGAGCGCCGCCTCACGCGCGCACTGTTCGGCGGCTGGCAAACCGGCGGACTGCTGAGCTGGCGAAGCGGCCGGCCGTTCTCGATTCTTTCTGGCCTGGGTACGTTCCACACGCGGTTCGTGTCCGGCGAAAACACAGTCGACCTCTCGCAGCCGCTGACGAACGGCGAACTGCGCGGGCAAACCGGCCGCCGCGATATCGGCGGCGGTATCTTCTGGATCGACCCCTGCGCCTCAGCGGTCGCCGGCGGCGATTGCTCGAGCGCCGCGATCCCCGGCCTTTTCGAACTGCCGGCGGCCGGCCGCCTCGGCGAGCTGTCGCAAACCCCGGTATCGGGGCCCGGCCGCTTCCTGCTGGATTTCAACCTCGTCAAGCGGCAGCGCTTTCTCGAACGCTTCGATGTCGAGTTCCGCTGGGAAGTCTTCAACCTGCTCAACAACGCCAACTTCGCGCTACCCGAGAACAACATCTTCAGCAGCAACTTCGGCCAGATCTCCCAAACGGTAAGCACCCCGCGCCTGATGCAGTTCGCGCTAAAGCTGAATTTCTAGCGCCGCTGAGATTGACGGCTCACGCAGGCCGGCCGGGCGTGCCCTCCACGCACCCATGCGTTATCATGCAGGCAAACCGTTCCTGGTAGTCCACGCTTATGAAATCCGTTGATCTTGACGAGAAAACCGAGGCCTCTCCAGCCACTCGCACCCTGCCCGTACAGCTAAACCTCAACGTTCGCGGGCTCAAATCGTCCGCCACGCTGGCGATCAACGAGCGCTCGAATCTGCTGCGCCAGCAAGGCCGCATGGTCTACAAGCTGGGCCTTGGCCAGTCGCCTTTTCCGGTGCCCGAGCCGGTCGTGGAGACGCTGCGCTCGAACGCTTTCCAGAAGGACTATTTACCTGTCAAAGGGCTGCCAACTCTGCGCGAGACCGTGGCGGAATATCACCGCCGCCGGCAAGGCGTCGATGCCTCGCCGGAAGACGTGCTGATCGGCCCTGGCTCCAAGGAACTGATGTTCCTGCTGCAATTGGTCTACTACGGCGATCTGGTCATTCCACGGCCAAGCTGGGTTTCCTACGCGCCGCAGGCCCACATCATCGGGCGTCACGTCCGCTGGCTCCAGACGCACCGTGCGAACGGGTGGTGTTTAACCCCCGACGAGCTCGAAAAACTCTGCCAGGAAGACCCTAGCCGCCCGCGTATCGTGATTCTGAACTATCCTTCCAATCCGACCGGGGGCACTTACTCGCTAGACGAACTGGCAGCGCTGGCGCGCGTCGCGCAAAGCTATGGCATCGTCCTGCTTTCGGATGAAATTTACGGCGAGTTGCACCATGAAGGCACGCACGTCTCGATCGCGCACTTCTATCCCGAGGGAACAATTATCAGCGGCGGATTGAGCAAGTGGTGCGGAGCCGGCGGCTGGAGATTGGGCACGTTTACGTTCCCTCCCAGCCTGCGCTGGCTGCTCGACGCCATGGCCAACGTCGCCAGCGAGACGTTCACCTCGACCAGCGCGCCGATCCAATACGCCGCCGTGCGCGCTTTTCGCGGCGGCAGCCAGATCGAGCAGTATCTCGTGCAGTCGCGGCGCATACTGCGCGCGCTCGGACGCGACGCCGCCGAGCGGCTGCGCGCCGCCGGAATCGATGTCGATCCGCCTGAAGGCGCCTTCTACCTGTTTCCTGATTTCAGCCCCGGCGCCGAGCGCCTAGCCGAGCGCGGCATCCGCAACAACCGCGAACTGTGTGAGCGCTTGCTCCAGGACACCGGCGTCGCGATCCTGCCCGGCAGCGACTTCGGACGCCCCGAGGAAGAGTTGACCGCGCGTCTTGCCTACGTGGATTTCGACGGCGCGCGCGTTCTGGCGGCCGCCGAATCGCACCCCCTCGATGAACCGCTCGGCGGTCAGTTCCTGGCTACCTACTGCGGCAACGTTGTCAGGGCCATCGACCTGATGTGCGAATGGTTCAAGGCCTGACGGCGCCGTGGCCCTCGTTCGCCTGTTTCGCGGGCTGGGGGCCCGGAACCATGAGAGAAACCGTACGCGGCAAGGCGGCGTCATCCATCGGCCTCCCTGCAACCTCACTGCGCTATACTCCCAAAAGAATCAAGGCTAGGAAAGGAAAATCGCATGGCGGAACGCCCCAGCGCCACGGCCACGTTGAATGTAATTATCGTGGACGACGAGCAGCTTGCTCGCGACGAACTGGCATTTCTGCTGAAATCCTTCCCGCAGGTTCACATCGCGGCATCGGCCGATAACGGCCTTGACGCCGTCGAGCTGATTGAAGAGCATGCGCCCGACATCGTCTTCCTCGATGTTCAGATGCCCGGCCTCGACGGCCTTAGCGTCGTCCGCAGGCTTATCGAGTCCGGCGGCGATCTGCCGCATTTCATCTTCGCCACTGCCTATGACCAATATGCAGTTGAGGCCTTCGAGGTCAATGCCGTCGACTACCTGCTGAAACCCATCGAAAAGGAGCGGCTCGCGCTGTCGATCGAGCGCGTCCAAAAACGCCAGGAAGCCCCCGCGCAAAACACCAGCCGCATGGAGCAGCTTCTGGCGAGGCTTCAAAGCAGCGTCGGCCCCCGCACCAAGCTGCTCGTCAACGCCCAGAACCGCATGTTCCTGGTCGACGCCGCCGACGTAATCTACGCCACCATCCAGGACGGACTCATCACCATCGCCTCGACCTATGTCGAAGGCCAGTCCAACTACCGCACGATCGAAGAGCTGCAATCGAACCTCGATCCGTCGAGCTTCTGGCGCGTGCATCGCTCTTATCTGGTCAACATCAACCGCATCAAGGAAGTCGTGCCCTGGTTCAAATCGAGCTACCAGCTCCGCATGAGCGACAAGAAGCAAACCGAGATACCCGTGAGCCGGGCCCAAACCAAACGCTTGCGGGAACTTTTCAAACTGTAGCGGTCGAAAAGCAGACGTGCCGCGAAGGGACTCCTTGTCTCCTGCCCGGGACGGCCGTCGGGCTCCGCTCGGATGTGCTCACCACGAGCTCATTCTCCGACAGCCAGCGACTTTCACTCCTATGGGGGCTGAGCACCGGAAGGAAGGACGTGGGGGTCGGGCGTGGGACGCCCAATCGGGTCAATAAACTGTTTTGCCTTGCGAAACACGGAGTTCTACTCTTGACAACCGAGGTTAGCCGGAGCTACCCTCGTCAAAGTCTTGGGGTGGGGTAAAAACCCGAACGTAAGCGTTTTCATAGGTTATTCTCGCAAGCGGGTTTGCTTCTGCTTCACCACAGATATTCCGGGCGTGCGCAGTATGCCGTGGGGGCCTAGTTCAGCTTCTGCGGATTGAGGGGTCAAGCCGCCCGGCACGAGGTTCTCGTCTAGCGTGAGTGGGTCGTCCCAACATTAGTGGTCTTAGTGGTCATCGTGATCACGAGGAGGATGTCTCGTATGCGCCCTGAAGCGCGAAAGTTTTTGTTCTGTGTCGTAGCGTGCCTGTGTCTGGCTCTGCCGGCCCTGGCGCAACGCGACATGGGTACCGTTCTCGGTACTGTTACCGATGCGACCGGGGCCGTTGTCCCCGGCGCCACCATCACTATCGTCGAAGAAGCCACCGGCATCACCAACGTGGTTCAAACCGACGCGTCCGGAAACTATATCCGGCCTCTGCTTAAGCCCGGCAGCTACACCGTATCGGTGGAGTCCGAGGGCTTCAAAAAAGCCGTCCAAACCGGCGTCGTTCTTGTCGGCGCCTCGCGCGTTCAAGCCAACTTCAACCTGGAACTCGGCGCGGTGACCGAAACAATCGAAGTGACGGCCCAGCCGCCGGCCCTGCAAACCGAGTCAACCCAAATGGGCGGCACACTCGAAAACCGCCAAACGAGCGAGCTGCCTTTGGGTGGCCAGCGCCGATTTGCGTTTCTGGCGCGCACGGTTCCCGCGGTCTACCCCGCCGAGCCCGGTGCGCGTGACGCAACTGGCGGAGGGTTCTCCGCCAACGGCGTGCGTTCCAACGGACAGAACAACTTCCTGCTCAACGGCATGGACAACAACGTCAACGTCATTGACTTCATCAATCAGACCGCCTACGTGATCGGGCCTTCCGTCGAAGCCATCGGCGAGATGCAGATTCTCACCAACGGCTACAACGCTGAGTACGGCCGCGCGGCCGGCGGCGTCGTCAACGTCACGATCAAATCGGGCACGAACGACATGCACGGCACTCTCTTTGAGTTTTTGCAGAACGACAACTTGAACGCCAACACCTGGGAAGCCAACCGCACCGGCAAGCAGAAGGGCGCCTTTGTGCAAAATCAGTTCGGCGCCGCTGTGGGCGGACCGCTGATCAGAGACCGGACCTTCTGGTTCGCCGACTATCAAGGCACCCGTATTCGGGACGGCGGCCTGTCGAGCACTCTAACGATCCCGACAGCGGCCATGAAGAACGGCGACTTCTCCGCACTGGGCGCGCCGGTTTTCAATCCGTTCACCGGAACCAATGGCGGCGACCGCGAGCAGTTCGCGAACAATCAGATCCCCTCGACTATGTTTGATCCCGTTGCCAAGAAGATCATTGACCTTTATCCCGACCCGAACCAGAACCTCGGCGGGGGTCGCCCTGGCAGCAACTTCTTCACGCAGCGCTCCTCGGCAGTGGACGTCAATCAGTGGGACGTCCGCGTCGACCACCGCCTGAGCGATAACGACTCCCTGTTTGGCAGCATCAGTTGGATCAACGAGAAGAAATTCCAGGCTCCTCCGCTGCCAGGGGCACTCGACGCCGGTGGTTTCGCGGGTGAGCAGGAAGAAAACCTGTCTCGCAACGCCATGCTCAGCTACACCCGTATCTGGTCACCAACCTTCATCACTGAGTCGCGCGCCGCGTACTCGCGGCTCGTGACGACCCGTGTGCAGTCACTGGCCGACGAAAACTCGTTCGACGCGCTCGGCATTGGCGGCCTGAACCCCTTCACCGTCAACAACGGCGGCCTCATGCTGATCGCCCCGAACAGCTACAGCAACGTCGGCGGTTCGGAATGGCTTCCGACGCAGGAGTACAACAACGTTTGGGACTTCGTCCAGAACGTCTCGTGGAATAAGGGCTCGCACGCCTTCAAGTTCGGCGTCGAGTATCGTCCCGTTGGCTTCCCGTTCTTCCAGGTGCCTTCTCCCCGTGGCCAGATGGCCTTCCCGCGGGATCTAACCGGCCAGCGCGGCTTGTCCGACGCCGGCGACGGTATGGCGACTTGGCTGATCGGTACGCCGGGTTTTGCCCGCATCACCACATCGAACTTCATTTCGTCCTACCGCGACGCGTATTCGTTTTACGGGCAGGACGATTGGAAGGTCTCCTCAAGGCTGACCATCAACCTCGGTCTGCGCTACGAGGTCACCTCTCCCATCGGGGAAAAGTTCGGGCGTCAGGCCCACCTCGACATCTTCGGCATCGAGCATAGCCAGCCCACGCTGGTCATTCCTGCGGGCAAAGATCAAGACGCCCCGCTGCCTCCGAACTTTGCTACCGACTTCCCGGATATCGCGGTCGAGCGCGGTGTCGCCTCGCAGTACTTGATTGACTGGGACAAAACCAACCTCGCACCCCGCATCGGGATGGCCTATGAACTGATGTCCGGCACGGTCATCCGCGCCGGCTATGGCATGTTCTACGGCGCCGAAGAAAACGAGGGTGGCAACCCCAATCGCGGTGAGAACCTGCCGTTCAACCAGGAGACGCAGTTCAACCAAGCGAACTCGTTTGCGCTGAATCCGTTTATCGACCGCTTTTCCGATGGCTTCCCGGTCAATTCGTTCACATTGCCGGCGCCGATCAACTTCCGCAGCCTCTACACCAACCGCCGCTGGCCTCTGGTTCACAAGTGGAACTTTAACGTTCAGCGTGATATCGGTTGGAACACCGTGTTGGAGGTTGCCTACATCGGGTCGAAGGGTCAGCGGCTGACGCAGAACTACGATCCCAACCGGCCCGTGCATGACCCGGCTCCTGGTGTTAACAGCTTGCCGCGGCGGCCGATTCAGGCTGTCGGCAACGCCGGCATCCAGGGCACCAACAGCTTCGGCCGTTCCAACTACAGCGCCATGACCGTCAAACTCGAGAAGCGCTTCTCCGACGGCATCCAGTTCCTGAGTTCCTATACCTGGGGCCACGCCCTTACTGATGTTGGATCGCCTCTGTCGGACGGTCCGGGCAACCGCACAGTCCACATCTCCGAGGAGTATTCCCACGCCAGCTTCGACGTCCGTCATCGCTTAACCTTGAGCGGCTTGTGGGAGCTGCCTTTCCTGAAGAACAACACCAGCCTTGCGGGCAAGGTCGCCGGGGGCTGGCAGTTGAATGGAATCCTGACCCTGCAAACCGGTAACTTCTTTAGTGTCAGCTCGAGCCGCGGCGTCTGCTCCTGCTCGGGCACGATTCGTCCCGATCCGGTTTCCGGTAAGGATCCCAACGCGGCGCCCTCGGGCGGCCGCACGCCGGCACAGTGGATGGACGTCAGCGCCTTCCAGAATCCGACGCCCGGCACCTACGGGGCTCTGGGTAACTTCAGCAACGTCCGCCCGGGCATCAGCACCCTGGACCTGTCGTTGTTCAAGGACTTCCGGATCACCGAGCGCTATCGCGTTCAGTTCCGCGCCGAAACTTTCAACATGACCAATACGCCGCAGTTCAACGCCCCCGGCTCCACACAGGGCAACGGTGACTTCGGTCAGATCAACTCGACCCGCGCCGGCACCAACCGGCAGTGGCAGTTCGCGCTGCGCTTTATGTTCTAAGCGCTAGCTACTTTCCCACTTAAAATTGTGAAAGGTGCCGCAGGGCGAACTGATGGG
>JBBDWJ010000352.1:0-11161 GCA_040902925.1 Bryobacterales bacterium | reverse complement strand
CATCATCCAGGGTGAAAAAGTGGCCGCCGCAGCCTGTTTTCTGCCGCTGACTACGAATCCAGGACTGATCAGCTCGCTCGGCACGCGCCACCGCGCCGCGATCGGCATTACCGAGGAAAGCGACTCGCTTGCCATCGTGATCTCGGAAACCGACGGGCGAATCTCGATCGCCGCCGCCGGGACGATCGAAGTGGGCGTTTCGATCGACCGGCTACGCCTGAAGCTGATTCAATACTTCGGGCCCGTCGTGGCGCCGCCCCGCGGTGTCAACGCCGCCGGAATTCTTGTCGACCGCCCGGAAGAGAATCTGGCTTTTGGAGGTTCGTCTTCGAGCGCTTCGGAAAGCCACCGCTCCCGCACCGCGAGCTAGCACTGTTGGTTTATGGGACTGCGCGAAAAGCTGGCAACAGGCCTCGGCCTCAAGACCGCCGCCGTGGTAGGGGCGATCCTGCTTTGGGTGAGCTTCGCCAGCCAATCGCTGAGAGACGCCACCTTCGAAGCGCGCCTCCACTATGTCAATGTCCCCGAGGACCTCGAGCTGAACCCCGACCAGGCCGATCGCGTCACCGTCATCCTGCGCGGTCCTGCCTCGAAGCTGAACGAGCTGCGGAGAGACCAGGTGGGTGTCGCGGCCGATTTCTCCGGAGTCTACGGACCCGGAGAAAAGACGCTGACCGTCGCCGAGATGAATCTCGGCTTGCCGGACGGCGTGCGGCTGATCAAGGCGGTGCCCTCTCAACTTCGCTTTACGCTCGAAGCGCAGGCGCGGCGCGAGGTGGAGATTCAGCCGCAATTCGTGGGCACTTACGAGCGTGAGTATGCATTAGCCGCGGTGCGCCTCGACCCGCCCCGGTTGGTGGTTGTCGGCCCCGAAAGCCGCATCGCGCTGGTCGACGTGGTCTCGACCGATCCGATCGATCTCACAGAGGTCGTCGGCGGCCGCAGTTTTCGCGTCACGGCGTACTTGCCTGACCCCTATCTCCGTTTCGACGCGGACCCCACGGTCACAGTGGAAGTACAGATGCGCAAGCGCGAATAGCCGGCGCGATCGCGGATACCGCGAAACTGGTTTGCCGGTTGCTTTTCGCACTTTCCCTTTTGCCTCGGTTTCCGCCCGCCTCGCCTGGCTCTCGCTGCCTACCAGTGCTTCCTACTTGCGCGCTCTTGCGCCGCGAGCTAGGGTGGAGTGTTCATGCCGAAATTCGCTTTTCTGTTCCCCGGGCAGGGTTCTCAGAAGCCGGGCATGGGCCGTGAACTCGCCGCGAACTTCGAGACCGCCCGGCGCGTTTTTGAAGAAGCCGACAGCGCACTGGGATTTGCGATTTCGCAACTGTGCTTCGAAGGGCCCGAGGAAAGCCTCAAGCTCACCGAAAACACCCAGCCCGCGATCCTCACCTGCTCGATAGCAACCCTGGCCGTGCTTCGCGACAAGGGTCTCGACCCTGCTTACGTCGCCGGACACAGTCTGGGGGAATATTCCGCGCTGGTGGCCGCGGGCGCGCTTTCGTTTCCGGACGCGCTCCGCCTGGTGCGCCGGCGCGGGCGCTACATGCAGGAAGCCGTGCCCGACGGATTGGGAGCGATGGCGGCGGTGATGGGTCTCGCCCCCGAAAAGCTGGAGGACGTTTGCCGGCAAGCCGCCGAGGGCGAGGTGGTGTCCGCAGCGAACCTGAACTCGCCGGGCCAAATTGTCATCGCCGGCCATCGCGGCGCGGTCGAGCGAGCCGTGGAGCTTGCCAAGCAGGCCGGAGCCCGCAAGGCTGTGGTCTTGCAGGTTAGCGCCCCGTTTCATTGTGCGCTGATGCAGCCCGCCGCAGACCGGCTGGCAGGCGATCTCGACGCTGCCGCGATCGGCGACCTAAAGGTTCCGCTCATCAACAATGTTGCCGGCCGGGAAATCACTACGGCCGAAGACGCCCGCGACGGCCTTAAAAAACAAGTCGTCAACGCAGTCCGCTGGGAAGATTCGATGCGCGTGCTGGTTGCCCGCGGCGTCGATCGTTTTATCGAAGTGGGCTGCGGCAAGGTACTGACCGGGCTGCTTCGCAACATCGACCGGTCGCTCAACGGCGCTCATGTCGAAGATCTGGCCACTTTGGAGAAACTATTCGAATGAAAGACCGTATAGCCCTCGTGACCGGAGCCAGCCAGGGCATTGGCTGGGCCTGCGCCGTGGAACTGGCCAAGGCCGGAGCCCGCGTGGTCGGCGCCGCGCGGCAGCAGGATAAACTCGCCAGCCTGGTCGAAGAGATTCGCTCCCAAGGCGGCCAGGCCAGCGCGGTGGAACTCGACCTGCGATCTTCCGATTCGATACAGGCTGCGGTGGCGAAGGCCCGCGAGATTTATGGTCCCATCGAGATTCTCATCAACAACGGCGGCGTCACACGCGACAACCTGGCCATGCGCATGTCCGCCGAGCAATGGAGCGAGGTCATCGACACCAACCTCACCGGCGCGTTTCAAACGATCCAGGCCGTGCTGCCGGGGATGGTGCGCGCTCGCTGGGGCCGCATCGTGAACATCTCGTCGGTTGTGGGCCTGGCGGGCAACCCGGGCCAAGCCAATTATGTGGCTTCGAAGGCAGGCCTGATCGGTCTCACCAAAGCGCTGGCGCTGGAAGTGGCGTCCCGCAATGTCACGGTCAACGCCGTCGCCCCCGGCTTCATTCAAACCGCCATGACCGAAGCGCTCGACGAAAAGATTCGCGAGCGGATTCTCGACCGCATTCCGCTCAAGCGGATGGGATCGCCGGACGAAATCGCCGCCGCGGTCAGCTTTCTTGCCTCCGAGCGGGCCGGGTATCTCACCGGCCAGGTCCTCAGCGTCAACGGCGGCATGTACATGTAAGTGATTGAATCTGCAAGCTGTTGAACTCGTCCGGCTACAGGCGGTTGCTATAATGCGGCTTCTGGGGGCCTGCTTGCGGTAGCGGACAAAACGGCCAGGGCCGCCGCAGGGCTCGCGGAATTCGAGACTCGAATTTGAGCGCGTTGGAGGGAGAGCAATCAATGAGTGCCCGTTCCATACCTGACCCCAAGCTGCAGCCGCCCGAAGCGGACACCGAGCAGCCCACCGAGCTTCCTGGTGTCAAGACGTTTGTCCGCATCGTGGATTGGATCACCAAGGACAAATTCGAGCTGATCAACGTCACCGACCGTATCAACGAGATCGTCGCCAAAAGCGGCGTCAAGAATGGCGTCGTCCACTTGCAGTCGCTGCACACGACAGCCAGTGTCTTCATCAACGAATGGCAGGACGCTCTGCTTCACGACTTCAAGACGCTGCTCGAGAAAATGGTCGCCAAGGAGTCGGGCTGGCGTCATGACGACCCGGAGTACTCCGACTGCGAACGCCAGAACGCGGTTTCGCACCTGCGAGGCCTGCTGCTCGGTCATTCCGTTTCCCTGCAAGTGCGCAACGCGAAGGTGCTGCTAGGGACCTGGCAGACCATCATTCTGGCCGAGCTCGACGGCCCTCGCAATCGTTCGGTATCCGTGCAAGTGATGGGGGTTTGAAAATCCCTTCGGAACCGGGAGGCGCGAGCGCATGCGCGTTGGTTGCCAAACCACCGACAGTTTTTACGAGCGTCCGATCGCGCTCGGACCGCACCGCTTCCATCGGCCTTAAAGCGGTAACGCACTGCGGGCGAGCCGAGTGATCCCCAAAGGACCGGTTGGCGGGAATTAGAGTCCCATGGACAAAGTTTTCACACTGCATGAAGCCGAAGATCTGATCCCTAGCCTTGAACGATGGCTGCCCGAGGCCATTGATGCCAAAAAACAAGCCGTCGAGGCGAACGGCGAGCTGCAGAAAATCGCCGGACGTATTCAGTTCCTGGGCGGCATGGAACTCGATCCAGCCCGCGTGGGCCGCTTCAAACGCAGCAAGGAGCACGCCGTCAGAAAACTCCAGGACGCCATGGATCAGATCGAAGACTCCGGCTGCATCGTCAAGGACCTCGACGTGGGGCTGGTGGATTTCCCCGCCATGCTCGGCGAGGAACAAGTGTTGCTGTGCTGGAAACTAGGCGAGCAACGCATCGAGTATTGGCACCGCGTTGAAGAAGGTTTCGCGGGCCGCAAGCCGATCGACAACGAGTTCGGACCCTCGCGGCAAGATAAACCGCACTAGCGCGGCGTCTGAGTTGCTGCCGCAATGCCCTGTCACCACGGGGTCGGCTTGGATCACCCCCTCCGCACCACGGACTAGTTCCTATTGCCGCCAGGTCCTACTACCAGACCGCGCGTTCGCAGCCGCCTTGCCCCTCCGCATTGACGCTGCACTCACCGCCTACTCCCCTCCATTAATGATGCCCGCCTGCTGTGGCCGATAAGGTAGATGCGCTGGCTGCCTGCGTATCGAGCCGAAACCGCGGCTCCGCGCGTGGCGCCCCACGGCTGCGTGCTTTCCCATGACGCCTGTAGTGACTACCGGACTCGCCCCTGCCCCAAACGCGGACTCTCGCGACAAGATCCCGCCCGAGTACACCGAGCTGAAGCACCGCATCCACCGCAAGTTGCTGGAGCGAATCAACCTGGAACGGCTGGCGGAAATCGATGCGCCCCGTGTGCGGCAGGAAGTGCGCACCGCTGTCGCCTCGCTGGTGGAAGAGGAACAGAGCAAACTCGGCGAGTGGAGCAAAGACCTCATCATCGACCAGGTGCTCAACGAGGTTTTTGGGCTGGGTCCGCTCGAGCCGCTGATGCAAGACCCCACGATCTCCGACATCCTCGTCACCACGCCGCACAAGGTATATGTCGAGCGCAACGGCCGGCTGGTCAAGACGCCGGTCCGCTTCAAAGACAACACGCATCTGCAGCGGATCATCCAGAAAATCGTGGCGCAGGTGGGCCGCCGCGTCGATGAGTCGTCGCCGATGGTGGACGCGCGCTTGCCCGACGGCTCGCGCATCAACGCCGTGATCGCGCCGGTGGCGGTTGACGGGCCGGTGCTTTCGATTCGCCGATTCGCCCGCAATCCGCTCATGGCCGGCGATCTGGTCGGGATGAGCTCGCTGACCGAGGGAATGCTGACGCTGCTGTCGGCCTGCGTACGGGCCCGGCTGAACATCCTGGTGACCGGCGGCACCGGAACCGGCAAGACGACTCTGCTGAACGTGCTGTCGACTTTCATCGGCGAAGACGAGCGAATCGTCACGATCGAAGACACCGCCGAGCTTCAACTGCGCCAGGACCACGTGGTGCGGATGGAGACGCGCCCGCCCAACATCGAAGGCGAGGGCGCGATCAAGCAGCGCCAGCTCGTGATCAATAGCCTGCGCATGCGTCCGAACCGCATCATCCTCGGCGAAGTGCGCGGCGAGGAAGCGCTCGACATGTTGCAGGCGATGAACACCGGCCATGACGGTTCGCTGGCCACGATCCACGCCAATAGCTGCCGTGACGCGATCAGCCGGCTGGAAATGATGGTCGGCCTGGTCAATTCCAATATTTCGTTGCACTCGATCCGGAACCAGATCGCTTCCGCCATCAATGTATTCGTCCATATGGCGCGCTTGAGCGATGGCTCGCGCAGGGTGACCCAGATTGCCGAGACGATCGGCGTAAGGGGCCGAGAAGTGCTGCTGCAGGACTTGTTTGTGTTTGAGAAGACCGGTCTGGCCAAAGACGGCTCGGTTCGCGGGCGGTTCCGCGGCACGGAGTCAAAGCCCGAACTGATTGAAAAGTTGCGGCACGCGGACGAGCCGGTCCCCGAAACGCTGTTTGACTCGCTGGTGGAGGTCTAGGTGTTGGCACAGTTGGCGGGATATTCGACGGTTTTTCTGCTGACGTTTGTAGTTACGGCGGCGGCTGGGGCGGCAGCCTGGATGCTGCTGGAAAGGTCCATGCGCGCCGGCGGAACAGTGCCGGCGCGAGCGCCCTCAGGGCCGGCAATTCTGCGCAGCGAGATGCTGAGCACGATTTCGCTGCTGGCCCCGGTTCTCGGACGCATGCGGTTTGCTCAACATTTGCGGGAGCTGCTTGAAAAAGCGGACCTGGACTGGTCGGTTGGCAGGACCGTTTTGCTGATGCTTACGCTCGGAGCCGTGGCGCTGAATGTGCTGCTGCTGGCCGGGTCCCCGCTCGCGGTTGCGCTGCTGTGCTCGCTGCTGGCAGCGGCCGCGCCGATAGCTGTGATCCGCCGCCGGCAGGCCGAGCGCTTGCGGCGGGTCGAGGAGCAGCTTCCCGACGCGCTCGACTATCTCAGCCGCGCGCTGCTGGCCGGTCACTCGCTCCCCATGTCGATCGAGCTGCTGTCGGAGGAATGCGACCCGCCGCTCTCGGCCGAGCTGCGCAAGACCGTCGATGAATACAACCTGGGCCTGTCGATGGACGACGCGCTGGGCAATCTGATGGAGCGGCTGCCGAGCGTCGATATCCAGTTCTTCGTTTCCGCGATTCAGACACAATCCCGCACCGGCGGCGGACTGCACGAGCTTCTCGAAGATCTTTCCGAGACGATTCGCGAACGCATGACGCTCAAGCGGCAGGTCCGGGCCCTGACAGCCAATGGCCGCATGACCGCCGTGGTGCTCAGCGCGCTGCCGTTCGCCGTGGCCGGAACGATGCTCTACATCAACCCCGCCTATTTCGACCTGCTGCTGGAGCACCGCCTTGGGCCGACGTTCCTTTTCATGGCCCTGAGTGGTCAAGTCCTCGCCTACGTTGTGATCCGGCGCATCGTCAACATCAGGGTCTAGCCCGATGGTTGCCGCGGCTTGCCTGGGGTGCTTTCTATTGACGCTTTCGGCCTCGCTGATTGCCGGCTACCGCCTGTGGGTGCGGCATCCTGCCGCTGGTCCCGCTTCGGACGACGCTCGTGGCATCGAAGAGGCCTCGCCCTTCCGCTTTCCTTTCACCGGCTGGCACGACGCGATCGAGCGGCTCGGCTCGGCCCTACCTGTGGGAGACGAATCTCGCGCGGAGGCAAAGCGAATGCTGGTTGCGGCGGGCTACCGCCTGCCCGCCTGCGTGCCAATTTACTTCGGTCTCAAAGCATGCTTGACCGTGGCCGTGCCGGGTTTGCTGTGTCCGTTTCTGTACGCGGTGCGACCCGACGCCTTCGCCGTGGCTTTCGCCGGCGCGGTGGCGGCCTATGCAGCGTTTCGCGTCCCGAAATGGCTTGTTGGTTTCGCCGCGCGCAGCCGCCAGGAGGAGATTTGCCACGCGCTGCCCGACCTGATTGATTTGCTCGTGGTGGGTGTGGAGAGCGGACTGTCGCTCGATCAGGCGATGAGAGAGGCAGCCCGCGGACTGGCCTCCGCACACCCCGTTCTAACCGATGAGTTGCACGTCTATGCCATCGAGACGAGTGCGGGGACCGGGCGCGCCGAAGCCCTCCGCAATCTCGGACGCCGCACCGGCGAACCCGACATGCGCAAGTTCGGTTCGCTGCTAATTCAGACCGAGCGTTTCGGGACCGGCGTCGCGCGCGTACTGCGAACGCTAGCCCGCTCGATGCGCATTCGGCGGAGGCAGCGAGCCGAGGAGTTGGCCCGCCAGATCGCCGTCAAGATGATCTTCCCGATTTTTTTCCTGATCATGCCATCGACGTTTTTGGTGACGGCCGGACCGGCGATGGTATATCTATTCGTGGATATGAAAAAGATGCTCGGCGTTGACTAGTGGGACAGACAATCCTGTCTGTCCGCCAACACAGGCAATCCGCTGGTATAGCCATCGGCCCCGCGCAGCAACAGTTCTGCATAGTTGTCAGTGTGGAAACACAGACAAGATTGTCTGTGCTCAGAAATCCGGGAACGACTCGAAACAGGCCTGCGCCTGCTCGCGAACCTCGTTCCGCCGCAGTGGCGGACCGACCCCAACGCCGGGGCAGTATTGGGATAGCTTCTTCCAGGCGCGCTTGTTGCGCACGTGCTCAGGCCAGAACGGAAACGTGCGGCACTGCAGCGGTTTTGCCTCGTGAATCGAGCAACCATCCTCGCGCAGGAACAGGCAGGACACATCGGGCGGGTTGGCGATCCGCAGGCCGTCCACGCCGTCGACGCAGTAGCGCTTCCGGAACGCCTGCGGCTTCATGTCCAGAAAGGCGGCGATGCGCGGGACGTCCTCTTCGGTCAGATAGACTTCGCCGGGCCGCGTGCAGCAGTTCGTGCAGCCGGGTTGACACTCGAACCGGAAGTTATGCCTGCCGATCTGAACGAGGTCGCTCATTCCCACTTACCCAGCCGGACGCTGCCTGGTCTTGCGCGCAATCGGTTTTTCCAGGACCCAGGCGTCGCTGTCATCTTCGTAGTAGCGCTCGATCTTTCCGACGCGCGCATAGCCCAGTTTCTCAAATAGCCGGCGCGCGGGATTGGCGGTGGCGGTTTCGAGCCGGATTTTTCGCACTTCGAGTCCGGCCAGACGCTCTTCCGCCGCTTGCATCAGCCGTGTCGCGAGACCTTGGCGGCGGAAACCGGGATCCACATCCAGCGTCGCCACATAACCGATTCGGGGACTGCCGCGGCCGGCGATGACAAACGCGGCGATGCGGCCGGACGGCTCCTCGGCAATCAGCGTGAAGGCGCCCTCACGCTCGATCGTTTCCCGCATCGTCTCGATCGGATAGGCGATCTTTTCGGGGAAGCATTGACGGTCAAGGGCGCAAAGTTTTTCGAGATCGCGAGGCTCGTACTCCCGCAGCAGCAAAGCTTCCGCGCGAGAGGCGGCGGTCATAATTCAAAAACCTCGACCTGTGTGCGGATCTCATCGCGCGGCAGCAGCGACGACCAATAGGCTACGACCTCGCGCACCACGGGGCGGCCTTCCCCGAACCCTGTGGCGGTCGGCGGCCCATTGAGCACCAGCGGAATCAGCTCGCGCGTGAAACGATCGACCGCCTCGCGTCGAGGTCCGCGAACACCGATGCGAATCTGAACCTCGGGCGGATCTTGATTCGGTGCGGCCACCGGGCCATGGCAGGCGTCGACTCCGAAGATCTCGGTGTAAATTTCATCGAACTCCAGGCCAAGGTCGGCCAGGCGGCGGCGCACGATCTGGTCGGCCGCTCGCGCTTTTTCAACCGCGTCCGGCCAACTGTAAACGAGCGTCCCGGCGGCCTTCCAGCCGGCTTCGTAGGTAATGGAAGTTTTGAGCGTGGGAGGCTTGGGCCGGCCGCCGATGCCGCTTACCAACACGCGGTCGGCTCCGTCGTCGCGCAGCCGGATCGTCGTGAAATCGGCCACACAATCGGGAGTGATGTAGCTCGCCGGGTCGCCGAGTTCGTACACCAACTGCTCGGTTACGACCGCGCTCGTGACTCGCCCGCCCGTGTTCTCGTGCTTGGTGACGTGGAAGCTCGCATCGGGATAAGCCTGAATGATCGGAAAACCGATGTTGGCGAGGTCGGGGATCGATTGCCAGTCCACTTGGCAGTTGCCGCCGGAGGCCTGCGCGCCGCACTCGATGATGTGGCCGGCTATGGTGCCGGCGGCGAGCTTGTTCCAGTCGTCGGAGGCCCAGCCGAACTCGTGAATCATCGGCGCCAGCGTAAGGGCGGTGTCGGTGGATCGCCCTGCGATGACGACGTGTGCGCCGCTTTCGAGCGCTTCGACCAAGGGAAACGCGCCAAGGTAAACGTTCGCGCTCAGAATCCGCGGGCGGATGGCGTTGATCGGTTCACCGCTGTCGAGGTCGTCAAAGGCGATGCCGCGGGCGAGCATCTCGTCGAGGCGGTCAAAAATATCGTCGCCGGTAATGACCGCGACTTTGAGCCCGGTCACGCCCTTGGCGCGCGCTGCGTCCATGACCGCTTGGGCGCACGCCACCGGGTTGACGCCCCCGGCGTTTGAAATCACTTTGATGCCTTGATCGATCAGGCGCGGGGCAATGCGGGCCACCAGAGGCACGAAGTCTTTGGCGTAGCCGAGCGAAGGATCGCGGGCCTTCTGCTTTTGCAGAATCGACATCGTGATCTCGGCCAGGTAGTCGAGAACCAGATAGTCGATGGGGCCGAGTTCGACCTGGCGCACGGGGGCTTCCAGCCAGTCCCCCCAAAAACCTTGGCCGTTGGCGATGCGGACCTGGGATTTCATGGGTGTTCTGTTCAGCTTAGCGCGGGCGGCGGCGGTGAGGCGGGAACGCTCCAGTTCTTCGTCCCGCATGCTTGTTTTCTCCCTACTGCCCCGACTCTACACGCGCACAGGCAGCAGGAAAAGAGCTTTTTTCTACCCGTTTCCATGGCAAAGCCCTTGGTTGGGTGCGCGAGCGCCGAGTGAACAAACCCCCACCGACCGCGCCGTATTAGGAATGTATTCTTATTGACAGGTGTATGTACATAATGTACATATAGAGTAAGGCGAAACGCAATGACGCCAATGGACCGATGCCGACGCAGTTTGAATGGGACGAATAGAAGAACCGCGCCAACCAGGCCAAGCACGGCATCAGCTTTGAAGAAGCGAGTGCTGTTTTTGATAGTCCGTTGCTCACCGCGCCGGACGACCGCGAGGAATATGGCGAAGAGCGCCTCATTACGACCGGGCAACTCGGTTCTGCCGTTATCGTTGTAGTCGTCCACACGGACCGTAACGAGCGCGTCCGGTTGATTTCGGCGCGCAAGGCCAACCGCAAAGAAGGGCAGGCATACCATGACTATCTCGAAAAAGCGCTTGAACGAGATTGAAGCGATCCGCGACGAGGACATCGACTATTCCGATATCCCGGAACTCGATGAACGCTTCTGGCGGCGTGCCAAGCTTCACATGCCGAGACCGAAGCAGCCCGTTACCGTGCGGCTCGACACCGACGTCATCGACTGGCTGAAATCGAAAGGCAACGGCTATCAGACCCGCATGAACGCCATGCTGCGCGCTCTGATGGAGAGCGAGCGCAAGGCATGAGTGAGCCTACCCAGCATCCGGCTATGCACCCGGAAGGATCTTTTTGGGCGTTGCAGCGATTTGCCACCTTGCAGCTTTTGACCCACGCCGGCGTCGAGCGCCAATACACCGGATACGGCGAGGAAATGGACGCCCTGGCCCGCCGTTTAGGCGCGTCTCGCCGCGGCGACGGCAGCTTGGTGTTGGCGGGTTGGTTCGCCGGCTGGGGATTCGCGCCTGGGGCCTTTCGAACCCCCGGGGTGAGTGGGCGCGCAGACACGCCCACTCCTCCCGAAAGAGTCCAGGCGATGGCTACTGCCCGATGATGTCGAAAGTCGT
>JBBDWJ010000351.1:0-11180 GCA_040902925.1 Bryobacterales bacterium | reverse complement strand
CTCGATCATCTCGATAGCTTGGCCGCCGAACTTGACGACGTATCCCGGGAAAAAAGCCATGGGGCCTGTAGCTTAGTCGCGGATGACTATTTACTCCACCGGAGTCTGGGTCTCTCGTCCGCCGACTGCGAATTGCTTCGCTCTGCCGGTCTGGCGCTTCGAAACCGTAGAATGTCGCGGGCCTGAATCCTCGCTACTTCCTGAGACTCCACGGAAAGCCAGTGGCGGCATCGAACGGACTCTCACCCTGGATCTGACTCCCTATCCAGCTCTTGCGCGCGGCTTGACCTTGTGGAAAGGGGTATGAAAATCGTAGGTCGTACGGTCGATATAACAACTCAAAGAATTTGGAGTAGTGAATCGGACTGCTCGGTGGAGGATAGTTGGGATATATGCGAGCTCTTCCGTCCTCGCAGGTGTACACAATCAGGCCCACTGACTCGTAGCGCATCGCGGGATCGGTGATGTTAGTACGACCCGCCAACGACACCAGGACGTCATGGTAACGCAGCAAATGAGGCAGTGGGCCGGCGCTCTGATCGAATGTAGCGTCGGCGCGATCGATGTCCGAAGTCGAGGCGAATTTGATGAAATGCAGGAATCCGAAGACGAATCCCGGGTACATCATGTGGATGTTGGCGCAATCGCCAAGTGCCTCTTCCATGCGATTCGTAAGGTTCCGAAATGCGTTTCCTGTGCTTTTGGCAGAGATTCCGACAACAGGTCCGATCTGCGGGTGCAATACTGTTACATCAAGGTTTTTGGCCTTGATCCCGCCGAGGATTCTGAACTCCGTTGCACCCGGCTTTCCTGGGGCGCTATCAAGGCGGCATTCAAAATTCGTCTTGTATGTTGCCTCGTAGGGCGGTCTCGGGTGCAACCATTCCGGTGGGAACCCACCTTCGATAACAAGGCGGTGACTGAGGTGTCGGTGAACCGGCTTAATGTGGGCCTGCGACTGCGTACTTAAGGTACCGCAAAGCGCTTGAATGCCTTCATCGAGGGTCATCATGGGACGCACCGCGCGAACTGAGCACCAGCAATAAACCGGAAGTTTAGCATGGCTACGATCGAGACGCCATGAAAAGCCAAAGCTTAAGGGTTTGCGCATTTCCACACATCAGGCCACACAATCGTATGTGTACAATAAATCCATGGCTACGAATCTGGCTCTTGACGACCGCCTGATCAACAAAGCCCGGCGCATCGGCGGCCACCGCACTAAGAAAGCGGCCGTCACGGCGGCGCTGGAGGAATACGTTCAGCGCCGCGAGCAACTTCGGATCCTCGAGCTAGCGGGAAAGATCGACTACGCTCCGGGTCATGACTACAAGGCGTTACGCCGCAAAGAGCAGCCGTGAGCGTGCTTGTCGATACTTCGATCTGGTCGGTCGCTTTGCGCCGTCATGGCGCGCGGCTGGCGGGAGTGGAGCGCGCGGCGGTCGCCGAGTGGTCGGCGTTGGTAACCGAAGGCCGCGCCTGCCTAATGGGGCCAATCCGCCACGAGATTCTCTCCGGGATTCGGAGCAACTCCCAGTTCGAACTTTTGAAGAACAGACTGGAGCCGTTTCCCAACCAAGCCGTGCTGGACGCGGACTACGTTGAGGCGGCGGACCTATTCAATCGCTGCCGCCGTCAAGGCCTGAGCGGCACGCCAATCGATTTGCTCATTTGCGCGGCCGCGATCCGGCTTAACTTCGCGGTCTTCTCGTTGGATGGCGATTTCCGGAATGCCGCCCGGCTGCTACCTCTTCGCCTCCACGAGCCGCGCGCGATGTTGGAATACTAGTTGGTACGAGCCCGGATATTTCACCAGGGGTCGCAGCAAGAGGCGTCAGAAGCCCGTGGGCACAAGGCGCGCGAAGGTTGGCGCGCGGAGGCGTACTTGGACAGTACGGTGAGCACGGCAACCGAGCGCAACGCAGTAGACGCGGGCTTATCACGCCTCGCAGCCGACTCCTGGTGAAATATCCGGGCTAGCGGCTGCGCGCATTTCTCGCGGCACATGCACGTTTGGTTGGCTTGGGATCGCAACCCGAGTCGTCCGGATCATGCTTCCGGGAAAGAGGCGTAGCCAGTACGCGAAGGCAACCGATTCAACGTGGATGTCAGGCGATCACATCCTGGATCACCTTGGCCTCTTCCGTGGGACCGATCAAACGCTGATCGAGGCCTTGGAACGGGTAGCTCAGGCGGAAGGCGTCGAGACCCAGCACACGCAGAATGGTGGCCTGCAGGTCGTGCGGGGTGACCGGGTTTTCGGTGATGTAGTACCCGATATCGTCGGTTGCTCCGTAGTCAAAGCCGCGCTTAACGCCGCCGCCCGCCATCCAAATCGAATAAGCAAAAGGATGGTGATCGCGGCCGATGTAGGCGCCGTATTTGCCGCCGCGGTTTTCGCGCATCGGCGTGCGGCCGAATTCCCCGCCCCACACCACCAGCGTTTCATCGAGCAGCCCGCGCTGCTTGAGGTCGGCCAGCAGGGCTCCAGCGGGCGTATCCATCGAGGCCGCTTTTTGGGGCAAGTCGTAGATCAGGTCGGTGCGCTCGTTGGTGCCGTGGTGGTCCCATCCCCAATCAAATAGCTGGACATAGCGCACGCCGGCTTCGATGAGACGGCGCGCCAGCAGGCAGTTATTGGCAAACGAAAGTTTGCCCGGCTCGGCGCCGTAGGCTTTGAGGACTTTCTCGGGCTCGTCGGAGATGTCCATGACTTCGGGAACCGCGGTCTGCATGCGGAACGCGAGCTCGTATTGACCGATGCGCGACAGTGTGTCGGGGTCGCCCGATTGCTCGTGCTGCAGCATGTTGAGGTCGCGAATCGCATCGAGCGTCATGCGGCGGCGGTCGCGATTGATGCCCGCCGGGTTGCTGACGTAGAGCACGGGCTCGCCGGCGCTGCGGCACTGCACGCCTTGGTAGACCGATGGCAGGTAGCCCGATCCCCAGACGCTTTTTCCGGCGTCGGGGGTTTTACCGCCGCTGACCAGCACGATAAACCCGGGCAGATTCTCGTTCTCCGACCCCAGGCCGTAGGTGATCCACGAGCCCATCGAGCCGTAGCCCAAACGCTGATTGCCCGTGTGCAGCAGCAATTGCGCGGGCGCGTGGTTGAACTGGTCGGTGTGCATCGAGCGGATAATCGTCAAGTCATCGGCCATGCGCGCCGTGTTGGGGAGCAAGTCGCTGATCCAGGTGCCGCTTTCGCCGCGCTGCTGGAAGGGGTGCTTTCCGCCAAGCAGTTGCGGCACACCTTTGATGAACGCAAAGCGCTTGCCTTCGAGCAGATGCGCCGGGCAGGCCTCGCCATCGTATTTCTGAAGCTCGGGTTTGTAGTCGAAAAGCTCGAGTTGCGACGGCGCGCCCGCCATGTGCAGATAGATCACGCGCTTCGCTTTGGCCGGGAAATGCGGCTCGCGCGGGGCCAGAGGATTTTCGATGCCGCGCTGGTCCGCGGCCGCGCCCGCGCTGCCTCCGAACAGATGACCCATGGCGATAGCGCCGAGCGCCAT
Organism: Bryobacterales bacterium; assembly: GCA_040902925.1. Lineage (GTDB taxonomy): Bacteria > Acidobacteriota > Terriglobia > Bryobacterales > UBA6623 > JBBDWJ01. The sequence continues at coordinate 7,668 of JBBDWJ010000351.1, read as the reverse complement.
CGGCCCCGACTGCAGGAAATAGCGGCGGGTCTGCTTATGGAGTTGTTCCAGTTCGTTCGACATGGGGTACTACCTTTTCGTCACCGTCTCGTCGAGGTTGAGCAGCACGTGAGCCACCATAACCCAGGCGGCGCGTTCGGGATCGTCGCTGCGCTCAGGCCCCAGGTCGGGCTTGCGCACGCCTTCCAATCCGGCGTCGATGTACTGGTCGCCGTCTCCCTTGATCGTGCGGCGCGCAGCGATCGCGATGACGTTCGTTCCGGCATGAAGCGATTCGAGCGCTTGTTCGCTGATCTCCATCTGCTTGCGGCCGGTGACTTCGTCGTCGGATGTGACGGCGAGCACGCCGTTGATCCAGATCTCGAACCTGCCGCGGTATTCGACCAGCGCCTGCGCTCTTTCGAGCGGCGCTGCGTCAAGCTCGAACTCGCGGCGCATCCAGATGCCCTCCGAGTTCCACTCCGTGCGGATCTGACGCCGGTCTTCGCCGCCTTCGTCTTCCTTCTTCGCTTCCTTCGGCATCTTGCCGAAAAAGCCGGGCGATTCGGTCCACGCCGAAACGTCGAATTCAGGCTTTTGCCAGCCGGCCGGCGGTTCGTCGATTGCAAAGCGCCACATCTGCGCGCCCTCGCGCGAGGTCGGCAACAGCGTCTTGCGGCGGTCGTTCTCGTAGTTGAGCCGCTCGACGTGAATCAATTGCCGGGCGGACATGGGATCGCTGAGAAGATCCTCTCGCGCCTGCTGATGGAGCTTGCGCAAGCGGGCGACCTCCGCATCGGTAGGCGGCCGCGCGAGCGTGAGTTCATAAGCCCGCTCGATCGTTTGACCGACATCGCCGCCTGAGCGCTCACGGGCGCGCGCGGCCAACTTCTGCGCGGCTTCGAGAGCGATCGGATCGTTGAGCGTAACCAGCGCTTGCAGCGGCGTGTTCGTGGGCACGCGCCGCAGGGTGCAGATTTCGCCCGACGGCGCATCGAAGGTGATCATCGCGGGATAAGGCGATGTGCGCCGCGTCATCGTGTAGAGCGCGCGGCGGTAGCGGTCTTCGCCTTGGCTGGTTTCCCAACGGTCGCCGCTGTAGACGACTTGCCAGACGCCTTCCGGCTGCAAGGGCATCACCGGCTCGCCGTACATCTTTTCCGACAACAGGCCGCTGACGGCGAGCATCTGGTCGCGCACCATCTCCGCCGACAGCCGCACGCGAGGGCCGCGGGCCAGCAACTGGTTGCGTGGGTCGCGTTCGATCAACTCCGGCGCGGCGTCGGACGACTGCCGGTAGGTCGCCGACAGCACCATCGTTTTCTGAATGGCCTTCATGTCCCATTTGAGCCGCATGAATTCGGTGGCCATCCAATCGAGCAGTTTTGGATGCGTCGGCAGAGCGCCCTGATTCCCGAAGTCTTCTTCGGTCTCAACAATTCCAACGCCGAACAGCCGCGCCCAGAAACGGTTGACTGTGACGCGCGCCGTTAGCGGGTTTTTCTCGTCGACGAGCCACTTCGCAAGCCCGAGCCGGTTGCGCGGCGCGTCTTCGGGGAACGGATGCAACGCCTCCGGCACGCCGGGTTCGACTTTTTCTCCCAGATTCATGAAGTTGCCGCGCAGTTGAATGTGCGTCTGGCGCTGTTGATCGGGCGGCAGCTCGCGCAGAATGAGCGTCGTCGTATCTTTGTCGAGCTCGAGCTGCGGCGTGTCTTCATTCGTGTCCGCGTCGGCGGTCTGGTTGAGGAACGCGAAGAGCTGATAGAACTCTTTGTGCGACAGCGGATCGTATTTGTGGCTGTGGCACTGCGCGCAGCCCCAGGTCAGGCCCATCCAGACTTGCCCGGTCGTCGCGATGCGGTCTTTGACGGCGAGGTCGCGAAATTCTTCGTTGTCGGTGCCGCCTTCGTCATTCGTCATCGTGTTGCGATGAAAACCGGTCGCGATCAGGCTGTCCTGACTGAAAACCGGCAGCAGATCTCCGGCTAGTTGCTCGGTCGTGAAGCGGTCAAACGGCATGTTGTCGTTGAGCGCTCGAATCACCCAATCGCGGTACGGCCACATGGTGCGCAGCCGGTCGGCCTCGTAGCCCTTGGAGTCGGCGTAGCGGGCGAGATCGAGCCACACGCGCGCCCAGCGCTCGCCGTAGTGCGGTGAGGCCAGCAGTTCATCGACGACTTTCTCGTATGCGCCGGCGGACGTGTCGCTGACGAACGCCTCGACCTGCTCGGGCGTCGGCGGCAGTCCAATCAGATCGAGATAGACGCGGCGGATGAGGATGTGGCGGTCGGCCTCGGCGGACGGCTTGAACCCTTCCTGATCCAGGCGCGCCAGGACGAAATTGTCGATCTCGTTGCGCGGCCAAGCTGCGTTTTGAACTTTGGGCGGTTCCGGGCGTTCGGGCGGCGTGAAAGCCCAGTGCGTCTCGTAGTTCGCGCCCTCGTCGATCCACTGTTTTATGAGCGCGATCTCGTCGGCGGAAAGCCGGTCGCCGGAGGGCGGCATCGGCAGGTCAGCATGAGTGATGCGCAAAACGACACGGCTGTTGGCGCTGTCACCCGGAACGATGGCCTTGTGGGCGCCGTTCTCGCCAATAGCGGCGGCGCGCGTATCCAAGTGCATATTCGCCTGCCGCGCGGACTCATCGGGCCCATGGCACGCAAAACAGTTCTTGGCGAGAATCGGCCGGATCTCGCGGCCGTAATCGACTTCGGCGCCAGGCAGCAATGCCGTCGCGGCGAGCATCGCGGCGAGAAGCGTAAATCTGGCCGAACAAGCGCGCATTGGCGGTAGATCAAGGTACATCGTGTTTCGTCCTGCGAAGCAGTTCAGCCGCGGGATCTCGCGGGGAAATGCAGTTGCGGGCCGCCGGGACCCGTTGGCAGTTCCGCGGACCTTCCAATTCCTATCGTACGTGTTTCGTCCGGGCCGTTCAAATTAATCCCGGCCGCCCGTCACGATGGCCACATTCAAGTTGGCATCGGCGAGCGATCGCCGGATCATGTCTGCTCGGCGAACCGCCGCCGGCGCGCCTCGGCAAGCCTTTTCCGCAAATCATCGCTTGGCGGCTGCCCGGTTCGCTCGAGTTCGGCGAGCGCTTCGTCCAGGCATTGAAGATCGGCTTCGGATTCGCGCGGGTGATTCAGGTAAAACGCTATCGCCCCATACACCTGAGCCAGCGACAAGGAAGGAAAACTCTGCTGGATCGATTCGGGGGACGTCCCGTCGAGAAACGGGTAGATGATGGACGCCAGGGCCACTCGGCTACCAGCCACGTAAAGGCCGCCGTCGCGCTGCTCAACGTACTCGTGGGCCATCGCTGGATTCCTGACTGGGATTGTATCCACAAAGCAAAGCACTCGATTGCCTCCTCCGGAACGGGTTGAAACTGCCGCAGGCGCGTGAAAAGAGCAACAACCTCCCAGGGTGGTGTGTCTACCGGGTGCTGGTTGATACTTTTTGGGCCGGCTTTCGCGAGTGTGACTAGCGTGCCCGTCACTGTACCGGCACGCTCTCGCCGCGATGGGTTTGTGAAGAGGAGAGAAATGTTAAGTTGGGCGCTGGTTTTTCTGGTTGTCGCGCTAATCGCGGCGCTGCTTGGGTTTGGTGGTATCGCATCCGCATCCGCGGGTATCGCCAAGGTGCTGTTTGTGATCTTCCTGGTGCTGTTTCTGGTGTCGATGTTCTTTGGCTATGGGGTGGCCCAGGTCATCGTGCCGGTAACTCCTTAACCGACGCCTGTAGATCTCCCGCGCCGGATCCGAACAGGGAACTCGGCGCGGGATGATCCTAAAGCGCGTCCTTGATGACCTGGCGGTAGTTCTCAAGAACATCTCGACCCTGTTGCGTCAGCCGGCAGATCGTGAGCGGGTACTTACCCCGAAAAGTCTTCTCGATCGCGATATAGCCCGCAGTCTCCAGCTTGGACAGGTGGACGGACAGGTTTCCTTTGGTCAGTCCCGTTGCCTGGTGCAAGTATTGGAAGTCGGCTTCAGTGACCGCCGCCAGCAGGGCGACCACCATGAGCCGTGCCGGCTCGTGGATCGTGCGGTCGATCCCCGCCAGCCTCTGGATCCTCGCGTTCATCTTATTTCGCCCGGCTCGATTGGCTGCCGGATAAATCGCAGAAAGACGACGCATCCCGTCGCCAGGATCATCAGGCCCTGAAAGCCGAACAGAATGGCGAAGCCGGTATCGAGCTCAAGGCTCGAGAAAGCCACCAGCACGCCTGTCGTTGCCATCACGGCACCCTCGATCACGAAGCGGGGAAGGCGTCCTCCCCAAGCCAGGATCGCCCCTCCAAACACCCCGCTTCCAGCCAGTAGCCAAAAGTCCGGCTGAGACAATCGAGGCACGACCCCAAATAGCAGCAGGCCCACCAGCGCGGCAAACAGGATACCGAGGCCGATTTGCTTGCGGTCGATCAGCTTGTTTTCGACAAAGCCCCATCGCTCGATCAAATATCGTCCTCTTACCCTTTTCAAAACCCACTTTGCGCTGACTCCCAGGACGGGAATCAGAAACGAGGAAGCCAGGACCGCTGCGCGGAAGCCCATTGAGTCCCTGGGCAGCAACAACTGTGCGGAGATGAGGCCTGCAAGCAACAGGAAGAGCGCTCCGGCGTAGATCTCCGCCAACCCGTCACGGACGTGAGCTCGTTGTAGTAGCCGTTGCCCGATCGCGTTCGGATCGGCGCCGCTGGACAAGGAAGATTCGTAGGCCATAAATACCTCGCAGACTAGTCTATATTGCAGACTAGTTACTGTGATTGTGAACCGCAGCCCAACCGATGTCAAGCCCCAACGGATTCGGGGCGACGATAATCTACTCCACCTGTGTTATGATGGCGCCATCATGATGGTACGTTCCCAAATTACCCTCGACCGGGAACTGCAGCGCCGCGCCCGCGACCGGGCTTCGCGTTTGGGGATTTCCCTGGCGGAGTACGTTCGTCGTTTGGTCGTTCGCGACTTGGGCGAACCGAAGCCGCAGGCCGACCCTTCGCTCGTGATTGCTTTGGGAAGCTCAGGCGGATCGGACATCGCCCGCGACAAAGACCGCATGATCGGCGAGGCGGTGGAAGCCGAGCACGAGCGAGAAGTTCCAAGAACCCAGTCAAACTGGCGGCGGGCGCTGAGGCCCCGACCCGGGTGGCCTAACCGATGAGCCTGTTCGTGGACACCTCCGTCTGGTACGCCGCAGCGGATGAGCGCGACGCCAGTCATGTTCGGGGGGCGGAAATCCTCAAGGCCGGTGAGATGCTGGTCACAACCGATCATGTGTTGGTCGAGACCTCGCTGCTGCTGCGCAGCCGCCTGGGGCGGGCTGCGGCGGATCGCTTCTGGGAGGCCTTGCGCGCTGGCGTGGCGTTGATCGAGATCGTCGGCAGCGCCGATCTGGAAGCAGCCTGGGGCATTGGCAGCGCGTTTCCCGACCAGGATTTCTCGTTGGTCGATCGCACCAGCTTCGCCGTCATCCAGCGGCTCGGGATCGAGCGAGTGGCGAGCTTTGACGCCGATTTCGCAATATTTCGCTACGGGCGCAGCAAGAATCGCGCCTTCACGGTTGTCAGCTAGGCCGGCAAGATCCGATTCCGGATCGCGGCCGCCCCGCCTTAAGTGGGTCATTCGAGGCCGGGTGTAACCCATCTTACTCAAACGCGAAGGTTTACCTGCGTTTAGCCAGCTCGGGGCGGTTACAGGCCCAAGTTTTCGGCCTTGCAGTGAACTTTTCCCCGCGGCGTCTCGTTTTATCTCAGTGAGAACGTGGTAGAAAGATGACGGCGGAAGCTACAGTACAACCTTGGGGAGCCGTTTGGGGCGGCGCCGAAGCAGAATGGCCCAACGCGGGGCAGGTGGCAGGTCGGCAGATGGAGCGGGATGCGGCTCTGGTGGAGCAGTGTTTGCGAGGCGGCGACAACGCCTGGGAGCAGCTCGTGCGGTCGCATACCGGGCTGGTCTACGGGGCTTGTTTCCGCTTTATCGGCCGCGCCGACGACGCCCGCGACCTCACTCAAGAGGTCTTTCTGCGGGTGTTTCGCAGCCTGCACACCTACGACCCGGCCTCGGGCGGTTTCCGCACCTGGCTGGTGCGGCTGACCCGCAACCTGCTGATTGACCACTACCGCAAGACGCGGAAACATCAGGTGCTCGATCCGATTGAGGATCAGATGGGCCGGCTGGAAGAAACCCACGGGATCGGCGCGCGCGCCGACCGCACGTTGGCGGGCCGCGAAGCCGGAGAATTGCTGCAGGCGGCCCTGCAAAAACTCTCCCCCGAGCTACGCGAAGCCGTCGTGCTGCGCGATCTGCAGGAGATGGAATACCGCGAGATCGCCGAGGTATTGAGCGTGCCGGAAGGCACCGTCAAATCCCGAATCAACCGTGGACGCCGCGAATTGGCGCGGCAGCTACGGTCGGCGGGGGTGACGCCATGAAGTGCCGCCACGTCGACGAACTGGTGTGCGAATACTTCGACGGCACTCTGCCCCTCGAACAGCATCGCGCCTTCGACCAGCACCTGACCGAATGCCCGGCGTGCGCGGAAATGGTCTCCGAAAGCCGCTTTGCGCTGGGGTTCGTCAGAGAAGTTCCGGCGGCGGAACCGCCCCTGGAGCTGATTGCCGATATCATCCACGACACCATCGGCGTACGCGGGACGATGCCCATGCTGGCGCCGGCCGGCGGGGGATCGGACACGCCCGGCGCTTTCGACTGGCTGCGACCGCTGTTTAATCCGTTTCTGCAACCGCGCTTTGCGATGAGCATGGTCATGGCGGTGCTTTCGCTTTCGATGCTGACGTTCTACGCTAAGGGGGCGCTGGAGAACTGGCAGCCCGGCAAGTCCAAGCCCGTTGTGGTCGCCGAGCATGTCGGCGGTCAGTTCCAGCGGGCCTGGGAGGCCACGACGGAGTTTTTCGAGACCGTGCGCGGCATGTATCAACTACAGCGGGAATTTGGACGCGAGCCCGAGGAGGACATCGAGCAGGCTCCGCCGCAGGCCGAGCCTCAAACCCAGCCACCCCAGCCCCAGCCCGATACTGGCGCCCAAGCACCCAGTGCGCCGCCGGCCGAGCAGCCGGCGTAGCCGCAGCCCGGGAGGTAAACCGATGGCAAGCTCAATTCACGCCGACACGGTCGCCTTCTGCCGCAAATGCGGCAAGCCGCTGACCCAGGAAACGCGCCGCGAGTGGAAGGGTATCCCCTACTGCGAGCCGTGCGCCGGCTTGTTGCGGGCCGCGGAGGCGGAGGCCGTCTCTGCTAAAGCCGAAATTCCCGCAGCCAGCCCCCCGCCGCGCGAGGACAAGCATCCCAGCGGCACGTTTCAGCGTCCTGCGTCGGGCCGTTATGTGAGACCCCCGGAGCCCTCGGGCGGCGCGGTTTCTCCCGTGCTGGCGGGCATCCTCGGATTCATTCCGGGTGTGGGCGCGGTTTACAACGGCCAGTTCGCTAAGGGCATTCTGCACGTCATGATTTTTGGCCTGCTGGTCAGCATCGTCGCCGCCGACGGCACAGGCGACCTGCGCCCGATGTTTGTTTTCCTGCTGATTCTGATGGGCATCTACATGCCGATCGAGGCTTATCGAACAGCAAGGTCGATCGAGCGCGGTGAGCCGGTCGAGGAATTTTCGGGAATCCTGTCGGTGTTCGGCAGCAAGAAGCCGTCGCCGGCCGGCGGAGTCGTATT
>JBBDWJ010000350.1:0-11201 GCA_040902925.1 Bryobacterales bacterium | reverse complement strand
GAGTGCGTCCAGGTCCTCCACCCCGGCCCTCGGCCGCGCATAGGTCAGGTTCTATAGAAGAGTGCCGGAAAAGAAATGGGTCGAGCCTCTGCGGATCAGCCTGCGCGTCGGCGTGGTATTAGCGCTCGTCTACGTCGGACTGCACTACGCCTTGCGCTGGTCGCGGCCATCCCTGGAGCGCAAAACAAAGCCTCCCATCGAGCGGGTCGAAGATTTTTACGTCCATCCGCCCAAGTCGTATGTTACGGACCTCGCCTCGGCTCAGAAGCTTGTGGGGAAGCCGCTCTGGGTCATCGAAGGCTATCGCTGGAAGACACAGCCCAACGGCCGGTTACTGGAACCGATCGAGAAAATCGTACCTACCGCTATCGCTGGCCGCGGCGATGCGGCAGTGATTCGCTTCGAACGCAACGGACGCACCGAGTCGGTCGAATCCGGCACCCCCTCGCGTCTCTACATCGACGAAATGTTCTTTATCCAGGACCCCAGGGAGCTTTACAGTCACTGGCCGGCTGAGATCTGGGCCAAAGTTGAGAACCGTGAGTTCGAGATCGGCATGACCGAGTTTCAGGCCGCGTTCGCGCTTGGGGCCGGCCAGCCCCAGCGATCGTCGCAGCGCGGCGAGACGCGCATTGTCACCTATAACATGCGCAAGGCTGCCGGCCTCGATGCCGTCCGGGTGACATTTCGGGCGGGCCGCGCCGCGGAGATCGAGCCGCTTGAGCAATAGCCGGCGAAACCAGTGCGAAGCGAGGCGCGCACCCGCATATCATGCGTAGAAATCTTTTCTACGAGGAGCGGCACGGCTAACGAGCCAAGGCGGCAGCGGATCGGCGCGGTGACGGGGCGGGAATGTCCGAGTGCAACCCACAGCCATGGCAGGCTGTTATCCGGCCCGCAGGTGCGATGGCAGGCTGTTATCGGGCGGCCACGGGATTGTTGTAGGTGTCGCTGACGACTTCCATCTCGACCAGAAACCGGTTCCCCCGCTTGTGGCATGCCAGAGCGGTAGCCAGGCAGCGCACTTCCCTGCCTGAGAGCATCGCGATCGCCGGGGTCGGCACAGCTTTGGTGGTGACGACCTCGATCCGCCCGTCCGATGCGTTGCGAACCGACACCGGGGCCAGAGCCAGCTTGCCGGGTTTCTCCAGCCACTTGAGGTGCGTCCCGGTGGCAGGGGAATCGGACTTCACCGCTAGCGCCTTGATGCGCTCGAAGCCGATCTGGAAGCCCTCTTCGGCCGGGGTGCAGTAGCGGGTCAGCCCCTGCCAGTCCTCGCCGTCCTTGGTGATGACCCAAACGGTACGGCCGGTCTCGACAGGCTTACGGCTAAAAACGCCCAAGCCACCGTCGCCGGTGTCTTTGAGCCAAACGCTGACGACCTTCCACGAGCCGCTGCTGGTGATCCACGACATTTTGGCGGTGCCGGTCTTGGGCCAGCGAATATTTCTGCGCCGCTCGCTGGTGGGCACTTCCGCGGCCAGTACGGCCCGCCCCATGTCCTTTTTGCCCTGGCGAGGCGCATCCGGAGCGGCCGGGGTCTCTTTCTTGCCCCAGCGCAGCAGCTTTGAGAGAGACATCTTCATACTCCCCGCAGTATCGGGTGTCCGCCGGGTCAAAACAATAGGAAGGAAACACTAACTCCCGGCGCGGCTCCAACTCATTTCATATCGGGTATTTCCGGACAAACTGAAGGCCTTGGGCGGTGCGAAAACGAAGGAGCGCGGACGGAGATCGCAGCGGGCGGCTTCGGTGGGTCCGAGGAGCCAGGGCTGGGGTTCGGAGTATCAGGCAGTCCGGCGTCGAGGCTAAGCCCGCTAGCGGGAATCCGCGGGCGAGGCCGCCATCACGAGCCTGCAGCGACGCCGAAGCGACTACGACGGCGCCTTAGTCGCCCTTATATTCGAGGGTGTTGCGATTGTAGGCCTGGCGGACCAGGTGCAGTCCAATGACAAACTTGTCGCCGGATTCCCGGCAGTAGCACGTCGAACCGTCGCATTGCAGTTGATCGCCTGAGATCTGTACGACGGTCCCGATCGGTAGCGGAACCGAGCATTCGACCTGCAAGCCAAACTCGGTGGCGTTGCGCACCACAACCGGCGTGTCACAAGGCCCGACGTGGGAGTCTCCCCAGTGGATGGTTGCGTCGCCGGCAACGGGACTGCGGTCGGTCCTGCGGCGTTCCTTATCAACCCGGTAGGCCCCTGTCCGATAGCCTCTTGCCCCGGGCTCGGTGTGCCGCACGACGGTCTTGGTGATCTGGCCGGTCGCGCTTTCGATCCAGACTGTTTGATCGACCGGGAATTCCTCGCCGACGCTGAACCCGAGGCCGCGGTCGGAGCTGTCCTCGATCGTCGCTGGCTCCGAATGGCAAACCCCGTTCTCGTCAAACCACTCGATACGCACTGCTACGTTGGCCGGCGTCCGGTGTTCGTTCCTCAAGTCGTCCACATTCTGCTCCTGCTGCTTTTGCGTCGGGTCGTGGGACTCGCCGTTGCGCTTGAGCAGTCTTCCAAACAGATTGCTAATTGAGTTCGCCACGCACCGATTATCTAGTGGAAAGACCGCAGTGACAACTACCCTTTGGTTACATTTGCAGGCGTTACGATGGTACTGCCCAGGCGGTGGTAGTTTAGGCGGGTATTAAGACGGAAGTGTCATGCGTCCACGCACTGATCCCAAAGAAAGAACGGGATACGGCAGCCTTATCCCCAATGGCTTATGACCTTTGTATCCCCCTTTCGTACGGGCCGTTGCACCGCTCGATCAAAAGGCTGACCTGGACAAATTTTAAAACCGGAGGACTGACTCCGGCCGCTGACAGGCCAAAACCGAACCAACCGCCAGACTCCCGGCTGGCCGCGGAGGTAATCGAGAACCTCGACCGGCGATATCGGTACGTGATCCAGCAGCCGTTCGAAGCCGGGAGTATCCAATGCAAAAGGCCCGCAACGATCCTCACGCTGGCGCGGGTCTATTGGTAACAGCAGGTATAGGGCAAATCGAGCGCCGAACGTAGCGCTAGCCCCTAGCTCCGGCTGAAGGTGCGAAGCGCTACGGTTATACTAGAGGGGAAAACCAAGCCGGTGAGCCATACAGAATCCAGTAAAACTGTAATTAGCCGTTCTCTGGTGGTGGCGGTCCTGCTGGTCGTCGCTTGCTCGGTGCTCGGCGGAGTTTTCGGGCCTCACATCGGGAGCGCCGCTGCTGCTTCGAACAAAGAAGCGGTCAAGGATTATTCTCACGACTTGGTGACGTTGCTCGAGATCGTCAAGCAAAACCTGGCTGAAGAGGGCGACTGGGACCGCGCCATCTATCTTGGCGCTATTCCGTCGATGCTGGCCAGCCTCGACCCGCACTCGCAGTTTTTCGATCCGGAAGCGTTCCGGCGGCTGCGCGAGGACCAGCGCGGACGCTACGCCGGCGTTGGCATGCTGATCCGCCAATTCCGCAACCGGACCATCGTTGACCAGCCCTTCCCTGGCACGCCCGCGTATCTCGGCGGCGTGCGGCCCGGGGACATCATCGACACCATCGACGGAGCGACGACCGAGGGCATGAACGTCACCGAAGTCGCCCAGGCGGTTAAAGGACCCGAAGGCACTACGGTGCAACTGGGCCTGCTGCGCAAAGGAACCGACGCGCCCGTGGGCGTCGAATTGATGCGCGCCGAAGTGCACCGGCCCAGCATTCCGAACGCGTTTTTCATCCAGCGCTCGACGGCTTATATCAAGATCGATACCTTCAACGAAAACACCGACCGCGAGCTTGACGAAGCCCTTGACAGCTTTGACGCCAGCGGCGTGGATGGGATGATTCTGGATCTGCGTGGCAACAACGGAGGTCTGCTCAGCGCCGGCGTTCACGTCGCGGACCGCTTTCTGCAGCGCGGCCAGACCATCGTTTCGCATCGCGGCCGCGCCTCCCGCGAGCGCTCCTATAGCGCCCGCCAGGGCAACGGCGGCCGGCTCTACCCCATGGTTGTGCTCGTCGATTGCCAATCGGCCTCGGCGTCCGAAATCGTAGCCGGTGCGCTGCAGGACCATGACCGCGCGCTGATCGTGGGCAATGTCACATTCGGAAAAGGACTCGTGCAGTCCGTCTTCAATCTGCCCGAAACGACCGGGCTGGTGCTGACCACGGCGCGATATTACACGCCAACCGGACGGCTCATTCAGCGCCCCTACGACGACCGTTCGCTGGCCGAATACTATTCCGACCCCTGCCGCACCGGGTTTAACCCGAACCATGAAGACGCCCGCCTTACCGACAACGGCCGCCCCGTCTATGGCGGAGGCGGAATCGCTCCAGACATCGAGCTGCCGCCGGCTACTTATGACACTTTTCAGGCCCGGCTGCAGTTTGAACGCGCTTTTGAAAACTACGCCGAGCAGCACCGCCGCTCTTATCCCGAGGTAGGTGAACACTGGCGCGCCGGCGAGAGGGAATGGAAAGAGTTCCGCGAACACCTGACACAGGACAACATCCCCTTCACCGACGAAGATCTCGAGAAGCACCACGACTACATCCAGCGCATGATCACGCGGCAGATCTTCTCGGCGTGGCGCGATATTTACGCCGGCATGCGAGTCGAGGCGCAAATGGATCCCGGCGTGATGCGCGCGATGGAAGTGCTGCCGCAGGCCAGCACGCTGCTCCGCAAGGATGGCGGGGCTCTGGCTCAGAAGCAGGAACCTGTAGGCGCCGGCAAGCAATAATCCACCCCGGCCGCATTCGCCGGACAGCAAGGCCTGTTCCGGCGGCGCGCTATTCGATCGAAACCCCACTCCGCGCTACGGCGTCCACCAACAGCAAGGGATCCGTGTATTCCTTGACAGTGTGTTAGGGCCAACCGCGGTCGTTCGGCTATACTGAGGCCTGCGGTTTTGGGTGCTAAGCCTGGGCCATAGGGAGGTTCTTGACTCCATGATGCGAAAGTGGCGCTTCTCTTTGTTTGCTCCGGCCGCGGTGCTGTTAGGAGCTTTGCTGGGAGGCCTCTACGGCCCACGTATAGGAGTCGCGTCGGCGGCTTCCGACGATGATTTCAAGGAGAGCTTTCGCGAGTTCACCAAAGCCTTGGCGATCATCGAGCAGAACTACGCCGAACCGGTCGACTCCGAGAAGGCCATTTACAATGGCGCCATTCCCGTCATGTTGCGGGCTCTCGACCCGCACTCGCAGTTCCTCGATCCCGACGCCTTCCGCCGTATGCGGGATGACCAGAAAGGCGAGTACGCCGGCGTTGGCATGCAGATCGGGCCGGACCCGTCGACCGAGCGCACCGTCGTCATCTTCCCGTTTCCCAAGACCCCGGCTTACCGCGCCGGGCTAAGGCCGCGCGACATCATCGCCGAAGTAGACGGCGAATCGACCGATGGGCTCAATACCGAAGAAGTGGCCTCCAAGCTGCGGGGCCCAGCCGGCACGCAAGTCAACATCGGCATCGAGCGGCGCGGCGTCGAACAGCTTCTGCATTTCCGGGTGACGCGCGCCAGCATTCCGCGCAAGAGCGTTCCCATCGCCTTCGAGATCAAGCCGAATATCGGATTCATCAAGGTCGAAGGATTCACGGAAGCGACCGGCAAGGAGTTGGACGAAGCTCTCGAGCAGTTGAACGCCGGAAAATTGCAAGGGCTGATCCTCGACCTGCGTGACAACCGCGGCGGGTTGCTGAGCGAAGGCGTTCACGTGTCCGACAGATTTCTGGAAAAGGGGCAGGCGATCGTCTCGCACCATGGCCGCAACGCTCCCGAACGCGTTTACAAGGCGCAGGACGGCAACGATGGCGTCGTCTATCCCATGATTGTCATGGCGAACTGCCATTCCGCTTCGGCATCGGAAATCGTAGCCGGCGCCCTGCAGGATCATGACCGCGCCCTGGTTGTCGGCAACAATACCTTCGGCAAAGGCCTCGTGCAGACCGTCTATCAACTCGATCAGGTGACCGGTCTGCTACTGACCACGGCCCGTTACTATACGCCGAGCGGGCGTTTGATTCAGCGGCGCTACGACAACGTCAGCCTGTCTGATTACTACTCAAACCCCTGCACCGAACAATATAAGCCTGCCCACGACGAGGTGAAGCTAACTGACCAAGGGCGTCAGGTGTTCGGAGGAGGTGGCATCACGCCCGACGTCAAGCTGACCGAGGAGCAGTTGAACCCCTTCCAGGTGCTGTTGCGGCGCACGGCGGTCTTCTCGACCTTCGCCCAGGACTTCACCCGCAAGAACCCCAACCTGCCGGAGGGCTGGGAGCCGACCGATCTGGTTATCGAAGAGTTCCGGCAGTTTCTGCACGATGAAAAGGTCGAGTTCCAGGAAGTCGATTTCATCGAAAACATGGGCTTCATCAAGCGCTATATGAAGCGCGAGATCTACGTCGCCGCCTACGATCTCGACGAAGGCATGAAGGTGTTCTTCGCGCTCGATCCGGAAGTGCAGCAGGCTCTCGGGCTGTTGCCCCAGGCTGAGGCGCTGCTCAAGAACGGCAAGCAGATGGTTGCGCGCCAAGGGGCTCAATAGCTCTTCCGCTATTTCTACAAGCGCTAGCCTGCCTTATTTCGCGGCGCAGGAAGTTGATGCGCCGCGAGGCCGCCTGCCGGCCCCGTCTGGAAAACCCAATCGTTTTGGCCGCCGGGGCAACTCTTCGCGCACCCCACGGATCGGTCGCGTCATTTGTAAATTTTCGTGATTCCACAGGCCACTCTGGCCGCAGCGGCTGACCAGTTCGTTGAACTGCGAACCGCGCGGGCAGGCGGCCCACGGCTGAGAATCGTGGCGCCGGGTTAGCGCCGGGTTAGATTAGCGCTGAGGAGAATGGGTTACTAACTCGGGCTCACCGCTCAGAGTCATCTGCGAGTGCGATCCGCGGCCGCCGGGCATGATCGTCAGCAGCGTGCGAAGCTGCTGGCGTGCGATGCCGGCCCAGGGGCTGGCGGGGTCGAGCTTCAGATAGGTGCGCCAGTGCTTGGCGGCAAGCATCGGTTCCGCTTGGCGTTCATACACCAAGGCGAGGTTGTAGTGGGCGTCCGCATAAGAGCTTTGCAGCTCAATCGCGGTCTGATAGTGCCGCACAGCCTCTCCGAGACGGTCAAGCTCTTCGCAGATGTTGCCCATGTTGAAGTGCGCTAGCGGGTAGTTGGGCGAGATCCGCAACGCGTGCCGATAGCTGGCTTCCGCGTCGCTGAGATCTCCCTGGCGATAGCTGAGCGTTCCGAGGTTCACCCAGGCGCCAGCAGCGTCGGGATTGAGGTCGAGAGCGTGGCGGTAGGCCGCGATCGATTCCGCTATGGGGGCCCCGGCCTCTTCCAGCTCCAGCCCACGCCGGAACCACAATTCCGCGTCACGCAACCGGCCGGCCTTCTCGAATTGCGTCGGCTTGGGAAGCATCTCGACGCAGCTAAGCGATGCGGCCTCGAAGTTGAAAAGCATCTGGCCGGTGAGCGCTTCCATGCGCCCGTTGGGAAGCTCCACCGTGACACGCCGCCCGTCGGAGGCGATTCGCAGCTCCCAGAGCGGGCGTTCGATGCCGGCTAGCTTTTCGCGAAGGGCAACCAGCGATTCTTTGATGCGGCCGGCGGGAACTCGATTTTCGCGCAGCTTCTGCAGCGTCTTGAGGGCGATCAGATCGGCGAAACCGAAGTCGGTTTTGGGCGCGCAAAGGCCCCGTTGCTCCCAGGAGCGCAAACGGTTCTCGCCGATTTTCAGGATACGGCGGACATCGGCGCGAGAGTATACTTCTCTCGCTTGCGAAATACCCACGCGAAAATTCTATCGTATCTGGCACGTGTTGCGGTAGTTGTTTTTGATGCAACGTTGTTTTCAGCCATCGGCCTGAGAGAAATCATCCTGTGGAAAACTTGTGAGCGCGGCTGTCGATCGTCTGAGGAAATCGGCGCCGCCCGCCGCGTACGGGTACTACGCATGCACTGCCCGGTTCGTTCCAGCCGTCGAGCAGCGCCGACGAAACGGTTCGCTATGATGGATTCTTCGCCGGAAAGGACGTGATATGGCTCTGCCCCCTCTCATCCCGCGCGACATATTGTTCGGCAACCCCGAGCGGGCGAGCCCGCGCATCTCGCGCGACGGAAATCGCCTCGGCTACCTCGCTCCGGACGAGGGCGTCCTCAACGTGTGGGTCCGTTCGGTCGGCGCGGAGGATGACCGCGTGGTGACTCGCGACCGCGGGCGGTGGATCCAAACCTATTTCTGGGCGGAAGACAACGAGCACCTGCTGTATTTAAAGGACACCGATGGCGACGAAAACTGGCACCTCCACTCGGTCCATCTCGGCTCGAATGAGGTGCGCGACCTGACGCCGTTTGAAGGTGTTCGCGTCGAAGACGTCATCACCGACCCGAACTACCCCGGCGAATTGCTCGTCGCGATGAACCGCCGCGATCCGCAGGTTTTCGATCTGCACCGCCTGCGGTTGAGCAGCGGTGAACTCACGCTCGAGGCCGAAAACCCGGGCAACTACGTCGGCTGGCTCACAGACCATGGCTTTCGCGTGCGCGGCGCTACCGCCGCCGAGCCCGATGGCGGGTTTCAGTTGCTGGTGAGCCTCGACCCGGGCGGCGAGTTCGAGCCCTTTCTGCGTTGGGGGCCGGAAGACAGCGGCGCCGCAATCGCGTTCACGCCTGACGGCCGGGGCCTGTACATCGAAGACAGCCTCGAAAGCGACACCACCGAGCTATACAGCCTCACGCTCGATTCCAAGGTCCGCAAAGTGCTCAGCCGCAGCGACCAGGTTGATGTTGGACCGGTGATGATCCACCCGACCAAGCACCACGTGCAGGCCGTGGGCTACAACCTGCAACGCCTGGAATGGACCGTGCTCGACGAATCGATTGCGGCGGACCTCGATGTGTTGAGGGAAGTCCACCCCGGCGAGTTGAACATCGTCAGCCGCGACAAGGATGATCAGATTTGGCTGGCGGCCTACCTGTCCGACCAGGCGCCGGTGCGTTACTACTACTACGACCGCCGCGACAAGAAGGCCTCTTATCTTTTCAGCAACCGGCGCGATTTGGAGAAATGCATCCTGGCCCCGATGAAGCCGGTTACGATTCACGCCCGCGACGGAGTTGATCTGCACGGCTATCTCACCGTTCCCGAAGGTATCGAGGCGCGGGACCTGCCACTGGTGCTGAACGTTCACGGCGGCCCGTGGGCCCGCGATAGCTGGGGCTACGACCCCGAAGCGCAGTGGCTCGCCAACCGCGGCTATGCCGTGCTGCAGGTGAACTATCGTGGCTCGACCGGCTTTGGAAAGGCCTTCGTGAACGCCGGCAATCGCGAATGGGGCGCGCGCATGCACGACGATCTTCTCGACGCGGTCGCCTGGGCTAAAGAAAAAGGTACGGCCGATCCGAAACGGGTGTGCATCTACGGCGGCAGCTACGGCGGCTACGCGGCGCTGGTGGGCGCGGCCTTCACGCCCGATGTATTCTGCTGCGCGGTCGATATCGTGGGGCCGTCGAGCATCATCACGCTGATCGAGTCGATCCCGCCCTATTGGGCGCCGCTCAAGCACGTCTTTCGAGTGCGCGTCGGCGATCTCGAAACGGAGCGGGAGTTTCTCGAGTCGCGATCGCCGCTATTCCAAGCGGACCGCATTCGCATCCCGATGCTGATCGCCCAGGGAGCCAACGACCCGCGCGTCAAGCAAGCCGAGAGCGAGCAGATCGTCGAAGCCCTGCGCGGAAAGGGCAAGCACGTTGACTACCTGCTGTTCCCCGACGAAGGCCACGGTTTCGTGCGCCCGGAAAATCGTATGGCGTTCTATGCCGCCGCCGAGCAGTTCCTGAGCCGCCATCTGGGCGGCCGCGCGGAACCGCCGAGCAAGCCGGAAGAGAAGTCGCTGGCGCAGGTTCGACGTTGACCGGAGGTTTGCCAGGGCGGCGATTTTCCAGGAAGTGCGCGGAATCGCTGCCGCGCCGCACGGCGGGTCTCCTGCTCGAGAGCGATACGCCGCTCCCGGATTCCGGCGTCGGCCTGGATCGACCGGTTGGAGGGGTGCGATATACTAGAATCGCGCTTCCGGTGGTTAGCGGATAGTCTGCGTAGAATTCAATCCAACCACTAGGCGGGAGTAGTTCAGTGGTAGAACGTCAGCTTCCCAATCAGCCGCCGCGCGTAACTCACGACAACCAAACAGCCAAGGCATGCACGGAGGTAAAAAGTGCATCTGCCGAGTCTGTTTCAGGCGTTCGTACGCGAGCGCCGCTACCTTTCCAACGTCACACCGAAAACAATCGTTTGGCATGAGTCAGCGTGGGGTTTGTTCGGCAAGCATCTGCCAGCCGATCTCGACGCCAGCGAGCTAACCGGCGCCCATTTAAAGACTGCAACGATGGCGTTAGCGTCAGGTCAACGCTCCGCGATCACGGTAAACAGTTACGCGCGTTCGTTGAATGCGTTTCTCGGGTGGGCTCACACCGAAGGGCACCTAACGAAGCGCTTGCGAATCGGCAAGCTTAAGGAACCTCAGGTCATCATTGCGACGTTGCGGCCCGCCGAAGTGCAAGCCGTCATCAAGTGGAATCCGAAGCGCCGCGAGTACAAGCGCCTGCAAGTCCTGTTGTTGCTGATTCTCGATTGCGGGCTGCGCCTCAACGAAGCGCTGATGCTTGAACGCTCTGCGGTGGACTGGGACATGGGCGGGCTGAAAGTCTACGGCAAGGGTCGTAAGGAACGAATCGTGCCGATCTCGCAGCCGATGAAACGCCGTCTATGGCAGTGGCTCAAGACTCACGAAGACGCCTACGTGTTCCCGAATCGAACGGGCGGGCCGTTGTCTCAGACCTACGTTCATCACGCGATGGCACGTACAAGGGACTTGATCGGGATTCCTACGGCAACGCGATTCTATGCTCACGGGTTGCGGCATTCGTTCGCTACAGCCTACTTGCGGGCCGGGGGTAACGTAGTCGTCTTGCAGCGAATCCTTGGGCATGCCGACTTGCAAACAACGATGCGCTACGTCCACTTGCAGACAGCAGACTTGACAGCGGTGCATGATCGGTACTCGCCTTTGACGCAACGCTAGAGACGAAAAAGGCCTCGCACAGGTTCAATTGTGCGAGGCCAGTAGAAGGTGGGCGTTCGCCATGCGAGAAACGAACGCCCTTTGGCCGCTTGGAGGGAACGGCCAACGTTGAGCGGCTGTTGGAACGAAACAGCCGCGCAAGCTTTAGAGA
>JBBDWJ010000349.1:3190-11235 GCA_040902925.1 Bryobacterales bacterium | reverse complement strand
TTCATGATGCAGGCGTGGTGGCACAACATGGCCGGCCTGCTGACCGAAACCGCGAGCGCCGACGTCGCCACGACCACAATGCAGGAAAAGGCGAAGCTGGGCGAACTCCCCAGCGGCCCGGCGATGACCAATGACCAATACCTGGACGCTCTCGAAGAAAAGCCCGGCACTCCGCTGCCCGCCCCACGCGACGTCATGCCGCGCAACAACTACCCGCGGCCGTGGCTCGGCGGCGAGTGGTCGCTGCGTCAAGTCGTCGACTATCAGTTGACGTCGGCCTACGGGCTGCTCGAGGCTGTCGCCGATCGCAAGACCTCGCTGATCCGCAACCATGCCGTGCTCGGCCGCCGTGCGATCGAGAAAGGCAAAAGCGAAGAACCGCGGGCGTTCGTGATTCCTGCCCGGCAGCACGATACCTCGGCGGTCGCTCGCCTGGTCGACATCCTCGATCGAATGGGCGTCGAGATCAGCCGCGCCGAGGAAGATTTCGAGATCGACGGCCGCAAGTTTGACGAGGGTGATTTCGTAATCTCGATGGCGCAGCCCTACCGCGCGGTCGTGAAGGATCTGATCGAGAAGCAGTCTTATCCCGACCCGGCGCGGATGCCTTCGGGCGCCATGAGGGCCAACCCGTACGACGTGACCGCCTGGACGCTGCCGCTGCAGTTCGCTGTCGAAGCCGTCGCCGCCGAAAAGAGCCCGGAAGTACCGCTGGCACGAGTCGAAAAGATGCCGCCCCCGGCCAGCAGCTACAACGCGCACAACATATCCCAGCCGGTTGGATTCCTGCTGCACGCCGGCTCGACCAACAACGTCATCGCAGCAAATCGCCTGCTCAAACAAGGCGTGGAAATCTCTTGGAGCGCCGATGAAACTTTGGGACGCGACGCCGGCGCACTTTTTGCCGAAGGTGTTTCCCAGGAGACGGCCGAACAGCTCTCGAAAGACTTAGGCCTGCATGTCGAAGCGTTGGCGGAGATGCCCCAAGGCCAGCTCTCGCGTCTCAACACACCCCGCGTCGCTCTATTTCAACCCTGGACGGCGTCGATGGACGAAGGTTGGACGCGCTGGCTGTTCGAGCAATACGAGTTTCCTTACACCAACGTACACGACCGCGACGTCATCGAAGGCGGTCTGGAGGAGAGATTCGACGTCATCGTCCTGCCGGCCGACCGCAACAAGAAACAGATCCTTGAAGGCGAAAACCGCAAATGGGTGCGGCCGGAATACAAAGGAGGCATCGGTGAGGAAGGCGCCAAACAGATCGAGAGATTCGTCGCCGCGGGAGGCACGCTCATCGCCGTCGGCGACTCGACGGAGTTCGTTCTCGAAACGATGCCCCTGCCGCTGAAAAATTCGCTCAAGGGAGTCTCGCGTTCCGAGTTCAACTGCCCCGGCTCGCTGCTGAATATCGCCGTGGATACGACGCATCCGGTGGGCTATGGGATGAAGCCGGAAGCGGTGGCTTCGTTCGACAACGGACCCGTATTCGAGATCGCGCCGAGTTTCAGCTACACCGATGTGCGAGTGATCGCCCGCTATCCCAGCGCCGGCGTATTGGCTAGCGGCTGGGTGCAGGGTGAGCAGCACCTGCAAAACCGCATCGCCGCCGCCGAGGTCGTTTACAAGAAAGGCCGCGTGATTCTGTTCGGCTTCCGCCCGCAGTTTCGAACGCAGCCGCACAATACTCTCAAGCTGCTGTTCAACGCGCTGCACTATTCGCGGGCCGGGCAGCGCGTGGGCCCGTAGCCGGCGGGGGGAAGCCGGCGAGGGGGGAACTAAGCCTGAAGCCGCTCGGGCAGCCACGGATGATAGCGTCCGAGCGCAACGCCTTCCTGAATCGAGCGCACCTGGTGTTCCGCAATCACAATGTGAGGCGTGAGCAGAGCCGTCGTGGCCGTTGTTTCGAATGTGGGTAGCTGCGACTCCGGGAAGCGCACCTGCCAGCCATAGCGGCCCTCATAGAAAACGGGGTCGCCCAGTCCCCAAGCCTCGAACTCGGCCTTGGCCGCCTCCAAGTGCACTTCGTTGAAGCCTTCGGGCAGACCCGTGCCTTTGAAGTAGCTCAGATCCTGCTCCCACTGCGCGGCCGCGGTGCTGCCGCCGGGGCGTGGGCCGAAAACTTGTTCGAAGCCGGTTGGCAGCGGCTGGAATTCGAGCGCTTTCTTGGGATTGCTCGACGCATCCAAGGCCAGCCAGGGCTGAGGACCCGTGAACGGACTCACCAGCCACCAGTCTCCGCCCGGCGCCTGCCGGTAAGGGCCAAGGGGATGCTTCGCCGACTCCGGCACTTCCTTAAAGCGGGGCAAGTGAGGCGCCTTGGTATCCGCGCTGCGCACGAATCCCGGCGCGACAGCTCTCGCGGCGGCCGGAGCCTGCGCGGCCGGAGCCGGAGCTTCTTCCGGGGTTGCCTGCAACTCGATACGCGCCGGTGCAACAGATCTGGAGACAACCGCGGCGCGGGGCGCGGAGGCCGGCGCCGCGTCCAGAGGTCCAACGGAACGTGTGCGCAGGCCGCTTTGGCCCGCGCGCGAGGAGGCAGCCTCTTCGGTAGCCTGCTCAACTCCCCGCAACAGATTCTCGAAATCTCTGCCGCCATCACGGGGTTCGGCGCCGCGATCCGCGCGGTTCAACCCGCCCGGCAACGAAATATTTCCCACTCGATCAATCATTGCCATGCTCCTTTGTGCGTGGCAGACAACGCTCGCCGATAGGGCGTTCCGTTCTTCGGGCGGCAAGCGCTCCCCCGCAATTGTCTTGCTTCAAGTTTCGTTCTGGCCGGAAATCTTCCCGGGTTCGCTCGACTTCCATCGCGCCAAGTGGAGTTCTCCAGCTACCTTATCCATCTCGCGGCCGGCTTCGCGATTCCACTCGGCTAATTGCCGCTCGCGAAGAGTCTCGAGCAGCCGGTGCTCGCGGCGGGCCTCCATGCAACTGCGGCGCTGTTGCCCCAGCCGTTGCGCGCACACCGACACTTTCTCTGTCAGTGCCGTACTCTCGCGGTCGAGCCGCGAGCAATAGCGCATCAGCGCCCGCAAATCATCGCCGCTTGACTGCTCCGCCGTCGCCAAAAAGCGCGACTCCTGCTGGCGCGATTCCTCGATGCGCCGGATTTCACGGTCGAACGCCGCTAGCTGCTCCTGCACGGCCACAAGCTTGCGCTCTTCCTCTTCCAATCGCGCCGCTCGAAACTCGAGAATCCGTTGCAGGGCAAAACGAAATGGCTTCATAACAGCGCTCTGTTACACCAACACTGCCCATACCAACATCGCCTACACCAGAACCGAGGCGATCGAATGCATCCCGTCCAGCGTTTCGTCGATCGGCGATTGCAGGCTGGCGTCCTGACCCAAAAACGCCAGCATCTGCTCACGCGCCGCGATACTCGCATCGAGCTTCGGATCTGACCCCGCCGTATACGCGCCCAGATGGATCAGATCCTGCGCGCGGCGATAGCTTCCCCAAGCGTCGCGAATCTTCGTCGCTGCGGACAGTTGCTCCGGCGTCGCCAGCGTACGGCTCAGGCGGCTGATCGAATGCTCGATGTCGATCGCCGGGTAGTGTCCAGCGGAGGCCAGTTCTCTTGACAAAATGATGTGGCCGTCGAGGATGCCGCGCGTCGCGTCGCAAATCGGTTCGCTGAAGTCGTCGCCTTCCACCAAAACCGTGAAGAATCCCGTAATCGAACCGGTCTGAAAATTGCCGGCCCGCTCAAAAATCTTGGGCAGCATGCTGAACACCGACGGCGTGTAGCCTTTTTGGCTCGGAGGCTCACCGGCGGCGAGCCCGATTTCGCGCTGCGCCATCGCCAGCCGCGTCACTGAATCCATCACCAGCAGTACGTTCTTCCCTTGGTCGGCAAAGTATTCCGCAACCGCCAGCGCCAGAAAACATGCGCGCACCCGCAAAGGCGCCGGCCGGTCGGAGGTCGAAACGACGACCACGGATCGGCGTCTTCCCTCGGGTCCCAACTCGTGATCGAGAAAGGCCCGCACCTCGCGGTTGCGTTCCCCGATCAACGCGATGACGTTTACATCCGCCTCTCCGCCGCGCGCCATCGCGGCCAGCAGCGTACTCTTCCCGACTCCGCTACCGCCGAAGACGCCGATTCGCTGCCCGCGGCCGCAAGGCAGCAGGCCGTCGATGGCGCGGATTCCCGTCGAAAGGCGCTCGTCGATATGCTCGCGGTCCATTGGATTGCGCGGCGCGGCGAACAACTCATAGCGGCTCTCGGCGTGAATCGGCGGGCCCGCGTCGAGAGGCCGGCCGAAGCCATCGATGACACGCCCCAGCAGTCCCGGACCCACGGCGATGCGGGCGTCTTCGCTGCGCGCAACAATCGAATCGCCCAGCGTCAGGCCTTCGGCTTCTTCCAGCGGCATCGACAACACGCGGCCATCGCGAAAGCCGATGACCTGCGTGCGGATCCTTCGCCCGGCCGACGTGCGGATCTCGCAGAAATCGCCGACCGCCACGTGAGGTCCGTGCGACACGACCGACACTCCCACCACGTCAGTAACTCGCCCCACCCAGCGCAGAGTCTCGATTTCGTGAACCTGCGCCAGCCGTGACCGCAACACACTCCCTCCCGCGTGGGCCATCTTAAACCTCCAGCCGATCGGCCAAGCCGCGCCGAATCTCTTCCAGTTGGGAATCCACCGAAGCGTCGAGGTCGCCGCGCTCGGTCTCGAACACCACGTCGCCGGGTCCCATCGCCGAATCGGCCACAACTTCCACGGGCCTGTTGGGGCAAGCTTTCTCGACGAACGACTTCACCAGGCTGCTGTGCGTGGGATGAACGCGCACGCGGTTGAGCTCGCGAGATCCGATGCGGTCAAAGGCAACCTTCACGAGCCCCTTCACCGTTTCCGGATCGACTGTTAGCTCGCGGTGCAAAACCCGTTTCGCGATCGCGATGGATAGCTCGACGAGCTCCTCTTCGCTCTCGCGGCGGATGCGGGTGCGCAGCTCGGCGAAGGCGGCCAGCGTTTCCGTCAGCCTCTCGATGAGAGGCCGCACCTCGATCGCGTGTTGTTTTTGTTCCGATTCCTGGCCTTCTTGAAGACCTTGCGCATAGGCTTGGCGGATCTGTTCAGGAACACTGATCTCAACGCCAGGCTGCAGGGAGCCGCCACGCCGGCGCACCGAAACGGCAGAAACGGCAGAAACGGCCGACGTAACCGCCGCGCCGCTCGTGCCACTCGCGCTGGGCCAGCCCAACGGCGTCACCTTGGCGTCGAAATTTCCGCGCAGGATCCTAGAGGACATACTCCTCCGACTCGGAACCCGAAAGACTCAACAGCCCTTCCTTCTCGAGGCCTCGCGCGATCTCGATGACCTGCTGCTGCGCGGCCTCGACTTCGCGGATTTTCACGGGGCCAAGCGCCTCCATGTCTTCGCGCATCATCTCGGAACCGCGTTTCGACATCGTGGCGTAGATGTGGGACTGCAATTCCTCGCTGGTTCCCTTCAGCGCCATCGTCATGACCTTGCGGTCCACCTTGCCAACGAGCTCCTTGAGACCCTTGTCGTCAAGCTGCAGAAGATTCTCGAACACGAAGAGCATGTCGCGAACCTTCTTGGCGGTCTTTTCGTCTCTCTGTTCGACTTGACCGAGGATCAGCTCCGTCATGGCAGGATCGATATGATTCAGCATGTCCGCCACGACACGCGCGCCCCCGGCGGCCTTGCCGCGCCTCCGCTTGCCAAGCGCTTTGACTTTCTGGTCGAGAACCTGCGCGATGCGGCCGACAACTTCGGGCGAAGCCGCGTCGAGCGAGGCGAGCCTCAAGGTCACTTCAACGCGCAGTTCCTCGGGCAGCAGCGCCAATACCTGCGACGCCTTTTCCGATTTCAGATGGGCAAGAACAAGCGCGATCGTCTGCGGGTGCTCAGAGCTGAGAAAATTCGCCAGCCGCTCGGGTTCGGTCTCGTCCAGCGATGAGAAGTCGACAGCGTTCTTGCGCGCCTTCAGCGGCAGCCTTTCCATCATTTTGCGGGCGACTTCCTGGCCGAACGCCGCCGCCAGGATGCGCCGCGCCCGGGCCAATCCTCCGCTCGTGCCGCTGGCGCCATAGCCGCTGTTGCGCACAAATTCTTCGAGCACCGTCTCGGTCTGCTCGGGAGTGATCTCGCCCAGCTCCGCGATTGCCTCGCTGATCTGCCGCACTTGCTCGTCGCTGAGCAGTTTCAGCACCTCGGCGCACTGTTCGTACCCCAGGCTCAGCAGCAGGATGGCGCTCTTGGTTGCTCCCACGGTGCGTTCCTGTTCCACAACGGCGGCGGTCACTGCTGCGCCTCCTCAACAAGCCATCCCTGAATAATGCCGGCCGAAAGCTCGCGGTCTTTGGTGACGATATCTTGCGCCTCTCGAACCAATGTCTCGTGTCTCGCGCTGAGCAGCCGCGGAACTGCCGTGCCTCCCGCGGCAAGGCTGGCTGCGGGAGAGGAATGGGCGACCCTCGCCGCGCCCTCGTGGTGCGCCGGTTCGACCGCCGAGGCCTGCGCGGCCGCGGCCGCAAGCGCGGCCTGTTTCGCTTGCATTTCGGCGGATGGTTTCTTGCGGGAACGCTTCATGAACCACACCGCGCCACCGATCAGCAACAAAACTGCCGCGCCGGCGACAACCATGAGCATGGGCTCCTGCTGCAAACGCTCGAGGATCGGAGCCTGGGTCGTATCCGCGCCGGGCGCATTCATTTGCAGATCTTGATTCTGCAACTGCAGCGTCATCTCAAACGGCAGAGTCTGGACGATGAGCTGGTCGCCGCGCTCGGTGTCGAGGCCGATGGCCGCCGCCACCAGCTCGCGAATGGCTTCCATCTTCTCGGGAGCGCGCGGCCGCAGAGTTCGTTTTTGGTCCTCACCTTCACCCTCGGACTCAAACGCGTAGTCGACCAGCACGGCGGCGGAGATTTTCTTCACGCTTCCCTGCGGCGTGGTGGTCCGCCGCACGGTTCGCGATGCCTGATAGGTCGTGTTCTCGCTGCGCCGCGAAATCCCGGAACCCGCCGGACCGGTTTCGGGGCGCGGCCGCGGCAGCGCTGAAGCAGTGCCCGGCATTCCCGTCGAAGCCATTGCACCGCCGCCGCCGTTGGATTCCTCGGTTACATGCGAGCTGGTAATCACGGACTGTTCGGGGTTGTAGACTTCCTCGCTCTGCTCACTCGACGTGAAATCACATTCCACCGAAACCCCCGCCCGGAACCGCCCCGGTCCAAGCAGCGGTTCGAGCGTGGCGTTGACTTTCTCGGTCAAGCTCTTTTCGAGCGATTGCTGGTATTCGGCGTAGATTGTCGAAGCGTTCGATCCGTCGTCGGAGCTGGCGCTGCGCGGCCGGCTGAGCAGGTTGCCGTTCATGTCGAGAACCGAAACCGCCTGTGGGGACAGTCCCTCTACGGCCGCCGAAATCAGGTGGCTGACGGCCACGACACTGCGAGGCTCGAGCTGAACTCCCGGACGAAGCTTGAGCAACACGCTCGCCTTCGCGGGTTCGCGCGACCGCGTAAACACCGAGTCCTTCGCCAGTGTGATGTGAACCCGCGCCTGCTCCACTTCGGCCAGGCTCATCACCGAACGTTCCAGTTCGCCTTCGAGCGCGCGTTGATAGTTGATGTGCTCGGCGAACTCGGTGACGCCCAGGTTGGTGCGGTCGAAAAGTTCAAACCCAATGCGTCCGGACTTCGGCAGCCCCGCCAGCGCCATGTCGAGCCGCGACTCGGCGACGTGGTCAACGGGCACGAGTATCGTCGTGCCGTTGTCGCCCAACTGATACTCGATGCCTGTTTCTTTGAGCTTTTGGACTACCGCGCCGGCGTCTTCGGGCGAGAGCGACGTGTACAGCGGCTTGAAACTTGCGGCCGTCTGCCAGCGAATCAATCCCAGCACGGCCAAACTCACGACGACCGCCGCGACGATACCCGTGCGGTGTGTACTCGACAATGACCCGTACAGTTGCTTCAGTTGCCCCATCTCTCCCCCACTCCGCTCATCCGGCCCAGGCCTGAACGGGGATAATTACCCGCTCCGCAAAAACGAAATTCTTT
>JBBDWJ010000349.1:0-3180 GCA_040902925.1 Bryobacterales bacterium | reverse complement strand
TTCTTTGGGTTCGCACGCCGGCCGGCCGACCCTTGCCTAAACCTGCATGCGCATGATTTCCTGATATGCCTGTACAACCTTGTTGCGCACTTCCAGAAACAGCTCAAACTCCAGTTGAGCGCGTTGCGCGGTCAACACCACCGAATGAAGTTCTTCCGGTTTGCCGTCGAGAAATCGCGCCACTTTGTCATTGGCCATATGCCGCGAATCCTCGACCTGCGAAATCGCCTTGTCGAGCAGCGACCCGAACTCGCCCGGCTTCGCCTGACCGACGGCCGGCGTGGACGGCTCCGCTATAGGGATTGGGCGTATGGGTCCGATCGGTGCAGTCATAACCCGGCTTCTTCTTCGCTATGGCAAGGGAATCACGAACCCGCGCCTTTATCGGAACAGGTCCAGCGAGCGGTGAATCATGTCTTTGATCGCCGAGATGGCCGCAACGTTCGCCTCGTAGTTGCGCGCCGCTCCCATCAAATCGACCATGTCCTCCGCCGGATTCACGCGCGGGAAATCCACGTAGCCGCTTTTGTCCGCGTCGGGATGATTGGGCATGTAGCGGCGGTCCGGCTCGCGAGTGTCCGAGACCACCTCGCTCACTTCCACGCCCATCACCTCGGGACGCATCGCAGCGTCGAAGGCCGACGAAAACGGCGAGTTGACCGAGGTGCTCGCGAAAACAGCGTCCTTACGGCGATAGGCGCCGCCTTCCGGCGTACGCGTCGTCTCCGCGTTGGCAAGGTTCTCCGCCAGCAGCTCAGCGCGCGTGCGCTGCACCTGCATGCCGGAGGCGCTGACCGATAACACCGAGAACAGACTCATGTGTTCCTCCCGCCGTTGATCGCCGACCGAACCGCCTGCAGAGCCCCGCGAGCGAACTGCGAGGCGACGCTGAAGCGCAGCGCGTTCTCCGACAGCAGCCGCGCTTCGCGGTCGATGCTGACGTTGTTGCCGTCGCTTTTGGCGGGCAGGTCGGTTCTTTCGACGATGCCGGCGTCGCGGGCTTCCATCGCGGATTGCAACTCCGCCTGGAAATCTATGTCTTTGGTCGTATAACCAGGGGTATCCGCGTTGGCGATATTCCCCGCCACCAACTTCTGGCGGAGACTGACGAGATCCATGTATCGTTCGATGTTCGCGCCGATGCCGTCGAGCATGGTGGCTTTCCCCCGCTCCCCAAGGAGCATCTGGGATGCCAAACAAACATGGCGATTTTCAATGGGTTAGCGGGAGGCAGTAGCGACAATTCATCACGCACGCCGGGGAGGCGTTGAGATTTCGCCGCGCGAAGGGCGGTTCCGGCGACGCAGCCGCATCTGGCGGGCCGCCGGCCTGGTTCGAAAGATTCCTGGCGGGCTACGCCTGGTATTTCCAGGTCCTCGCCGGGCTCGCGGCGGGCATATACCGGGCGGCGTGGCTCAGCCGGTTGAGGCTGGTCTGCGCGTGGGCGCGGTTGGCCAGCACGCTCACTTTCACCCAGTCGAGCATTTCGCGGGCCTGCGTGGCCAGGCGCTTCGTCTCGACCGGATCGGCCGAAGCTTCCAGCAGCGCCTGCTGGAGGACACAGTTGTGCTCGGCCAGCAGCGCCGGGACTTCCTCGTAGCTCTCGGTGCGGACGGCGACGCGCAAGCACCCCGCCACGCGGGCAAGCGGCGCCTCGGTGGCGGCCTGTTCTGCGGGCAATGCGCCGATTTCGCTCACCGTAACGACTCCCTGCTGGCCTTCATCGCGTCGAACAGGCCCTGAATGCCGATCGCCTGCTGTTCGAGAACGGCGACGAGCGCGTCGGCTGCCGACATGCGGGCAATGAGATTCTCACGCATCGTCTCAATGCGTTCCTCGTTGGAGGCAATGAGCTGGCTCTGCCGTTGAATCTGCCGGTCAAGCGACTCCTGCTCGAGAGCCAGCAGCCCCTCCGAGGGATTCTGAACCGTATCCATCCCGGCCGCCGCGGCTTGCAGAAACCCCGCCGTCGAGCTGCCGAGAAAAGCTAGCACGTCGTCGGCCGATTTGCCGTCGAGGGCGACGCGATCCAGCGTCAGCCGGCCGGCATCATCCAACTGGATGCCAAGATCGGCCAGCGTGCGGATGGTGCCGGCCCCCGCGTCATAGTTGATGACGCCGGACAGCGCGCGCGACAGCGACGAAACGATGACTTGTCCGCCGAGGATTCCGCCGTTGGTGCCGCGATGCAGATCGAGCTTGCTGACGGCGGCGTTGTAGGCAGTGACGAGGCCTTCCAGGGCATCGCCGACGCTGCTGGCGGTCCTGGCAACCGAGATATCCGTCGCCCCAACCTTGAGAAGATCCACCGAGACGCCCGGCGACAGCGTAACCGTACGGCTGTCGGCCGAAATGCCCCCCGCCGGAACCCCGTTCACCGTATAGATCACCGGCGCTCCGGTTGTCAGAGTCTGTAGCAGATCCTGGCTGCCATCATTCAGTTGAATCGTTACGCCGGCGAATTTTTCGCTCTGAATCGAGAGGCGGTAGTCCGCGCCGCCCGAGCCGCCGATGTTGACGACGGTCGCCTGGGCGCCCGCGCCGCTGCTATTGATCGCCGCCGCGAGGTCGAACAGCGAACCGCTCGCGGGCGTCACTACGTAATCAATACCGTCCACGGAAAGGGTGAAATCCGTCGCCGCGCTCACCGATTCGGTGAACGGGTCCACAACCGTGGGCAGCCCGTCGAGGCCCAGTGTAAGGGTTCGCGCGCCGAGGTCGGTGACGTCGATGGAATAATCCGCCGCCAGGACGTTGCCGTTGAGATGGACCCGCGCGATCGTTTCGTCGCCGACCGTCGAAACGTGACTTTCCGAGCCGATCACCGTATTCAGCGAGGTGATTGCGGTCTGCAGCTCCGTGAAACTCTCGGTGATCGAATCGAGCGACGTCGACTTGGCCGTAAGCACCGACTTCTGCGACTGCAGTTGCGTCAGCGGAAGCGAGGCAATAGCAACCGCGCGTTCAATTACCTTCTCGAAATCGAGTCCGAAGCTGCTGATCATGGGATTCGATGCTCAGTGCCAGATAAGGTTGAGATCCAAACAATTGCCGGGCTGGCAAACACCAGGCTCAGGAACCGGCTCCCGCGAGCCGCGGGGTGATGGGTGATCCTTCCCAACCGCCGGAGGGGGGGGGGGGGGGGGGGGGGGGGGGGGGGGGGGGGGGGGGGGGGGGGGG
>JBBDWJ010000348.1:0-11240 GCA_040902925.1 Bryobacterales bacterium | reverse complement strand
GCCCCAGGACGCAACCAACTCGACCAACCGCGGGCTCTTCTCGTGATCAATCATGAACAGCGCCCGGCCGCCGCCCTCGACGTACTTCCGCAAAATATCGATCTCGGGCTCCAGGTAGTCCTTGTCCGGACCGGCAACGATCAATAGCGTGCAGTCGCCGGGGACCTCGGGCCTTTCGAGCAGCGAGATCGTCTCGGTGATATAGTTGGCGCCCTCGATTTCCTGCTTGGCAGCCGAAAAACCATCCCGCTGCTGGTCCTCGGGGCCGGCTTCGCCGTGCCCGGCGAGCAGGCATGCCTTCTTCTCTTCGCCCTTGGTCGCCTTGATAATGGCGCGGGTGATGTCTTCCTCGTTGATCGACGAGGCTTCTTCCCGATTGGCGCCTAATTCGACCAGAACCGTGCCATGCTTGCTCACGTTCATCGCCTCGGCAACCTCGATCCTGCTGTCGGTGTCGATGTAGTCAACCGTAACTTTGTTCGAGGCGTTGGCGTAGCGCACCAGCATATCTTCGGCGCGCGGGAACTGCGTCTTGCGGTCGAAGTAATAAATTTTGACGTCCTGCTCGAGGTCGCCCAGTATTTTCAGGGTCTGATCCGACAGGCTGTAGAGCTTGCTTTGCGTGGCGTCGTAGCTCTTGTTGTATTGCACCGCCAGATAGTTCACCGCCGCCAGAATCGCGAATGCGACGAGGACGTACACCGCCATGTAGGCGCCAGACTTCGCTTGCCGGGTTTTCAACGAATCGAAATTCATCGCGTGGGGAACCTCGCTGCTAGGCCCTCCAGCGCAGGGACTCGATCGACCGCTTGCTCATGAACAATCCGGCCGCTATAGCGCTGAGGTAATAGACTGCATCCTTCAACTCGATGACTCCTTTGGAGAACTGCTCGAAGTGGGGCGCGATCGCGAGATAGCTGCAAATCCGGCCGATAATGGACGTGTTGTACGAGCCGGCCCAATCGAGCACCCAAAGCAGCAAAAACAAGCAGAACGTGACCGCGCCGGCGACGATCTGATTGCGAGTGAGCGTCGAGATGAACGCCCCCATCGCGAGGAACGCGCCTCCCATCAGCAGCAGCCCTACATAACCCACCAGCATGGCCCGCCAGTCGGGAGTGGAGACGATGAAAAGAATGGACAGATTCAATAACGAAACCGCCAGCATGCACGCGTAAAGCAGCATCGCCCCGAGCCACTTGCCCAGAATGATTTCGTAGTCGTGCACCGGAGAAGTGAGCAGCAGCTCGATCGTGCCGCTGCGCATCTCCTCGGCGAACAGCCGCATGGTGATCAGCGGCGTCAGCAGCAACAGAATGATGCCGAAATTGCCAAGCGTCGGCTGGACAATAAACTGGTTGACGTTCATCGGCGGCGCGCCGGGCTGCATGGCGGCCTGGGCGCTGAACTGCACAAAGATGGCCACCGCGCTGTAAAAGAAAAAACCGAACAGCACGGCAAACATCGCCAGAACGATGTAAGCGATGGGAGACGAAAAGTACGAGTAAAGCTCGCGCCGGGCGATCGTCCAGATATTTCTCATGCCGCGCCTCCGCCGGAAGACTCGCCGCGATCCACGGCCGGGACGGTTTCGCCGGACTCCGCGGTCCCGCTCGAATCCGCACCAGGTTCCCCTACGAGCGCCTGCTCCACGGCTTCTTCTTTGGAGGTTAACTTCAGGAAGATCTCCTCGAGACTGAGCCCGATCGGCCGGATCTCATAGAGCGCCCAGCCGCGTTCGATGACGGTACGCGCGACCTGGCTCCGAATTTCCGGATCGTTGGCAGTTTCCACTTGCCACGCCGTCCGCGGGGAGTGCCCGTTCTCGCGAACCACTCGAGTGACGCCCGGCACGGCGCTCAGCGCCAGTTCCACGTCGGCCGCCGGCCCGTCGACATCCACCCATAGGCTGTCGTGGCCTTGCAGGCGGGCCGTAAGGTTCTCCGGCGTGTCGCTGGCCTCGAGCCGCCCTTCGTTGATGATCAGCACGCGGCTGCACGTTCCCGAGACCTCGGGCAAGATGTGCGTGCTCAAGATGATGGTGTGCTCGCCGCTCAAAGCGTGAATCAGCTTGCGCACGTCGATGATCTGCTTGGGGTCGAGGCCCGCTGTGGGCTCGTCGAGGATCAGCACGTCCGGTCCATGAATCAGCGCCTGCGCCAGCCCGACGCGCTGCCGGTAGCCCTTCGACAGGTGGCCGATAATCTTATGCCGCACGTGGCCCAGCGCGCATCGCTCCAGCACGGAGTCGACTCGTTTAGGAACGTCGGCGCTCGGGATGCCTTTTAGCCGCCCCACAAAATCCAGAAACTCGACGACCTCCATTTCGGGATAGAGCGGCGGCGTCTCGGGCAGATAGCCGATGCGCTTTTTGACCTCCAGGGGGTGGTCCATCACATCGTAGCCGGCGACGGACGCCTTTCCCAAGGTCGGCGGCAGGAACCCGGTCAAGATCCGCATCGTGGTGGTTTTACCGGCTCCGTTCGGCCCGAGAAAACCGACGATTTCACCGCGGGCGACCTCGAAGCTAATGTTGTTAACCGCGGTCGTAGGCCCGTAACGTTTGGTCAAACCCTCAACTTTAATCATGGCTGGATGGATCGGAGACGCAAGATTGCGCCGCCAACGGCGCCGGGAACTATCCGGAAGTGTCTGGCTTAAATGACTGTCTAGCTTAAATCATTATGAAACACCGGCTTACGCCCTTGTCAAATCACTCCGGCCGCGCGCCGGGGGGACTCCGCTGGAACTGAGGAAGCCCATCGTTCTCGGATTCCGCCTGACGGCCTCGGCGACAACGGGATCGCTGGTAACAGTCGGTATTCCTGACGCTTCCTATTCTCAGACGGACAAGAGGCCCGTAAGGTAACGCCGCCGATGTGCTTGACGAACGCGGCCTGGCGTTAAAGAAAGGATTCCCGATGGCGCACTCAAACAACGACAAGCCGGTGAGAGCGGCGGTTTTTGACCGTATCCACAAGGCGGAACAAGCCGTGGAGGCGTTGCTGTTGGAGGGCTTCGAGAAAGATCAAATCTCGGTGATCTGCTCCGATCCCGCCCGGGAGGAACACTTCAAAGGATTCGAAGGCGAGCAGGCCGGCGAATCCGCTCCTCACCGCGCCGCGGTTGGCGGTGTGATCGGGGCTACTCTTGGCGGCCTGGCAACTATTGCCGCACTCGCCACCACGGGCGGAGTTGCCCTTGTGGTAGCGGGACATCTCGTCACCTCCCTGGCGACCGGCGGGATCGTCGGCGGCTTTATCGGCGCGATGACTTCGCGGGGCCTCGACAAAGAGGCGGCCGAGTTCTACGAGCAGTCGATCGAGAAGGGCAAGATCGTAGTCGTCGCGGAAGACCGCAGCGAGGAGGGACCTCGAAGACTTCGCAACGCCGAGAGACGGTTTGAAGAGGCCGGCGCCGAGCCGGTGTCGCTACACGCTCACTGAGAAGGCGTCTCGGCGTGCCGGGTTGGCCGCCTCTGGCGGATTCCGGGAACCCAGCCTAGCTCGTTGGCCTAGATCGTTTTGGTTACCTTGCTCAGTGTGCGGGGTTTGTCGGGGTTGAAACCCTTTTGCTCGGCCAGAAAAGCCGCAAAGAGCTGGCCGGGAATGATGTAGGGAATGGGCGACAGCAGATCTTCAGGGCACCCGGCCACGCGGGGCGAGCGGCCGCGAAGGCGCATCGAGCGCGTCGCGGAAGAAAGCAGCTTGGGGTCATCGGATTCGGTGATGACGATCGTTTCCGCGTCGAGTTGCTTGAGCTTTTCGAGCATGTCGCGGGTTCCGGCGTAGGTTGGCCCCGGCGCGGCAAACACGAACACAGGGAAAGCCTGCTCGACCAAGGCGATCGGCCCGTGAATGAAATCGGCCCCCGAAAACCGTTCCGCTACCACATAACAAGTTTCCATGAGCTTGAGCGATAGCTCGAAAGCATTCGCGTAGTTGAGGCCGCGGCCCACCACCACAGCGTTCGACATATAGCGGTAGCGCTCGGAAAGCTCGGCGACTTGCTTTTTGAGTTTCAATGCGCGCGCAGCGGCTGCCGCCAGCCGTTGAATGGCCACCGGTGGAAACGGCGCTCCCAGGGCGTAGGCCAGCAGGTATCCCATCAATAACTGGCCGGTGTAGGTTTTGGTGGCGGCGACGCTGCGCTCGCGGCCCGCCCGCACCAGAAAAACCTCGTCCACCAGGCGCGTCATAGCGCTGCCGGCTTCGTTGGTGATGCCCACCGTCAGCGCGCCTTGTTCGCGCGCTGCTTCGAGCACCAGGTTGGTGTCGGTGGACTCTCCGGATTGAGAAATCCCGACAACCAGCGCGTTGTTCCAGCGCACCCGGGCCCCATAGACCGTGGTCACCGAAGGCGCTGCCAAGGCCACTGGCACGCCAACCGCGGTTTCGATCAGGTAGCGCGCAAACAGAGCGGCGTTGTCGGAGGTGCCGCGCGCCACCAGGACTACCAGCGACGGCGGCTTCTGCTCCATGCGCTTGCGGAAGGCCCGAAAATGCTCGATCTCAGCCTTGAATGTGCGCTCCAGCGCGGCGGGTTGTTGTTCGATTTCGTCGAGCATCAACGACATAGGGGACTATCATCCCACAGGCTTGGGACGCCGTGCCTCCGTTCGTTCCTCGCCGTTAACTATGGCTGCGCGGTTCGAAACCAGCGCCTCGGAGTTTTCCGGCGACGGCGTTTCGACGCCCGAGTAAAGTGTACAATTCTACGTCGGACCGCCTTGGCCCCAGACGGTTGCCGGGCGGCATCGGTCGTGCTCGCCTTTCCCTTGAGACGGCCGGTTATCGAGAAGATCGTTCAACACGCCTGTTCGCTGTAGCGTCCATGTCGAAACTCCGATCCTGGTATTCCAACCTCGCCCCAGGCATCCTGCTGGCCGCAACCGGCGTGGGCGCGGGCGACTTGCTGTCGGCCGGGCTGGCCGGGTCGCATGTGGGTCTGGCGCTGCTGTGGGCCGCTCTTGCCGGCGCCGCTCTCAAATTTACGCTGAGCGAAGGGTTGGCACGCTGGCAACTTGCCACTGGAACGACGCTGCTCGAAGGCTGGGCTTGGCGGTTGGGCCGGTGGATTCGTTGGGTTTTCCTGGTCTACCTGGTGCTTTTTACCCTCGTCGTCGGCGGCGCGTTGATGACGGCTTGTGGTATCGCCGGCGCTGGCCTGCTGCCGCTCGGCTCGCCCCAGACCTCGAAGGTCGCCTGGGGCCTTATCCATTCCGCCGCAGGGCTGGCGCTGGTTTTGTTCGGCAGCTTTGCTCTGTTTGAACTGCTGATGTCGGTGCTGATCGGCATCATGTTCGTGACCGTGCTGGCGACGGCGGTGATGATCGCTCCGGACTGGGGCAGCGTCGCGGCCGGCCTCATTCCCAGCATTCCCCCGGGCAGCACCGGCTGGTTGCTGGCCGTGCTCGGCGGCGTCGGCGGCACGGTGACACTGCTCTCCTATGGCTATTGGATCCGTGAGCGTGGCCGCCAGGGCCTGGCCGACGTTCGCCTCTGCCGCGTCGATCTGGCCGTCGGCAACGGATTGACCGGGCTGTTTGGGCTGGCGGTGATCATCATCGGCTCGCGCATCAAGATCGAGGGCGGCGGCGCGGCCGTGGCGCTCCAGATGGCCGACCAACTGACTCTTGCGATCGGTCCGGCAGGTAAGTGGATTTTTCTGGCTGGGTTCTGGGGCGCCGTGTTTTCGAGCCTCCTCGGCGTTTGGCAGAGTATCCCCTATATGTTTGCCGATTTTCTGGAGCTGCAGAAGGCGCAGCCCGGCGAGCGCACCGCGGACTTGCGGGCTACCCGCGCCTACCGCGGTTATTTGATTTTCATCGCGACAGTCCCGGCATTGTTTTTGTGGACGACCGTCACGCAGATTCAGCTTGCCTACGGGATTGTGGGGGCGATGTTCCTGCCCCTGGTGGCGCTCACGCTGCTCATTCTGAACAACCGCGAGGAGTGGGTCGGACGCTCCTTCCTCAGCGGGCACGTGATCAATGCCGTGCTGGTGGGGGCGCTGCTTTTCTTTGCTTACTTGGGGGCAATCGCGGGTCCGGCGGGCTGAGGGTCACCCCTTGACGCCTTTGTTCACGCGGAATGCGGGCGGGAGAATGCCGACGGGGACAGTCACCCCCAAACCTACGGTTCCCTTGTTCATGAGAATTCGCTGTGGGGTGACTTCCCCACGCACACTCCACGAGCACTCGCTACTATCCACCCACGCCCACTGCCCACTGGCACTGCTTGCCAGAAACGCTCGAAGGTGAAACCATTCGGATATGAGCGAAGGCATCGAAAAGAAAGAAACAAACTGGCGGGAGAAGCTTACGCCCGAGCAGTACCGCATCACCCGCCAGAAAGGTACAGAGCCGCCGTTTAGCGGCGAGTATCACGACTCCAAGGAAGCCGGTGTTTATCGCTGCGTGTGTTGCGGCAATGAGTTGTTCACCTCGGAGGACAAGTTCGACTCCGGCACCGGCTGGCCCAGCTTCACCAAGCCGCTGGCCGAGGATCGGGTGAACAACGAGCTCGACGAGAGCCATGGCATGCGCAGGGTCGAGGTCGTCTGTAGTAACTGCGATGCACACCTGGGGCATGTTTTCGAGGACGGTCCCAGGCCTACCGGAGCTCGTTACTGCATTAACTCGGCGGCGCTGGTTTTGGAGCCGGAAGAAGAGTAAGAGCTCCGGTGTCGCATGAAAGGCGTGGCAGCCGAATAGGTCCAGGTGATCGGCGCTGGAGTTGCCGATGTGAGGACCGGCACTCTTGCCGGTCCTTCGCCGCGGAGCGGCGACGGCTTTTTCTTGCACTGAGAATATCCTTGCCCTCAGTTAGTTAGGGCACTCGTGACGCACGGCAACGCTCACGGTGAGACCAAGCTTGCCACGACTCGCCACGACCGTAAGACCACACAGTTCGGTCTTGTTCTGGCACACGAGACAGGCGGGCTTCCGCCCGCCGGGACCGGCAGGAGTACCGGTCCCCACTTGGTCCTTGGCTTTACAGACAGGGCCTGCGGACACGGCCTACACAGCAATGCAGGATTGTCTGTGCCTGGAGTTTGGCCCTCTTAGTGGCACAGGCAATCTTGGGCAATAACATACTTGACAACTCCGTGGTTTTGGGGTATCCTTGAACCATGGAACACGGAATCAAAACCCTTCAAGAAGCGGTGTTGCACTTTTCGAGCGCCGACAACTGCCGCGAGTACATGATTGCCCGCCGTTGGCCCAATGGCGTTACCTGCCCGCGCTGCGATTCTGACAAGGTAACCTACCAGCCCAAGTACAGCCGCTGGCAGTGTGCGACCCACCATCCCCGGCGTCAGTTCACCATCAAAACCGGGACCATTTTTGAGGACTCCCCGCTTCCGATGCAGAAGTGGCTGCCCGCCGTGTGGTTCGTGGTCAACTGCAAAAACGGTATCTCTTCTTACGAGATCCACCGGGCGCTCGGCGTCACTCAGAAAACCGCTTGGTTCATGCTCCAGAGAATCCGGCTGGCGATGCAAGCAAGCCCTTTTGTGCAAAGCATGTCCGGGCAGATTGAAGTCGATGAAACCTTCATCGGTGGAAAGGCTCGGAACATGCACAAGGGCGTACGGGAAGCGAGAATCAAGGCACGCGGGCCGCTCGGTAAGACCATTGTCATGGGGCTGCTGTCGCGCCACGGTGAGGTCAGAACCCAGGTTGTAGCCAAGAATAACCGCAAGACCCTGCACGGCATCGTCAAAGAAAACGTTGCCAGCGGGTCTGAGGTTTTCACTGACGCGCACCCCGCCTACTTCGGACTGGACAGCGAGTACGCCCATCAGGTGATTGACCACGCGGAAGCGTACGTCAAAGGCAACGTCCACACCAACGGTTTGGAAAACTTCTGGTCGCTGCTCAAGCGCGGGATCAACGGAACCTATATCAGCGTGGAGCCCTTCCACTTGTTCCGCTACGTGGACGAGCAGGCGTTTCGCTACAACAATCGCAAGAAGATGAATGATGGGGAGCGATTTAGCAAGGCGGTGGGCCAAGTGGTCGGCAAGCGAGTCACCTACAAGGAACTCACTGGCAAGGTGTCGGAAACGGCAGCCTAAACTGACTCGTGAGAATCGCGGGAAGCGCCGTTCGTAGCCCGCTTGCGGCCCGGCTTTGGTCCGGGCCGGTTCGGGTTTGCGGCGGACTTCTTGCGGTGGTTCGTGATTCCGCGCTTGATCGTGGAGTGTGGCACTTTGACGAGCTTGTCCATGAAGTCCGTGAAGGCTTCGTATTCGGGCGTCGTGTCTGGCATCTGTGTTAATCATACCTCCGCCTGCTCTGTCTCTTCCAGTCCGTTGAACTCGAACCGGACGCGGAAGGGAAGTTTTGTGTAGACCCGTGTGAGATCAGCCAAGGAAACTCGCAAGCTGTCATACATCTGATGCGCTGTCGCATCGCGGCTTTCAACACCGCGACAGTTCGAACAGCCGAGGGGTGCGCTATTCCACTGGGAAGTTGAAAAACCCATCGTTGCGCCGCACTTGGCGCACTCCAGGATTACCGCACGAACATCCTTCAGATCAATTGAGTAGCGTTTTTTTGCCATACCGCTAGCTCCTTTCCGGCAAGTTCTCAGCTAAATAGCGCATCAGGCCACGGGTAGCATCGTAGATCTCGCGGGCCTCTTCCATCGTGTGCTTCTTTTCGACGTGCATGACCCGATTGCGCCACGCTACTTTGACGGCTTGTAGGTGGGACGACATGTTCGCTAATAGGTCGGCAGATCCCTTAAATATCCGATCTTCGTACTTGCTCTTGAGTTCCATGTCTATCTTTCTGATGATCGGTTCCCAATTTGGTCGGTCTTGCTGAATGCCCACAACTTTAGCCATCTCGTGGAGCGCATATTCCGTAACGCGCATCAGGTGAAAAGCGCAAGCGGTTGGGCGCTCAAAGGCGAGACACTTGCCAGCTTCTTCCATATCGTGGTTTGCCTCAGGGAAACATGCTTTCGCCACAGGTGAGAACTGACTGTCCGTGAAATAGGCAGCGTGAGGGGCATCTAAAATATAGATGAGTCGCGCATGTAACTCGTCAACGAACCTTGTGTGGACCTCTATCAGGTCGCGCCCTAGCCGCTCGATTGAAAACTGCGAATTCTGGTCCGTAATCGCACGCCTGACTCTGGCTGCCTGCGCCAACGCTGATGATAGACCTAGTGCCCGGCATTGCTTTTCCAAATCAGCCAAGGCCTCTCCCAAGACAGCCCAGGACGAGTCTCGAATGAAATTCGGGGTGATCTGGCTTTCCATGTACACTTGGCCCAAGAGGCCGGACGCCCGGCAAAAAACTTCTGCGTGAAAGCGGAGCATATCGTAAAGACTCCAAATCCCTTTGTGTTTAGCCAAGGTACACCCCCTTGGGGCGCACCGATGGCCCTACCCTAACACCAAGGTATGGATTAGGCAAGTATGTTATTGCCGAATCTTGCCTGTGCAGCACAGACAGGATTGTCTGTGCTACAGCACGTAGTTCCCGGCGATCTTTGAGAAGGCTTCTAGCTGGGCTGTCTTCCACTTGTCGTCGCGGCCTAGCTCGCTGGCGAGCAGATCAGCCACTTTTGTTGCGGCTTCTCTTGCCGCGCGGGCGTTCAACACTAGCGCCCTTGTTCGCCGCGCCAGAAAATCATCGACCGTGCGGGCCATCTCCGAGCGCGCCGCCCAAACCACCTCGCCGGCTCGCGCCGTCAGCGCGGGGTGAAGTTTTTCCGCCAGCGCAGGGGTGGCCCGCAGCAGATCCGACACCGCCGGCGCATCCGCCCCGTAAAGCTTC
The DNA here is from genome assembly GCA_040902925.1 of Bryobacterales bacterium. GTDB lineage: Bacteria > Acidobacteriota > Terriglobia > Bryobacterales > UBA6623 > JBBDWJ01. The sequence continues at coordinate 1,444 of JBBDWJ010000348.1, read as the reverse complement.
AAATCACCGAACTTTGCGGCGCTACGGTGATAGCCGTGAATGTTCAACTGCTGCGTGACGCAGGGCCTTGTTTCGAGCCCGGCCAGCGTCGCCGCGTGATCGACGCAGTCCTCCGCCATCTTGCGGTAGGTCGTCCATTTGCCTCCCGTTACCGACAGCAGGCCCGAGCTCGAAATATCGATGTTGTGATCTCGCGCCAGCGCGGCGGTGTTTTTTCCTTCGCCCGCTTTGACGAGCGGGCGGATGCCGGCGAACACGCTCAGCACGTCGTCGCGGGTTGGAGCCTTGCGGAGATACTGCCCGGCGGTCTCGAGGATGAAATCGATCTCTTCGGGAAACGGCACGGGCTCGAGCGACACTTCATCGATGGGGGTGTCGGTCGTTCCGACCAGCGCCGCGCCGTGCCAGGGGATGGCGAACATCACGCGGCCGTCGCTGGTGCGCGGCACCATGATCGCGGAATCGCCGGGCAGGAATGACCCGTCGAGCACGAGATGAATGCCCTGGCTGGGCGCGATCATCGGCGTTGCCTGCGGATTGTCGAGCACGCGGACGCTGTCGGAAAACGGTCCCGTGGCGTTCAGAATTACTTTCGCCGAAACGGGGTATTCCCTGCCCGTCTCGACGTCTTCGCAAACAGCGCCATCCAGAAAACCGCCGCCGCCCTTGGTGAGCGCCTTAACCCGAAAGTAGTTCAGCAGCGTGGCGCCTTGCTCGGCGGCCGTGCGCACCATGCCGATGAGCAGACGAGCATCGTCGAACTGCCCGTCGTAGTACATCACGCCGCCGCGAAAGCCTTCCGTGCGGATGGTCGGGATGCGCTGAAGGGTCGCCTCTTTCGAGAGCAGCCGCGAGGTTCCAAAACCGTATTTGCCGGCCAGCAGGTCGTAGACCTTCATGCCGATGCCATAGAACGGGGCTTCCCACCAGTCGTAGTTGGGAACGATGAAGGCCAGGTCATGGACCAGATGGGGCGCGTTGTTGCGTAGGATGCCGCGTTCCTTGAGGGCTTCCATGACGAGCGAAATATTGCCCTGCTGCAGGTAACGCACGCCGCCGTGGATGAGCTTGGTGCTGCGGCTGGAGCTGCCCTTGCCGAAGTCGCTTTGTTCGGCGAGCAGCACGTTATAGCCGCGCGCGGCGGCGTCCAGGGCGCTGCCGACTCCGCTGGCGCCGCCGCCGATGATGAGCATGTCCCACGGGCCAGACTGGTCCTGAAGGCGGCTGAGCATTTCTTCGCGGTTCATCAGAATTGATTATGAGGGGTGGGGCGGACAACCCTGGCTGTCCGATGGTTAGGGCTGGCCTCGGTGGCCGGTCTCCCGGCTACCAGTGCTGACCAGACCGAATTTTCTGCCCCAGGGATCAGATAGAGAATTGTGCGCGGATCACAGACAGGATTGTCTGTGTCACTGTCTTACTGCTCCCAGCCTTTGGCCCGCTC
>JBBDWJ010000347.1:0-11489 GCA_040902925.1 Bryobacterales bacterium | reverse complement strand
ATACGGACAACATCGAGCGTCAGTAACCTTGACTAACCGGACAACGCTACGATGTTACGGATGGGCCGGGCCGTCGCGGCTTTCCCGTCTCGACTTTTCCGGAGGACCAACCAGCAATGATTTCCAGACTCACCTTGCTGTTCGTGCTGCTTGTGGCGTCGTCGATGGCGCAGGATTTCAGCATTCTCATTCGCGGCGGCAAAATCGTCGACGGCACCGGCAACCCCTCGTTTCACGGAGACATCGGCATCCAAAACGGCGCCATCGCCGCCATGGGCCATCTGGCGGGACGCACCGCCAGCCGCACCATTGATGCCCGCGGGCTGGCCGTTACGCCCGGCTTCATCGATATGCACAACCACTCCGACCGCACGATCGAGGTGGATGGCGACGCGCAAAGCATGATCCACCAGGGTGTCACGTCGATGATTCTCGGCGAGGGGTCGTCGCCGGCGCCGACAGACAAGCACCCTCGATTCCGCGACTACTGGGCGGCGCTGCTCAAGCAAGGGATCTCGACCAACATCGGTTCCTACATTGGCTCCGGACTGGTTTTCGAGAACACGCACGGCAACACGCCGGGTCCGGCGACCGCGGCCGAGCTTGACAAGATGCGGGCGCTGGTTCGCCAGGCGATGGAAGACGGCGCACTGGGTGTATCGACTTCGCTGCACCAGCCGCCGGGCTTCTGGATTTCGACCGGCGAGCTCGTGGAAATGGCGAAAGTCGCCGCCGAGTACGGAGGCATCTATTCCTCGCACACGCGGGGGGAGGGAACCGAGGTATTTGAAGCGATCTCAGAAGCCATCGACGTCGGCCGCCGCACCGGCACGCTGGTGGATTTGCTGCACCTCAAGATCGCGCACCAGAAACTGTGGGGCCAGATGCCCGAGCTGATCGGCGTGATCGCAAACGCGCGCAACGAAGGGCTCGACATCGAAGCCCATGTTTACCCCTACACGGCGGGCCAGAACGCGCTCATCAGCATCATTCCGCCGTGGGCGCGCGAAGGCGGCCGCGACGAGATGGTCAAACGGCTTCAGGACCCAGCGCTACGCGAGCGCCTGGAGCACGATATTGTCAACGGCATCCCGGGCTGGTATGGCCACTACGACGCCATCGGCGGCGACTGGAGCCGCATGCAAGTCGGCTCGGTCGAAAATCCCGCCTATCAGAAGTATGTCGGCAAGCGCATGAACGAAGTCATCGCCGACATGGGCAAGGATCCTTTTGACGTGCTATTCGAGCTGCTGATCAACGACGGCGGGCGCATCCCGACGGTGTATTTCCATCACACCGAGGAAGATATGACGTATGCGATGAAGCAGCCTTTTGTCAGCTTCGGGTCGGACGGCTCGGCGGTCAAGACCGAAGGGCCGCTAGCGGGTGGCCAGCCGCACCCGCGCTATTACGGAACGTATCCGCGCATCATGGGCCGCTATGTGCGGGAGCAGAAGGTGATCACGCTCGAGGAAGCCGTGCGCAAGGCCACTTCGCACAACGCCGCCAAGATTCGCATCTACGACCGCGGCATTCTGCGGCCGGGGATGCGCGCCGACATTGCTGTGTTCAACCCCGACACGATCATCGACAAAGCGACGTTCGATAATCCGCACCAGTATGCGGAAGGCGTGGAATATGTCATCGTGAACGGCACGGTCGTGCTCGATGAAGGCAAGCACACCGGCGCGCGCCCAGGCGGGATTCTTTATGGGCCGGGCAAGCGGGACTGAGGGCGTGTTATCCGTGGCGTGTGCCAGGGGATTCCTGTAGCGCCTCAGTATTGAGTTGCTGTCCCCGAGATGGCCACCGAGATGGCCAGGTGAGCAGTTTTGAGCGGTTTTGCGATGTTTTTCCTGTCACCTTTTTGACTGCTTTTGACCCTGCGCGAGTTTGCGGCTCTTGTTAGAGCGGCTTGACGCGAATGTTCTTGTAGTACACCGTGCTGCCGGGGTCGTGGCCTTGCAGCGCGAAGGTGCCGGCTCCCAGTACGCGGCCCTCCATGCCTTCGGGCGGTTTCCAGTTGTCGGGCTGGTTCCAGTCGACGACCTGCTCTCCGTTGCGGAAGACTTTGACGTTCTTCCCCTTCACGACGATGTGCTCGGTGAACCATTCGTCGTCGGGCAATGCGTCTTTGACGTCTTGGACGGCGTAGAGGCCGGCCGATTTACGCCAGTCGCCGTGCGTGTTGTTGACCTGCACCTCGAACCCTTTTACCGGCCAGCCATCGGCCTGGTATTCGGTGTGGAAGTACACGCCGCCGTTGGCTTTCGGCTTGGTCATCACATCGATCTTGAGCTCGAAATCCTTGAAATTGGCGCCTTGCACGCTGCCGGCGTAGTAGAGGTGGCAACGGGGGCCGTTGGCGATGATGGCGCCGTCCTCGATGCGAAACGTGGCGGGGTTGTCGGTCGACTTTTTCCAGCCGTTGAACGTCTTGCCGTCCCACAGGGAAGTGAAGCCGGGTTCGGTGGTTTGGGCGGACGGGGTTTGGGTGGACGGGGTTTGGGCGGAAGCGGCGACGGCGAGCAACAGAGCAAGAATCAAGAATTTCATCGGTATTGGCTCCTACGATTCGTCAGGGAAGTTGGCTCCATTGGCTAATCTAGCATTTTCGGCAGGCAGTGGCTGTGATGATGGCGGCGGCGGCGCCGATGGTGATGGTGGCAAGTGCGATACCTTCCCATGCTCCAAATCCGCCCCGACTTTTCAAAACTGCCGGCGGCATCACGATGTCGACTTCACGAGCGAGTCTGCCAGCCGGACCTTGATAAACGCCTGCCGGGTAACACCGAGTCGACGGGCCTCCTGGTCGATCTCGCGCAACAGGTCTACCGGGAAGTCCACGTTCACTCGCTGGACCGCCCGGCCCGGCCGGACCGCCTTGCCAAGGTCCATGTGCGCCGACAGGTCAACTCCGGCGTCGTGCATAGCGTCGAGCTCGGCGGCCGGGGGCCGTTGGGGACAGTCACCAGGTTTTATCGTTAAAGCTGCGGAGCGCCAGCAGCAGGGTGCCGGGAGAAAACCTGGTGACTGTCCCCCAGTGCGCCCCCCAGTGCGCCCGGAATCAGCCCATACCTGCCATTGCCCATGCCCGACCTGCCATTGCCTGGAGTCTTGGGGGCGCCGTCTGGCAAGACGGCGGCAAGATTTGGCGAAATTTGGCAAGATTTGGCAACAGATGGCAAGGATTTGCTTTAGGCGATTTCTTGCCAACTCCCGGTTCCCCTGGGTTGGGCCGGGCTGGGGGCGGATTTGCCGCAGGCGCGAGATTTCGTGCCCGGATTTGTCCGGTTTTGACCGCTTTTGGCCGGAAATGGCCGGATTCTCCTTAGTAGCGGGTTTGCGCACCGGCAGCCGAGATCCGGGGCGGATCTGAGCGGTTTCGCGGGATGTTTCCCCGGCCATGGCCCCGAATCCCCTTTGCTTCGACTCTAGCATGGGGTTCCAAATCTCTTGGCGGGCTGATGGGGCAGGGGGTGCAGCGTGATTTCGGGCTCTGTCCCCGTTTGATTCTGTCTCAGCGGCCAAGCCCAAGCGATTCGGGCGATTATCGCGTTAAGTGATTGAAAGGAAATGGTAGATCTTTGTCTGGCGGGTGTGACTGACAAGCAGGATTCCCGAGAGACTGAGGCCGGGCCCGAGGAGGCGGGTCGCGTCCCCAAAAGGGCTCCGTCCTGCTCCGTCCCTTTTTCTTCTATCCCGTCGCCGGCTGCTCCGCCCGAACCTCGTCATAAACCTCTTGGCGCATCCGCGAGGTGAGAAACTTCTTAAGCTCCTGGTTGCTCAGAACCTTCACGCCGACATCCTGGTTGCGGTCAAGCCGGGCGATGACAAAGCCCTCGAAAGCCTTATCGAACACGTACCCGAAGTTGTGCAGCGTATTCGCCTCGGCCGTCTGGCGAATCTTTTCGTCTTTCACCGCGTCTTGCTTGATCTGCTGAAAGAACAGTTCGTCCTCTTTGGTGAAATCCGTGCCGAACCGGTCGTTGATGGTCTCAATGAGACTAGAGAGTTCAACCTCATCCTCGCGCGACTTCCCGGTACCCACCGCGGTCGGGCCTGGCACCTCGCCACCTTGCCCTTTGGTAAGCGCGATAGACCCTTCGCTGATCTTCTGCAGCCGGTAAAACTTCAAACGGACTTCATCGTCGAAGTCATAGGCGGGGCCGCCGTCTCGCCTCGGCAAACGCCGCAGCAGAAAACGGACGTAGGTGTAGAGCTTTTCAAGATCGGTGTCCTGGTAAGGAATCACCTGCGACAGAAAAGAGTACAGGTTCCGAAACGCGCTCAGCACCCCCCGGTATTCTTCCTTTTCCTCTTCTGTTAACTCGTCAAACCGCGCCACGGCCGGATCCATGAGAGCATAGAGCTTCGGATGGAGTTTCTCGGGCGACTTGTTGCCAGGTGCATAATAAACCCGCGCAAACTCTTCGATCTCACCGCCAAAAACGACATGGCGTTGCATGATCTTTGCCTGTAGGTCGTAAAGCTGCCGCGGATCGACTTTCTCGCCAATCATCGTGCGTTCGTAAAACGGTTGGAACGCCTTTTGGATCTCTTCGGCCTCGTTCACGAAGTCCAACGCAAAGGTGTCTTCCTTGCCGGCGCACGTCCGGTTCAGCCGGCTCAGCGTCTGCACCGCTTGAATGCCGTCCAGCCGCTTATCCACATACATCGTGTGCAGCAGCGGCTGATCGAACCCTGTCTGGTACTTCTCGGCCACGATCAACACGTGATATTCGTCCGAGTCAAACTTCTCCGGCAGTTCCCGCTCTTTGATCCCACCGTTCATCTTGACTTCGGTGAATTTCTTGCCGGGAAGGTCCTCATCCTCCACCTCGCCGGAAAAGGCCACAAGCACGCGAACATCGCGATAGCCGCGCTCTTTGATGTACTTGTCGAACTCCAGCTTGTAGCGCACGGCCTGGGCTCGCGAACGCGTCACCACCATGGCCTTCGCCCGTCCCCCGATCTTGTGTTTCGTCGAAGCGCGAAAATGCTCGATCATCACTTCGGTTTTTTGGGCGACGTTGTAGGGGTGGAAACTCATGAACCGCGCCAGCGCCTGAGCGGCCTTGCGCTTCTCGACCTTCGGGTCGGCTTCAATCGACTTGATAAGCCTGAAGTAAGTCTTATAGGTCGAGTAGTGCTCAAGCACGTCGAGGATGAAACCTTCCTCGATCGCCTGGCGCATGCTGTAAAGATGAAACGGGGCCGGCTTGCCGTCAGGGCCCGGTACGCCGAACACTTCGAGCGTCTTGTATTTCGGCGTCGCCGTAAAACCGAAAAAGCTCAGATTGGGCTGCTGGCCGCGCTTCGCCACGGTCTTGAGAATCTCTTCCTCGTAATCAGGCAGCCCTTGCTCCTCGGCCTCCTTGCGCGCCTGTTCGCGGATGACGTCCGCCGACAGCACGCCCTTGAGCTCGGTCGCCGTCTCACCCGACTGCGAGCTGTGCGCCTCATCCACGATCACCGCGTAGTTGCGCGACGGCAGATCGCCGACCTTTTCCGCGACGAACGGAAACTTTTGCAGCGTCGTGATGATGATCGGCGTACCGTCCTTGAGCGCTTGCGCCAACTGGCTGGAGTCAATCTCGATCTTCTGGACGACGCCTTGTTTGTGCTCAAACTGGTAGATGGTGTCTTGAAGCTGTTTGTCGAGCACCAGCCGGTCGGTGATCACGACCACCGAATGAAAGATCTTCTCATCGTTCTCGTCGTGCAGGCTCGAAAGCCGGTGCGCCAGCCAGCCGATCGAGTTGCTCTTGCCGCTGCCGGCCGAATGCTGCACCAGATAGTTTTTCCCGGCTCTTGACTGGCGTGCGTCGGCTTCCATCCTGCGGACCGAGTCCCACTGGTGGTAGCGCGGGAAGATCATCGTTTCCTTGATAACCTTCTTGCCGTCCTTACGCTCCTCGCGCACTTCGAGATGCAGAAACCGCGCCAGAATGTCGAGCCAGGCGTCCCGCTGCCAGACCTCCTCCCACAGGTAGGCCGTTTTGTAGCCCTTCGGGTTATCCGGGTTCCCTTTGCCGCCGTTGTTCCCTTTGTTGAACGGCAGGAAAAACGTTCTCTCCCAGTCGAGCCGCGTGGCCATGTAGACCTCGTCGGGATCAACGGCGAAGTGCACCAGAGATCGTTTCTTGAACTCGAAAACTCTGTCCCGGGGGTCGCGGTCTTGGCGGTACTGGGCGATGGCGTGCTTGACCGTCTGTCCGCTGAGCGGGTTCTTGAGTTCCGCGGTGGCGATCGGCAATCCGTTCAAGCTGAGGGCCAGGTCGAGCGAGTTCGTATGTTGCGCGCAGTACTGCAGTTGGCGGGTCACTGTAAGCCGGTTGGCGCGGTACCGGCCCGCGGTTTCCGGGTTCATCCGGGTCGCCGGAGCGAAGAAGGCCACGAATAGGCGTTTGCCGAAACATTTGAAGCCGTGCCGGAGAACCGGCAAGCTGCCCTCGGAATCCAACGCTTTGCACAGGTCGTCGAGAACGATGGTCTCGGTGCGCTTACCGTGCAGCTTTTCGAGCGCCGCCCACTCCTTGGGCTGGGTCTCCCGGAGAAACGGCAGTAGCACCGTCGAGTCGAGGCAGCGCTCCTTGTCAAAATCACGCGGATCGGCCTTCGTATAGCCGCATTCGCCCAGTAGGCAATCCTCGATAGCCGATTCAAACGTCTTTTCGCGATGATCTACAGGCATGACGAATCGGCTCCCCTCCGAAAGCTAGCTTCCGGTCACCACAACCCTCACCCCAGCCGTACGCCGAGCACCCGCAACATCTGGAACGTATCGATACACGGCGGCAGCCCGAACGCCCTGCAAACGTTCGGAATCGGCACCCTTCGCCTCACATCGGGCGCCACAACTTCATGCGTCACTACAACCCGCTCCTTCACGATGGCGTAGGCCACCAACCATCCGTCGGCCCCTGCCGCGAACTCGGCCTTGGCAGGGGGCAGGAACTGACTTTGGCCCTCCACCCATCGAATGACTTCCCGGTAAGCATCCACGATGTCCTCGCCAGCCGTCGAGGCAAACGCGCCGGCGAAAGGACCGCCTACCCATTCGGCAAGCTCGTCGTGTCCCCGTTCCAGCTCGGATTTGACCCGATCGATGCTCTCAATCCGGCCGCCGGAAGCGTGCTCGGCGAGCTTTTCCCAGAAGGCGGGAACTAGGTCGAAAGCATAGTAGCGGCGCGCCGCTTCGATGAATACGTTGGCGTCGAGAGCGAACACCTCGTCACTCGGCACCACGCCCTCCGCCGGCGACCGAGGATGCGTAGCGTTCAAACGTCTTCCCGTACAAACCGGTCAGACGAAAGGCTTCCGAGTAAAGCAGCTTGCCCTCTCTGGCGGCCCGAATCACCGCCGAGCCGAACCGACGGCCCACGCGGAAGTTCTGGTTCGCATAGAAGTCGCCTCCCTCCGGCCGCCGCGCGGCGGCTTGTTCCTCGCGGTTCTGATACTCGCGGTAGAAACCGAAGAAAGCCTCCCGGCGAATCAGCCCGAGATCCAAAGCCCTACGCGCCGCCACCACGCTGCTGACCTTGAACCGGCGGGCGATCGCTTGAAAACGCTCCGGGTCGTCGCGGAAAGAGGCCCATGCCTGCCTCAACTCAGCTTCCGGGACCAGGAATTCCGCGGCTACCCGGTTGCACATCTGCTCCATCGGGTCGTTGGCCGGCAGAGTATCCCGCAGGTCGAACGCCGCGCTGCTGCCGAAAAACACGTGCGCCAGCTCGTGAGCGAGCGTGAACATTTGCGGGGCTTTATAATCGGCGCCGTTGACGAACACCAGCGGCGCATACTCGTCCACCAAGACAAAGCCGCGGAACTCGTCCGGATCGAGGCTTCGGTGGGTGTTGTTGCCGACAATCCCGTTGACCACGACCAGGATTCCGGCATCCTCCATGGCTTCCCGCAGCACGCGCAGGGCCTCTGTCCAGGAGGGCAGCTCATCGGCCCAACCTTCCTCGAACCCGAGCGCGGTCCGCATGCGTTGCGCGATCGAGACGGCAGGTTCGTCAGGCCGAGCGGACGCCACGAACGCAAGCCGCTCCTGGCCTTGGTCGATCAGATACTCCCGCATCCAGGCCTGGCGTTGCTGCATGGTCTGGATCGTTTCGAGTAGGTGGGGGCTCGGTCCCCTCGGGGTCTCGTCGTCCAGCGTCCGAAAGTACGGGACGGGCAATTCGTCGGGGGGAGGTTCCTCCAGGAACAGGAATCCCAGTGGAGTGTAGGTGGCCTTTGCTATCGACTCCAATTGGCGCAGCGTTGGCTGGCTCTCGCCGGCAGTCCACTCCCGAATCTTCGGAAACCTCCTTTGTAGCTGGTCCAAGGGCACGCGCGAGCGATCGACAGCCCAGCGAACAACTTCGTGATTGACTTCCACGCCCATCAGGCCGCTTCCTCTCTGACATCTATTTTGCCAGTTACGGCGGCGGAGATCAGGGCAGCGCGGTACTCTCGCAAACTGTCGATACCTCTCTGAATGCCGCTAGCGGCCCGGTCAATCGGATCTGCTTGCAATCTAACCCAATTCAGGATTGCCCGTTGCTCCTTCGCAGTCGGAAGTGGAAGAGGAAACCCCTTCAATTTCGTGCTGTTGGTCGAAGCCAGATTCGTCGTCTGGTTGGCGGTGCTAGCAAAATACGCTTTTCCATATGTCGAGGTCATCAGGGCAGCCAGGTATTCGGGCAGTAGGGATTCCTTTCGCGGCCGGACTGCAAAAACATGGTTCTGGTGCAAGCAACCTTCGATCTGACTGTGCCACACGTAGCCCCTTCCGAGCTTGTCAAAATCTCCCCCCTCGGTCATGAGAACGTCACCTTCTTGAAGTTCGTACCGCTCGATGTCAGATTCGGGAAGTTCGACTTCTGTGATCTCAGCTAGATCCAGATATCCGTCTTGCACATTGGCAACACGAAGATACGGCCTCCTAGCCAACTGCGTTCCGTCGTCATACTTTTTACCGAGAGTTAGGCCCGTCTGAATCGTCGCCACGTATTTCAACCGCTTGATAGGCCATTGTGCGATCACAGATCCAGTCCAATCAGTTCCTTCGGCCTCTTCGGATCCTACATGGTTGAGGCCCGTGGTGACGGCCCGGCTGATGAGCGCGGCCCCCTTTTCCTCCAGCAGCCCAATCAGCCGCTGTTTCTTCGCGATCAGCGCATCAATCCGCGCCGTCTCCCGGTCCAAGAACGCCGCAATCGCCCGCTGCTCGTTGAGGGGGGGAACCGGTACTCGAAGTTGCCGTAGATCCGCTTGACTCAGGTTAGGCTGGCCGCCTCCTGCAGACAGAGATATCAGTACCGGACGCCGCGCAGCGAGCCAATGGTACATGAATTTCGAGTCAACGACTGCACTCTTAGCAAACGCGCAACATGCCTGATTGACCGTGGCGGGGGCGCCGAGAATTCCCAGCCGCCCGATCGTGGCCCCGTACATCGCGATGAGGACTGTACCTGGAGCATACAACTTCAAAGACGGGTAGTCTTTGAGTGCCGCATGGGTGATCTTTTGCGCTGCATCTGTGATGGTGCTTTCCCGCAACTCAGACGTCGTTACCCACGGGATGTTGCCACCGTAGTAGTCGAGGTTCTCAGATTTGGGCGTAGTGCCACTGCCGATTATTTCGAACGCGTGGGCAGCCTTCCACACGGTCCAGTGCGCCGGTATTTGATCGATCCATTCGATATTAGCGTGTCGGTAGTGAGGATATCGAAGAAAGCTTCGGCGATTTCCCAACGCCTTGGCGGGAGGCTGGTGAAGCGTGTGGAGCTGGTTCACCCCACCACCTCCCTCAGCATACCCAGGATGTCCTTCTCCAAATCAGCAACGTCCGCTTCAATCTCCTGCAGCGGTCTCGGCGGCACGTATTTGTAGAAGTGCCGCGTGAACGGAATTTCGTAGCCGATCTTAGTCTTGCTCTCGTCGATCCAGGCCTCCGGCACGTGCGGCTTGACCTCTCGCTCGAAGTACGCGTGGATGTCTTCGGTCAGCGGCACGTTCTCGTAGTCGCGCAGTTCGGTATCAGGTTCCGGGTTGCCGTCCTTGTCGAGGCAGACCTCCGCCGTCTCGTCGCGCTCGCCCAGCGCCGCAAGGATCGCCTTATTCACTGGCGCCGCCACCTTCAGGTCCGCCTTCCTAAGCGCTTTCCGCAAGTCTTTCTCGAAGGCGTCACGACTCTTCCAGACCTTGTCGCAGTCAAGGGCGCCCAGCGCTTGGACAATCGCCTCTTGAAGCTCGCGCCCGGCCTCAATCTCCGCTAATGCCGCCTTCGATCCCTTCTTCTTTTTCGACCCGGCGAGGTTTGCGAACGCCCGCTGTTGCTGGAGCGCTTCGATCCTTTCCGAAGAGGCTTGAAAGCTCAGCCGCAGCGGGCGTTCCACCGTAATCTTGCGAAACCCGAAATCCTCGTTGCGGAAGATCTTCGAGTATTCGCCGTCTTCGAACGCGCCATAGATCTTCGTGACCTCGCCAATCTGGTCGGGCTTGCCGCCGCGGCCGTCGCCGATCTCGTTGCGCTTGTTACCCAGGCTCTTGCGCATCTTGACGGAGAAATCGACGGCATTGATCAACTGAATCTTGCCGCGACGGTCGCGCTTTTTGCGGTTGGTGACGATCCAGACGTAGGTATAGATGCCGGTGTTGTAGAAAAGCTGATCCGGCAGGGCGACGATCGCCTCCAACCAGTCGTTCTCGATGATCCAGCGCCGGATCTCGCTTTCACCCGACCCGGCGTCGCCGGTAAAGAGCGGCGAAGCGTTGAAGACGATGGCGATCCGCGAGCCGCCTTCCTTGGGCGGCTTCATCTTCGAAATCATGTGTTGCAGGAACAGGAACGAGCCGTCGTTGATGCGCGGCAGTCCCGCCCCAAACCGCCCGTCGAACCCGAGTCTTTCGCACTCGTCGAGGATGTCGTCGTAGTCAGCTTCCCACTTGACCCCAAAAGGCGGATTCGCCAGCAAATAATCGAAGGTCTTTCCTTGAAAGCCGTCTTTCGAAAAGCTCGACCCGAATACGATACGGTCGATGCTCTGCCCCTTGATGAGCATGTCGGAGCCGCAGATCGCGTAAGACTCGTCATTCCAGTCCTGGCCGAACACGATGAGCTTGCCGTCGGGGTTCAGCTCTTGCAGGTATTCTTCGGCCACCGACAGCATTCCGCCCGTGCCGGCCGCCGGGTCGAGCAGGGTACGCACGACGCCACGGCGCTGCAAGGCGTCGCCATCGGGCGTGAACAGCAGATCAACCATCAGCCGGATCACTTCGCGCGGAGTGAAATGATCGCCAGCCTTCTCGTTGCGGGATTCACTGAATCGCCGGATAAGGTCTTCGAACACATACCCCATGTCGCGATTGGACACGCGCTCGGGATGCAGGTCGATCGCGGCGAATTTCTTAACAACCTGGAACAGCAGGTTGTGCTCCTCGAGCCGCGCGATCTCAACCTCGAACTTAAAGCGCTCGAGGATCTCGCGGGCCAT
>JBBDWJ010000346.1:0-11501 GCA_040902925.1 Bryobacterales bacterium | reverse complement strand
GGGGTGTTGGCGCCGATTCCGAGCGCCAGCACGCCGACGGCGACAAGGGCGAAGCCGGGGTCGCGCCCGAGCGAGGCTATGCCGTAACGAAAGTCGCGTAGTACTGTCTCGATCCAACGAACGCTGCGTGAGTCGCGATGTTCTTCTTTCATTTGCTCGATTCCTCCAAAGGCGCGGCGGGCGGCCAGGCGCGCTTCGTCAGCAGACAGCCCGGCGGCGATGGCGTCGCGTTCGGCCAGTTCCAGGTGAGCGCGGATTTCGCCGTCCAATTCGTGATCCAGGCGGTTTTTTCGGATTAGCGCTAGTAGCCGCTTGGTGACAGAGAACCTCACATTCACTCCAAAGCGCGGCAAGGGGGAAGGCTTCCCAAGACTGTCAACCCTCCTCGCGCAGGACTCTCATCGGCTCGACGCCGGCGGCGCGGCTGGCCGGCAGCAAGCCCGCGAACAGACCGATGGCCAGCATCGCGGCGCATGCAACAGCGAGCGCAATGGGATCAAGCGGCGACACGTCGAACAACAGACTTTGGATCACGCGCGTGAGGGCGAAAGCTCCAGCCAGTCCGAGGACCAGGCCGACCAAGACCAGCTTCAGCGCGTTGCGCAACACGTGCGCCAACACGTCTTGCGAGCGAGCGCCCAACGCCATGCGAATGCCGATTTCCCGGCGCTGTTGCGTGACGGTATGGGTCAGCACGCCGTAGAGTCCCAGCGCCGCGAGCAACGCGGCGACGGCGCCGAAGATTCCGATCACCCAGGCCGGGCGGCTGAAGTCGGAAAGCGTGCCGTCCCGGACCTGTTGCATGGTCGCGACGTCGCCCAGCGGCAAGTTCGGATCGACTTCGCGCATGGCTTCACGGATCGCCGGCATCACGGCGGCAGGCTCCGCTAGCGTGCGCACGAACAGTTTGACGTCCAGCCGCGGCACTTGCGCCAGCGCCACGTAGGCGACCGGCGGGTCGGGCCTCCCGGGCCCGTTGACGCGTTCGCTGCGGATGATGCCGACGATTTCGAAGTCCTTCATCTCCCCTGCCTTCCCCATGTAGTTCGGGCACGACAACCGCCCCTGAAAGCCTATGGGATCCGTCAGGCCCGCGACCTCCGCCAGGCGCGCGGCCAGAGCTTCATTGATGACCACGGCGCCTGGCGATCCCGGACGGTCACCGCCGGTGATGCCGCGGCCGGCGAGTAACGGGATGTCGAGAGTGTCGAAATAACCCGGGTCGACGCGTTTGAGCCGGACGTTCACTGGTTCTTCGACTCCGGCGAGTTGAAGTCCCTCGCCATTGCCGATCCAGCGCAGCGGGAGATGCGTTGCCAGGCCCGCGCGTTCGACACCCGGCGCGGCTTCCAGCCGCTGGGCGACCGCCTCATAAAAGAGCGCCGCGCTCTCTGGTGTCGGATAGGACTGTAAGGGCAGGTCGGCCGAAAAGGTAGTGATGTTTTCGATGCGGACGCCGGTCTCGATCTGCTGCAAGTTGAGCAAGCTGCGGAAAAGCAGCACGGCGGCGCACACCAGCACCAGCGACAGCGCTACTTCGCCGATGACGATCGCGCGGCGCAGGCTGGCGTGCGCCGCGGAAGCGCCCCGCGACGATTGATTCAACGATTGCGCCAGCTTCCCGAAGTTCGTTTGGAGCGACGGCAGAGTGCCGATCAACAGCGCGACCCCGAGCGCGACGGCGGCGGCGAACGCAAGCACGCGCCAATCGATGCCGACGTTGGCTGTGAAAGGAATCGATTGCCAGAGCAGCGGCGTCACGCCGCGGACGAGCAGCGCCGCGAGCGCCACGCCGGCAATGCCTCCGGCGAGACACAGCACCAGGCTTTCGGTGAGCAGTTGCGCAACAAGGCGGCCGCGCCCGGCGCCCAGCGCTGCCCGTACCGCCAGCTCCTTGCGGCGCAGGGCGCTCCTGGCCAGCAGCAGGTTGGCGACGTTGGCGCACGCGATCAGCAACACGATCGCAACGGCCCCGAAGGCGACGAAGATCGACCGCCGCAGGCCGTCGCCGACCAGCAGGCTCTCGTATGGCTCGACGACAATGGTCCAATCGCGTTTGTAGGCGGGCGTGACGTCGATGAGCGCGGCGTCAATGGCCTGCATCTGGTCGCGAGCCTGGGGCAGCGTCGCGCCGTCACGAAGACGCCCGTGGACGGTAAGCCAGTGGAAGCCGCGTTGTTGTTGGTCAGGCGTGAACACGAGAGGCTTCCAGAACTCGGCGCGGTCGCGATCGAAGGCGCCCGGGGGCAGCACACCAATAACTTGGTGCGGCTGGCCGTCGAGAATCGGGCGGCGTTCCAGAACGTTAGGGTCAGCGCCGAAGTAGTTCTGCCAGGCGGCGTGGCTCAGTACGATGACCGGCGCGGCGCCCGGCTGGTCCTCCTCGGGCAGGAAAGTACGCCCAATGAGGGCGGACGTCACGAAAACCCGGAAGTAGTCGGCCGTCACCGCTTTGCCGGAGAGACGCGTCGGTTCACCTTTGCCGGTGAGGGCGGCAGAGATCGACTGCTCCGCCGATAACGCTTCGAAGACAGTGCCAAGGCGTCTCCAATCGAGGAAGTCCGGCGGGCTGGTGCTGTTGGTGACCCCCGGCCGAGGCGCCTCCCAGACCCGCACGATGCGTTCGGGTTCGGGGAAGGGAATCGGCTTCAGCAGCACGGCATCGACCAGGCTGAACATCGCGACGTTGCCGCCGATGCCGAGCGCCAGCACGCCGATCGCGACAAAGGCGAAACCGGGGTCGCGCGCGAGCGATGCGAAGCCGTATCGGAAGTCGCGGAGAACGGTCTCGATCCAGCGAACGCTGCGCGAGTCGCGGTGTTCTTCTTTCATCTGTTCGATTCCTCCAAAGGAGCGCCGCGCGGCCAAGCGCGCTTGCTCAGGCGACATCCCGGCGGCGATGGCGTCTTGCTCGGCGAGTTCCAGATGGGCGCGGACTTCGTCTTCAAGGTCGCTATCCAGATGGGTCTTTCGGAGTAGCGCCACGAAACGCCTGATTGCGGTGATTCTCACAACGGCTCCAAGGTCCAACTGAGGAAACGAACATCCGATGCCAAAAGTTCCTTGCCGGCGTCACGATAGACGCATGGCGCGGCGGAATCGCCCAGGACGATTGCCTTCCCGCGGAGTCGCAACGGTTCACAAGCATTACATCTAGAGCCTTAGACGTGGCCGCCCTCAATCGGATGGCCGCGTCACGAACTTGCCTCCAGGAAACGCGCGACCAGCGCCGTGGCCTTTTCCCAGTTCGCCACTTCGACGCTCAGTTGCTTGCGCCCCGCGCGGGTCAGCGAATAGAACTTGACCTTGCGGTTGGTCTCCGAAACGCCCCACTCGGTGCGAATCCAGCCTTGTTGTTCGAGCCGGATCAACGCCGGATAGATAGAGCCCTGGCTGAGAGTCAGCAGGCTTTCGGACACCTGCTCGATGCGCCGCGCGATGCGGTAGCCGTGCATCGTGCCCATCGTGTCCAGGGTTTTGAGAATCAGCAGATCCAGGGTTCCGTAGGGGACGTCTGTTTTTGGTTCCGACATGTCGTCTACCGACAGGTTAATGGTCGGCTATCGACAGGTGGCGTGTCAACAGGGGAACAGGAGATTCAATTGCCGAGACCAGCGTACGTAAGCTGCGGGTTTGGGAGCGCGAGAAGGTTGTCAAGGGATCGACGAACCTCCCAAGGCTTGATAATGGTCGTTCGAGAATGATGCCGCGCGATGCGGCCGCTGGTTCGCTTGCGCCGCGGTGCTCTGGAGCAACTCGGAGTACGACGTTGGACCTGTGTTAATTCACAGAACGGCGTCCCCAAACAGGCCTACCAGTTGTTGCGGTTTCGCAACTCCGTAATATGTGCCACGTGATGCGGGCCGTGCCAGGCGTACATTCCCAAAACTTCGCCGAGCGTTACCAGGCCGAGTTCGGGGTGGCGGAAGCGGCGGTTGAAGTGGTCGTCTTGCAGGGATTCGAGAAGCGCGACCCAGCGTTGGTGGAGCGCTTCGAGCAGCGCCAGCGAGGGCTCGATGGGTGCAGTTCGCGAATCAGGCAGCTCGGCCCACGCTTCCTGGTCGTACGGCTTGATGGTGGGCTCATTTTCGGTGAGCGCCAGGCGAAAGCGCGTGTAGGCGTTGAGGTGGCTGTCGGGGACGTGATGGACGAGCTGCCGCACGGTCCAGCCGCCTTCGCGGTACGGCGTGTCGAGTTGTTCCGCGGACAGGCCTGCTGCCGCCGCTCGCATTTGTTGTGGCGTGGCGGCGATTTTCTGGGTCCAGTCGCGGCGTTTTTCGGGCGTGAGGTCGGTGTCGCGCGGGCACGGGCCAATCGGGAAACGTGGGTCTTCCATGTCCAATTGTAGGACGCGTGAAACCCTAACCGCCTAACACTCCGGCCGGCTTGCTGAGACTGGCACTGCGAGTCGCTCGCCGTTGGTCGATGCAGTCCCCAGCGCGAAACGCGGCTAGTGGATCGCTGGGCAGGTGCCGGTCCAGGCGCGATTTTACGAGTATGGCGTCTACCGCCGGTGAGAAAAACGCGTTCTTGAGCAGTTGGTCGCCGAGAACGGCGTCGGCCTCGCGCCGCGCCTCTTCCAGGCGGGGTAGATCCACCAACAGAGCCTGCACATAGGCGCGCGCGATCGCTTCGATCGACTCGATCATCTCTTCGATGGGGTTCTTGACGTTGTGGCTTTGGTCGATGACGAGCGAGACGTCCTCAAAGCGCTTCAGACCACGCTGGTCGGCTTCCACAAGCACCAGAAAGATACGGAAAAGCTGCGCCGGGTCGAGCGAGCCGGTCGCGAGGTCGTCGTCGCCATACTTGCGATCGTTGAAGTGAAATCCCCCGAACTTTCCCAGGTGAATCAGGTGCGCGACGACCTGCTCAATGTTGGCGCCGTGCGGATGATGGCCGAGATCGACCAGCACCGAGGCGCGATCGCCGAGCCGCTCGGCCAGGCTGTAAGCGCGGCCCCAATCAGGAATCGCCGTGGCGTAAAAGGCCGGCTCGAAGAACTTATATTCGACGAAAATGCGCTCCTCGCCTTCGAGCTTGGATGTAATTTCGTCTAGCGTCTCATCCAGCCAGCGAGATTGATCAAAAAGCGAGAGCTGCCCCGGAGAGTTGGTGCCGTCCTGCAGCCAGACGCTGAGAATCTTCGATTCATAGAGGCGCATGATCTCCAGGCATTCCAGGTGGTGCTCCACCGTGGCGCGGCGCACGTCGGCGAATGGGCTGGTGAGGCTGCCGAAACGGACACGATGATCGAGTGGTCCGCTCGGACGCTGCGAGAACGTGTTGGAGTTGACCGCGCCGGGCCTCAAGCCGTGCCGGAGAATCAGGTCGCGGGTCTCGCGGGCTTCGGCCAGATCCGCGCCGTCCCACGGGAAATGCGTCGCCACGGCTGGAGTGGCCCCTGTGAGTTCATGAACCAGCGCGCAGTCGGCGATCTTCTCCTCAATGGTGTTGGCTTCTTCACCCCGCGGATAGCGCCCGAAGCGCGTGCCGCCGCGCCCCATGCCCCAACTGGGAAGCTCGACTTCAAGCAGCCCGGCGCGCTCCACCAGAGTTGCAATATCCACACCTCGCTTGCTTAGCATCTCGGCGGCAAGATTGTAGGCGCGGTGATCCGAGGGGTCGTGTTGTTCCAGCATGACTTCCGGTTGCGGTGAATCTAGGCCCCACGGGCGGAAACGTAGGAAGGCTCGTTGCCGGGCTTCCACTTGATGTTGCAACCGATGCTTGGCTTCTGCTCGCTGGGGGCCGGGCGGCCATCCAGTATCGCATCGATTGCTGCCCTTAGATCATTGCCTGTGATCGGTTTGTTGTTCTCCGGACGGCTGTCGTCGAGCTGTCCGCGGTACACCAAGCGGCGGCTCGAGTCGAACAGGAAGAAATCGGGCGTGCAAGCGGCCCCGTACGCCTTGGCCGTCTGCTGGGTCTCGTCGTAGCAGTAGGGAAAGGTGAGGCCCCACTGCTCCGCGGTTTCCTTCATTTTGTCGGGAGCGTCATCAGGGTGGGTGTCTACATTGTTGGCGTTGATTGCCACGATGCCAAGCGGCCTGTCGAAGTAGTCCCGGCCGAGGCGGGCGAGCTCCTGGTGTACGTGCTTGACGAAGGGGCAGTGGTTGCAGATGAACATCACCAGCAGCGCCTTGTCGCCCGCGAAGGTTTCGAGGGCCACGGTGGTTCCGGTGGTGACATCCGGTAGCTCGAAAGCCGGCGCAACCGCGCCCAATTGCGTCATCGTCGATTCGGTCAAAGCCATGGGATGGAATCCTTTTCGCGGACCGGGAAGTAGACAAGGATCTCGGGGATCGGCCGCAACTTCGCGACACGAATAGGATACCAAGCTTGGCGCGTGGGATTACGGCAAGCAGCCCAAGGCGCCGCCGCGGCGCGGACTCCGCTGCGTCCGGCGCCGGGCCTGGGGCGAATGTATCGGCGTCTCTGCTGTTAGGGCTTGATTACCACGCCGTCGACAACGAAAGAACCCTCAACGACGTAGATTTCCTCGCTTCCGTCGCTGTAGATGACGGTCACCTTGTTGCCATTGACAACGTACATCGTCATGTTCTTATCCGGTGTCGGATTGTACGGATTAGCCTTCGGGGTCGTGCTCAGCGGGACGTTTTGGGGCAGCACGGCGTAGGCGGACGGGTTGAACTGCTTTAGGTGTAGGTTCAACAAAATGATGCCGTAAACCGTTTTGGAAACCGAGGCCACCTTGCCGAAGGCGCGGTCAATTCGGCCGTCCACCAGCACGTTGTTCCCGGCGTTCTTCATATCCGTCTGGAACTGTTTGATCCACTTCAGCGTGACCGGCCCGATGAAACCATCGACGGCGATCTCGCCGGTTTTGTAGATTCCCTTCAGCATGTACTGGACGAGCCTCACGTCGCCGCTGACGTTGGCGGAGCTCGCTCCAACCGATTGCTCGACGTTGTATAACACGCCTCCCTGGCGGCCTGATTGGGTTTGTGCGTATGGCATGATGACCTTCAGAGTCGCGCCCCGCCGCCGCACGTTGGCGACGGCCGCTCGAGGAATCTTTCTCCCGCGCCCCGTCGCGATTTTGCGCAGGCCGCGCGGTTTGCTGAGGCTACCCGGTGCGGAAGCCGCTGCGATTGCGATCGAATAGCACGCTGCCGACGTCTTGTACGCCTTGTACGCCAGGAACGCGCGGCCGGGCTTTACCGGCTCGTCACCATTCCTGAGTTCAGATCGCAATCCAGCGGCGCCGTCAAGAGCCCACCAGGCCGACAAGGGCCTGTGCGGCAACCGGCTCCGCACGACCCCGGCCCCCTATCGAGGAGGTACGCTGGGCAAATAGTAATTCCCGAAGACCCGGCATGTCCTAACGAAACTCGAACCGAGAGGTAATCTTTGAGCAACCACGCGCTCTACACGCAAGCGCATCCGGGTCCGCCAGCCCGCGAATCCGGGATTGGGGCGGGCCGCCCGTGGCGGCAGCGGGTTGCGAACGGCCACGCGACGCCATTTGATATCAGTCGTTTAGCGGCCCGTGGGCGTTTCCCGGCGAGCGTTTGGTACGATTCTGGATGTCCTGCCCCTGATCCTTCGATGCTGATCGCGCCCCTGGCTTTGGAGTTTGGAGGCTGTCGCCTCGACTTGCGCACCGAGCAGTTGTTGCGTGACGGAAAAGCGGTCCACCTCGCGCCAAAGTGTTTCGAGATTCTGTGTTATCTCGCCGAGCACCCCACCCGCCTGGTTTCCAAGGAAGAGCTGCTCGAAGCCGTCTGGCCCCAGACCAACGTGGAACCGGCGGCGTTGACGGTCGCGATCGGTCGGATCCGTCAGGCTCTGGCTGACGACCCGCGCTCGCCGCGCTTCATCGAAACGGTGCATCGGCGCGGGTACCGTTTTATCGCCGGCGTAACGGCCGCCCAACAAAACGTTTGGAACCCAGGGGTGGGACGACGCGATGCACCGCGCCCACGGCCAAGCGCAGCAATACGCGCGCGCCTTGCCCGCGGCCGAAACGCGCCCGCCGTTTCTCATCGTCACCGACGTTGGACGCAGCCTCGACCTCTATTCGGAGTTCACACGCTCCGGTGCGAGCTATGTTCCGTTTCCCGATCCCCGTTCCCACCGCATCAGCCTCGACAAGCTTGACCGCGATGATATCCGTGGACGATTGCGGGCGATTTGGACCGACCCTCTAAGCCTGGACCCCAGCCGCCGCTCGGCTCGTGTCACCAAGGCCATCGCCCGTGATTTGGCGGAGCTAGCGGAGGCCCTCGAGAAGGCGGGTTATGGCCCCGATTCCGTGGCGGCCTTCTTGATGCGTTGCTTGTTCACGATGTTCGCCGAAGACGTGGGGCTGTTGCCGAAACGCAGCTTTACAGGGCTGCTCGAAGAAAGCCGCAAGCGCCCGGAGGTTTTCATGCACCTCGTCCCGGGCCTTTGGAAAACCATGAACCACGGCGGGTTTTCCCCCGAGATTCGCGCAGACCTGCTTCGTTTTAACGGTGGACTGTTTTCCGAGCAACGGGCTCTACCGTTGGACAAGGCGCAGATCGACCTTTTATTGGATGCTTCCAAAGCCGACTGGCGCGACGTTGAGCCCGTATCTTTGGCACGCTGCTGGAGCGAGCCCTCGACCCGGTCGAACGCCACAAGCTCGGCGCTCACTATACGCCGCGCAATTACGTCGAGCGGCTGGTCATGCCGGCGGTCATCGAACCGCTGCGCGAGGAATGGGCCACCGTGCAAGCTGCCGCGCTCACTCACGACCGGCAAGGGAAACGTGCCGCCGCCGTCAAGGAAGTCACCGGGTTTCTCAAGCGCCTGTCCCGCGTCCGGGTTCTTGATCCCGCCTGCGGCTCCGGCAACTTCCTCTATGTCACTCTCGAACACCTGAAACGGCTCGAAGGCGAAGTCTTCAACACGCTCGACGGTCTCGGGCAAAGCCAGGGCCGTCTCGAATACACCGGCCATACGGTGGACCCGCACCAGATGCTGGGGCTCGAAAGCAACCCGCGCGCGGCTCGCATCGCCGACGCGGTTCTTTGGATCGGGTACTTGCAGTGGCACTTCCGCACGCGCGGCAATATCGATCCGCCCCAACCCGTGCTCCGGGACTATCACAACATCGAGGCCCGAGACGCCGTGCTCGCTTGGGATCGCGTGGAATTTGTGAACGACGAAAAAAACCGCCCGGTCACTCGCTGGGACGGCCGCACGACCAAACCGCACCCGGTCACCGGCGAGGAAGTGCCGGACGAAAGCGCCCAAGTGCCTCTCGAACGATACCTCAAGCCGCGCAAAGCCGAGTGGCCCGAGGCTGATTTCGTCATCGGCAATCCGCCTTTCATCGGCGCCGGCGCCATGCGGCGGGCGCTGGGGGACGGCTATGTCGAGGCCCTGCGCCAGACCTACCCTGAGGTCGCGGAGTCATCGGACTATGTGATGTATTGGTGGCACACTGCCGCGGGGCTGGCCCGAGCCGGAAAGATCGAGCGTTTCGGCCTGATCACCACCAATAGCATCCGCCAAACGTTCAACCGTCGCGTCCTGGAACCGCATTTAGGCGATAAGAAACCACTCTCGTTGGTTTTCGCCATCCCCGACCATCCTTGGGTCGATAGCTCGGATGGCGCGGCCGTCCGCATCGCTATGACCGTGGGGGAAGCGGGCGAACGCCCGGGTGTTCTGCAGACCGTCCAATCGGAACAACCCGGGCTCGGCGAAGGTTTGGAGGTTGTACTGGCTGCAAACCATGGAAAGCTGCACGCCAACCTCCGGATCGGTGCCAATATTGCAGGAGCGCTGCCGCTCAGAGCCAACCAAAAGATCAGTTCCCGAGGAGTACAGCTTTTTGGTGCCGGATTTATCGTTGACCCAGCGGAAGCCGCGCAATTGGGGCTCGGCCGAATTCCCGGTTTGGAGCGTCACATTCGCGAATACCGTCACGGCCGGGACCTAACCCAAACTCCGCGTGGCGTGAAGGTCATCGATCTTTTTGGGCTCGAAGCGGAACAGGTTCGACAGCGATTCCCGGAAGTTTATCAATGGGTGCTCGAACGAGTGAAACCCCAGCGTGATCTCAACAATCGCGCCACGTACCGCGACAACTGGTGGATCTTCGGCGAGCCTCGGCGAGAATTGCGTCCCGCCCTGAAAGGTTTGTTTCGATTCATTTCAACGGTCGAAACCAGCAAACATCGATTCTTTGTCTTCCTCGATCACTCGATTCTCCCAGACAACATGCTGGTGAACATCGCCCTCGATGATGCATTCTGGCTCGGTATTCTCTCAAGCCGCATACATGTAGCTTGGGCTTTGGCCGTTGGCGGAACGCTCGATGATCGGCCTCGCTACAACAAAACCCGTTGCTTCGAAACGTTCCCGCTCGTCGACGTCCCCGAGCAGCAAAGAGCCCGCATCCGCGATCTGGGGGAGCAACTCGATGCGCACCGCAAGTCACGGCAGCATCTTTATCCGGATCTAACAATCACCGGAATGTATAACGTGCTGCAAAAGATGAGGACAGGCGAAGAACTCACGCCCGACGACAAGACAACCCACGAACAAGGCTTGGTCTCGGTTCTGGGCCAACTCCACGACGAATTGGACAAGGCGGTCCTCGAAGCCTACGGCTGGTCTGATCTCGCTTCGGCGTTAGTGGGCAAGCCAGGCGGGACGACGCCGACGCACCACAAGACACCCGAACAAGCCGAAGCGGAAGACACCCTGCTCGAACGGATCGTCACGCTCAACGCCCAGCGTGCGGCCGAGGAGGCGCGAGGCGTCATCCATTGGCTGCGCCCCCAGTTGCAAAGCCCCGAAAAGAAACAGGCCCGGCAGGAAAAACTGCTGCCCGAGCTCGCCGAGCCCGAGGAGTTAGCCGCCGAACTGCCGGGCAAACGGCAGTGGCCGAAGACCCTGCCGGATCAGGTTCGGGCGATCCGCGCAACGCTCGCGGAACAACCCAGCCCAGTTACCGCCGAGCAGGTAGCCCGCACCTTCACTCGTGCCCAGAGCAAACGGATCGCTGAACTATTGGAAACCCTGGTCACCTTCGGGAAAGCCCGCTTGACCGACGATCAGCGGTACATTTCAGGTTGAATGGGTCGCTTTTGGACAAAACGTGACATCCTCAATTTGGGGGGCAAAGCCCAAAAGTCCCAACCTTCTCCGGCCTCCGCGACCTAACCTGTTCCTCTATCTCTCCTCTATCTCTAACGCATCCCCTTCTAATTGCTTCTGGGCCTGGTGGAACGCTTCTCCGATCTCGTCGACGAGCTGCAGCATGATGTAACTGGCTACGATGTTGTCCAAGGTCGGTTGTAACATGACTAGATCCGTCGAAATCTGGACTAGAGAAATAGCTGCGCTATGACCTGGGTCGGTAAGCCCAGCATTACTCGCACCCGCAAGAAGCACTTGCGACTCCTCCAGAAGTCCGAGCTTAAAAAAGCCTTTAGAGTTCGCATGTACCTGACTTATGCACAGAATCAGCATGCCAAGCCCTCTGCGTGCTCGGCTGA
>JBBDWJ010000345.1:0-11540 GCA_040902925.1 Bryobacterales bacterium | reverse complement strand
CGCCCCGCAGCAGGGCAACACCGCCGCCGGGAACAATACCTTCCTCGACCGCGGCGCGCGTGGCGTGCATGGCATCCTCGACGCGAGCTTTCTTTTCTTTCATCTCGGTCTCGGTCGCCGCACCGACGCGAATGACGGCCACGCCGCCGACCAGCTTCGCGAGCCGCTCCTGCAGCTTCTCGCGATCGTAGTCGGAGGTGGTCTCCTCGATCTGAGCGCGCAACTGCTTCACGCGGCCTTCGATCGTTTTCTTGGTCCCAGCGCCTTCAACGATGGTCGTGTTGTCTTTGTCGATGACGATGCGCTTGGCTTTGCCGAGGTCGTCGAGCTGCACGCCCTCGAGCTTGATGCCGGTCTCTTCCATGATGGCTTTGCCGCCGGTGAGGATCGAGATGTCCTCGAGCATGGCCTTGCGGCGGTCGCCGAAGCCGGGAGCCTTAACTGCGCATACGCTGAGCGTGCCGCGCAGCTTGTTAACCACCAGCGTCGCCAGGGCTTCGCCCTCAACGTCCTCGGACACGATCAGCAGCGGCCGGCCCGCACGCGCGGTCTGTTCGAGCACCGGCAGCAGGTCTTTCATGCTGCTGATTTTCTTCTCGTGGATCAGAATCAGGACGTCTTCCAGGACGCATTCCATCGCTTCCTGGTCAGTCACGAAGTAGGGCGACAGATAGCCGCGGTCAAACTGCATGCCTTCGACGACATCCAGCTCGGTCTGCATGCTCTTGCCTTCTTCAACCGTGATGACGCCGTCTTTGCCGACCTTCTCCATCGCCTGGGCGATGATGCCGCCGATGGTCTCATCGCTGTTGGCCGAGATCGCAGCCACTTGCGAAACCGCCTTGCCTTCGACCGGGCGGGCCAGCTTGTGAATCTTTTCAACCACCAGGCCGGTGGCGTACTCGATACCGCGCTTGATGGCCATCGGATTGGCCCCGGCGGCGACGCTCTTGACGCCCTCGCGGAAGATGGCCTGCGCCAGGATGGTGGCGGTCGTCGTTCCGTCGCCGGCCACATCACTGGTCTTGGAAGCCACTTCGCGCACCATCTGCGCGCCGAGGTTCTCAAGCCGATTCTCCAGCTCGATTTCCTTGGCGACCGTTACGCCGTCTTTGGTGACGGTCGGGCCGCCGAATTTCTTCTCGAGAACAACGTTGCGGCCCTTGGGACCGAGCGTGACTTTGACCGTGTTGGCCAGCTTGTTGACGCCGGCCAAAATCGCGGCCCGCGAATCCTCACCGTATATAATTCGTTTTCCTGCCATTACCCTTTTCCTCCCTATCAGGCAGCCTTTTTGGCTTTGCCCGCTTCTTCAATCACGGCCAGGACTTCGTCCTCGCGCAGTATCAGGTACTCGTTACCGTCGACGTTAACTTCGGATCCGCCGTATTTGCCGAACAGGATCTGGTCCCCGGCTTTCACGTCCAGCGGAGTAACTTGGCCATTTTCCAGCCGCTTGCCGCTGCCAACGGCAACGACGGTGCCGCGCTGCGGCTTTTCCTTGGCGGAATCGGGAATGATGATCCCGCCCTTTTTCTGTTCGCTCTCTTCGAGCCGCTCGACCAGGATGCGGTCGTGCAAAGGTCTCAACTTCATCGGTTTCTCCTCCAAAATGCTCGGGCCAATCGCCGCGCTGTGGACCGCAGGCGCCCTGCGGGCCGCCACCTAGCCGTAGGCGGGCAGCGTGCCCAAGCTGCTTGGTTTTTGTTTATGGAATGCCGTGGCGGAGACCTCTTAGGTCATCGTCACGGTCGCGGTTCGCGGGAAAGCAAACCGATAGCCATGTCCAGGCTCTATCATGTTTAGCATAGTGGCTAGTCAAATGTCAACAAAAAATATGAGTGCCGAAGACTAAGACTTTCTAGCTTACGGCATCATCAATGATAGGGCGCGCCCCCTGAGTTGGTTGCATCGAGCAGTTAAGCCGGTCGGCGGCGCGCCGCAACCGGCCCGACAGGAAGATAAGACTAAGCTGCTTAGAATATTATAGTTACGATCACTAAAAAGGGCCAGCATCCCGGGTGGGAATACGAAAGGTAAATGGTTCATTGCTAGGGGACGCGAACCTACCGGTTTGGCCAAAAGAAGTCGCTAGGGTATCGCACCCATGCGGGTCTGGTCGACGAAAGCCTCGGTCGATTCGTCGATGGCGCGGCCCTGACGGCCGGCGGCTTCATGAACGTAGAGCAGCTTCGGATCGACCTTTTGCCGGGGCGCGGGCGGCAACGGAATTTTGTACTTCACCGGGCGCTGGTGGTCCGCGATCTGCAACTTCGGGTTATAGACGCTGTTGAACTTCCATAGCATCTTGACGAAGTTTGTCTGCCCATGGAGCAGCCGCCCCACCGCTAGCGAAGCGGCGTCGCGCACCGCCGACCAGCCCAGGTGCTTGGCGTTGAGCACCTGCTGGGTCATGACCAGTTCTTCGTAAAACTCCGCCAGCGGCAGCTTGGTCGGCAGCACCGTGTGCTGAATGTCGAACAGCCGGTAGTCGCGCGAGATCAGCTTTCGCGATTCGGTGTACCAGGTTTCTGTTCCCGGGTACGGCGTGTTGACGCTGATATTGACGATCTCGGGGATCTCCATGCACCAATCGCGCACGACCTGAAATCGCTGCCGATCCCAGCCAGGGTCGGCAATGATATTGATCGCCACTTGAATGCCCAGCGAGCGCGCAAATTCGAGCGCCTCGAAATTCCGGCTGAGCGTGATGCGCTTGCGGTATTTCTTGAGGCCCTCTTCGTCGATCGCTTCGAGGCCTAGAAACACGTATTCGAGTCCGAGTTTCTTCCAGAACTGGAACACCTCTTTGTTGCGCAGCAGCACGTCGCCGCGTGTTTCGAGGTAATACTGCTTGCGGATGTTCTTTCGGGCAATGGCCTCGCCGATCGCGAAGGCATGCTCGCCTTGAATGAACGCCACGTCGTCCACAAGAAAAACACCCGGTTCCTGGACGCGGGCCAGGTCTTCGACCGCTTTTTCGGGACTCATCACGCGATAGCTGCGGCCGTAGAACGTCCAGGCGCTGCAGAACGAGCAGTCCCACGGACAGCCGCGCGTGAACTCGATCGAGGCGGCCGGATCGAGCACGCCGATGAAGTATTTCCGGCGGTGGCGCAGCAGATCGCGCGCCGGATGGAGTTCATCGAGGCTTTGAACAAACCGCGGAGCCGGGCCAGAGCCGTTTGGCGTCACCGCGCCGGCAACGTGGCTGGCCGCCTTACGATCCTTGGCGATCGCCGCTAAAAGCTCAACGACGGCGACTTCGCCCTCGCCGCGCAGGACGCAATCGATCGCGCCTTCGCCATGCTCAAGAAACTCCTCGGCCATGAACGACGCGCTGTGCCCGCCGACGAACACGAATAGATCGGGACGCTTCTGTTTGGTGGCTTTGGCAAGGTCGACGATCTCGGGCACATTCGCCAGGTAGTTGCACGAAAACGCCACCACGTCGGGCTCGAAACTGGCGAGCGCTTTGAAATAGTCCTTGTGAGTCTCAGCCTGCAAGTCGAGCAGGCAGACGTTATGGCCGGCCCGGCGCGCCGCTTCAGCCACGAGCTCTAAACCCAACGGCTCAAGCCGCAGGTAGATCTTCGTGTACATCAAACCGCCGGGATGTACAGCGAGGAGTTTCATGCGATTTGCCGTCGTTGCGAACGGAGCGCTGGATTGGGAACGGCCGTCAGACCCTTAGGATACGCCCTTGGGCGCTACTTCGCAGTTAACATTCCGTGCCGGCGTCCGCGTACCGAAGCGCAATGCGGCCCGTAGGCTTTAGGCGCGTTCAATCCACTCGGGTGAATCGAATTCCCGTAACGCGGCCGGCATCGAGCACAACACTGCCGGGCGCGAAGGTGAATTCAAGATTCGTTCCTTCGGGTGAACGAAAACGGTTCGGCCCGGCAGAGTCGAGCGGCGTCGCCGCGATCGTTTTGTGGCCCGCAAACACAAGTCTGCCGTCTTCCACAACGAAGCGATATGAGGCGTCCAGTTCCTCGCTGTGATACGTTCCGGCAAGCCGGGCAAGCGCGGCAGCCGCAACCGGGTCCGCCGCGGTGGACTTGTCGCCTGCCGCCGCCGTCCCCCCGCGTTGCGCCGGTTGCAGCGGGCCAAGGCGATCCGCCAGGAAGAAATCCGCAACGCGAAGCGCGCGCTCCATGGGCTCGGCATTCGATACATTGCAGAGGCAGATCACTGCGAGGCGTTCTTCGGGAAAGCGCAGATATGCGGCGCGAAAACCGAACATGGCGCCGCCGTGGGCAACCGTTGGCAGGCCGCGATACCGGGAAAGCACCAGCCCAAACGCGTAGCGCGCATCAGGATCATCGCCGCCAAGCGGCTGCTCGCCGGGGGTGTGGATCGTTCCGAGAAACTTCGCGGACCCAATGCGCGGCTGCAAGAAATTCTGTTCCCAGTGCAGCATATCGTTGACGCTCGTCAGCAGTCCGCCGCTGCCGACCTGGTCGAAGTTGCTCGCCCAGTTCAACGTGAAACCGCCACCGTCGGCGGGGGCATAAGCGAAGGCGCGCTTGGGAACGATTTCACGCCGGTCATCGTGAAATCGCGTTTGGGTCATCCCGAGAGGATCGAAGATGTTTTTTGCGGCGAACTCGCGCAACGTCATTCCGGTCGAGCGCCGCAGGATCTCCGGCAACAAAAAGTACCCGGAGTTGCTGTAAAGATATTGAGTGCCCGGCGTGAAATTGAGCCCCTTCTGGCGCACGATGAGCGCGAGCATCTCCTTTTTTTCGAGAACGTCCTCGGCCGGTTTTCCTGCCAGCCCGAGCAGGCCCAGATAATCGCGCAGTCCGCTGCTGTGGTGCACAAGATTCCGCACGGTGATCTTGTTCCCATAGTTGGGCAGTTCGGGAATGTGCTGGCGCACTTCGTCGTCGAGGCTGAGGTGGCCCTGTTCGGCTGCCATCGCGATCGACGCCGCGACAAACTGTTTTGAAACCGAGCCGGCGTAGAACAATGTCTCGGAGGTAGCCGCAACCTCGTGCTCGAGACTGGCTATGCCATAGCCGCGGCGATAGAGGAACTCGCCGTCGCGCGTGACTCCCAAAGCGCATCCTGGAGAGTTGGTGCGATCCAGGTCTGAGAAAACATCGTCGACAGCAGGGATGGAGTTTGCTTCCCCGCCTTCACCCTGGACGGATGAGGAAGTACACCCACTCAAGACGGCAGCGACGGCGAGCAAACACACCAGCGCGGCGATTCCACCTACGGCGCTCGCCGCAGCAGGAAGCGCCCGAGGGTGCTCGTGAGATGTCGACATCACGGCGGTTGCCTTCTTGCGGCCCGATTGGCGCATAACGATCCGCTTTCAAGATCTGGCGGACAAGAACGCTAGGATTCGCGGCCCAAGAACGCGAATCGAAGGCGCCCCTGCGCGCGCAAACAAACGGCGCTACGCCCGCTCGCGAGCGAAGAACTCCCGAATCAGCCGCCGCAACAGCGCCATCGATCCCAGCACGGCGATCAGATTCGGAATCGCCATCAAGCCATTCATCGTATCCGACAGGTCCCAGATGAGATGCAGATGGCCGGTTGCTCCCAGGTAGACGAAACCGATCCACAAGAGGCGATACGGCAGGCTCGCCTTCGGGCCGAACAAATAGTTCACGCAAGTCTCGCCGTAGTAAGCCCAACCGACGATGGTCGAAAAAGCAAACAGGATCAGGCCCGTACTCACTAGCAAGTGTCCCCAAGCACCGGGCAACCCGATCTCAAACGCGCGGGCGGACATTGCCGCTCCGGTATCGCCCAATTGCCACGCTCCGGTCGCCAGCACCACCAATCCCGTCAGCAGACACACCACCAAGGTATCGACGAACACTTCGAAAATCCCGTAACACGCCTGGCGCACCGGGTGGTCGGTCACGGCCGAGCAGTGCACGAGCGGCGCGCTGCCCAGCCCGGCCTCGTTTGAAAACAACCCGCGCGCGATGCCGGAACGAATCGCGGCGCTGACGGTGGCGCCCGCGAATCCGCCGACCGCCGCGTGCCCGTCAAATGCCGAACTCAGTACCAGCGTGATCACGTGCGGAATCTGATCCATGAACTTGATGACGATGAACAGAGCGCCCGACAGGTAGACGAGGCACATGAACGGGACCAGCACCTGCGTCACCTCGACGATGCGAGTGATTCCGCCCAACACCACCAGCGCGGTAACGGCAGCCATGATGAGTCCCGTGGTTCCCTTTGGCACGCCAAAGCTGGTCTCGGCGGCTTCGGCCACGGAATTCGCCTGCACCATGTTGCCGATGCCGAAGGCGGCACAGGCTGTCAGCGCCGCGAAGATCACGCCGAGCCACGGCATCCCAAAACCTTTGGAGAGCACGTACATCGGCCCGCCGCGCATGATGCCCTTGCTGTCGCGCTCGCGGTAGTGCATCGACACGGCAATCTCGGCGAACTTGGTCGCCATGCCGAGCACGCCCGACACCATCAGCCAGAACAGCGCGCCCGGCCCGCCGGCGACGATCGCGGTCGAAACCCCCGCGATGTTACCCACGCCTACCGTCGATGCCAGCGCCGTCGCCAGCGCCTGAAAAGGGGAGACGGTGCCTTCCCCCTGGCGCTTCGCCGTGAGCTTGCCAAGCACTTCGCGAAACGCAAACGGCAGCCGGAAAAACTGAATACCTCCGGTGGCAAACGTCAAAATGATGCCCGCGCCGATGAGCGCCACCATCATCGGCGGGCCCCAGACCACTTGATTGATCAGCCGATGAATGTTGAGTAGTTCATCCACAAAAAGTCCCTCGTTCGACGCGCATGTATTGAACCCTTGCGCGAACACCTGGGTCCAGCGCGGCAGAACCTGCAATTGTTACATGACGGGAGTGAGAAACCCAACGTGGGGATGACCGCCATCCGCTGCCGGGAGACTGGGAGCGGTAAAAAAACGAGCGGACGGGGCGCGATCGGAATACGAGCTTACTGCAATACGGGATGGCTGCGCTCGCGATCCCACGCCAAGGATATCCGCGAATCCGCGACGGTCCGGATCAAGACCACTCGAAGCAGCGAGAGTCTGCTGCCATGTTACGATGACCGCATGAGAGTCGTCCCCGCGAAACGATTCCCCACGCCGGCCGACGAACTCCGCCGGCGTTTGTTCGAAGGATTTTCCGCGCCGGAGCCACCCTCGGCAGCGCCGCCGGCGTCAGGTTCCCAGGCCCTCAATGTCCTGGTGGACGGCTTCCTTCACGGGAGCTTGCTGACGCTGGCGGTCTGCACACCCAAACGGCGCTCGTTATTCAGCAGCCAAACGATACCGGGTCACGCGGGCCAGCGGGAAAAACCCTTCCGGACGTACATCGTGTCGCCGCTGGAGAGCCAAGCGAGTTCTACCGGGCCCAGTGCCGCGGAACCACAGCCGGTTGTAACGGCTCGGCTCGCGCGCTAGCCCCTCTCCTGCGGCCGCGATTCGCTGCCCGCAGCACCGCGTCTCGGTTGTCCACCTATACACCCGCGGCAAGAGAGCACGCTTTAGTGCGCTCCGTTCCCCGCGGCATACTTGCGGTGCAGCTTTACGGGCTTGGATTTGGCCTGCACGCGCAGGTTGACCATCTCCACGAACACAGAGAACGCCATCGCGAAGTAGATATAGCCCTTCGAAATGTGCTGCTCGAAGCCCTCGGCGATCAGCGTCACGCCGATCAGCAGCAGGAAGCTCAGCGCCAAAATCTTCACCGTCGGGTGCTTATCCACAAAGCGGCTGATCGTGCCCGCCATCACCATCATCACCCCGACCGCCAGCATCACGGCGATGACCATGATCGCCAGCTCATCCGCCATTCCGACCGCCGTGATCACCGAGTCGAGCGAAAACACTACGTCGAGAACGAAAATCTGCGCCAGCACGCCAGCCATCGAAACGCCCTTTCCCGCCACGTGACTTTCTGCCTCCCCTTCGAGCTTGACGTGGATCTCGTGCGTGCTCTTGGCAAGCAGGAAAAGCCCACCGATGATCAGAATGAGATCGCGGCCCGAAATCTCCTGTTCCAAGACGGTGAACAGGGGCGCGGTCAGGCGCATCACCCAGGTAATCGAAAACAACAGGATGATGCGCGAGATCATCGCGATGGTCAACCCAAGGAAGCGAGCCCGTCCCTGCTGCTGAGACGGCAGACGCCCCGCCAGGATCGAGATAAAGATGATGTTGTCGATGCCGAGAACGATCTCGAGCACGGTCAGTGTGACAAGCGCCGCCCAGGCGTTGGGATCTGAAAGCCAGTGCACCAGAGTCGTCCTCCTGAAGTTCCGCCCGAAGAAGGCTTCCCCGAAGAAGCTTCATTGTATCGGGACGGCTGCGGCAATCGTGATGTGGTTTTATTCGTTCCCAGTGCGTTTGTGAACTTTGTTTCCCGCGCGCGTGTACCGCCGGCGCCGGTTCCGGCGACGCTTTTGGCTGACACACCGCCACTTCCCAATGGCATTACAATGGCGTCGCAGCCTTGGTCAACACGGGTTGGCAAGGCGCATAACGTAGCCGATCCGCAATAAAACAGACGAAATTTCTGGCGCGAAGCCTCTGAAAAACCAATGGCAAATGCTGTGCCTTACCGAAGGCCATGAGCCACAATGGGATCGTGCAGGAAAGGTCCGGGCAGCGGCGCACAGTACGTTCCGGATACGGCGCGGCGCGCGAGCCCGGCAGCCCGCCGCCTCTCGAACATGGAGCTGGCGGGGCTTCCATGGACGCCGTTCAGCCCCCAACCGGAAACGCCGCAACAACAACCGGGCGACCGTGGTTTGATTCCTCCGCGTGGCTCACCGAACGAAGCCCAGCCGCCTGGGGCCGCTCCTCGGAAGCCGTGATGGTCGCCTACTTTCTGTACGCAGCCCTGATGTCGGCGATATTGCCCGTGCCAAGCTCGGTTACCGCTTTCACCATCGGCCTCAACCTGATGCTGGTGGGCGTCTTCGTCACTCTCGCCTATTTGGGCCGCACGCGCCCATCGTCGACGGCCGTTTCGATGGCGCGCGACTGGTTCCCGCTGACGGTGCTCGCGCTGGCCTATCGGGAAATGGGCTGGTTCGCGCCCAAGCAGCATGTCGTCGCGCTCGAAAACAGTTGGATCGTTTGGGACCGGCTGTTGCTCAGTGATTGGGGTCTGCAAGCCGCCATCGAGGCGTTGGGCCCGGCGCTTCCCGCGCTCCTCGAGATCTGCTACTCGCTGGTTTATGCAATCGGCCCTTTCTGTCTCGCTGCGCTGTATTGGTGGGGCTGCCGTGACAGGGCCGACGCGTTTCTGTTCCGTTTTCTGCTGGGAACTGTTCTCTCCTATGCGCTGTTTCCCTATTTCCCGTCCGAACCGCCGCGAACGGTATTTCCCGGCGAGAATCTTCCGGCCTTCGACACGATCTTCCGGCAGTTCAATTGGTGGCTGCTGGGCGGTCACGGCATCCACACCAGCGTCTTCCCGAGCGCGCACGTTTCCTCGGCCTTTGCCGGAGCATTCGCGCTGTTCCGCGTCGTGCCCGAGCGAAAGTGGGCCGGCTGGGTAGTCACGCTGTTGGCAACCGGGATTTTTTGGGCAACGATCTACGGCCGCTATCACTACGCCGTCGATGCCGTGGCGGGATTGGCGGTGGCGATCGTGGCGCTGTTTTTGTGCGAATGGATCGAGCGGCGCCTGGCGGTAGAGTCGCGTCGTTAAGAGATGGTCACGCAGCCTCCAAGGTGGTCATGCGGCGAATCCGGAGCCCCGTAGGGGCGAAACCAACTAATAGCCCACGGCTTCAGCCGTGGGAAAATCCCAAAAACAAGCGCAGCCCTGGAAGGGCGATACCAATCACGCCGACGCCAGATGAAAGGCTTCGCGCGGCGCCAAATCGCCGAAGCAAGCCCCGCGGAGTCGTGGTCTATCGCCCCTCCAAGGCTGGTCTTGAAATGGGCGACCCGCCACCTACGGGTAAACCCGTGGGCTATTCGATGGCGCCGCCCCTTTCGGGGCGCCCGATCACACGCCGCGATGTTCGGCTATGGTGACGATACCTATTACAAATACTATCCCCTCGAGCTTCAAGGCATCGGAAAAGTCAGCGTGCGGTCGAGAACCACCGTCTCATCCAGCATCAACCCTTCCGCGATCGGACGTGAAGCTCCGACGCGGCTGATGATCGCCCACGAAGACTGGTAAACCAGCGCATCGATCGCCTGGGAACCGAGCGTCTCGCGCAAAACACGCCGCGTCTCTTCGGTAAGCAGCAGCGCCCCATCGTCGGCGATCGCCGCCAACACAACCTGCCCGGGCGGCAGGGACCGCAGAAAAACCTCCATCGCCTCGACCGCCTGCTCGCTGCCCCAAGTGTCAAAACCGCGAACCGGGCCCATCACGCCGCTTTGCGAGTCGACAACAAGAAAGTTGAAGCCGCGCCCGGGGCCACCGCCGCTTGTCTGAAACACCACGCGGCCATCAACCTCAAAACTCGCCGTCGGAGCGCCGCTCAGCCAGCCGCCCGAGACCACTCGAAGCCGTATATCGCCGAGCGCCGGAAGCACCGTCACACGCAAGGTTTGGCGCGGCGCATCGGCCAAGCTGGAAAGCGCCGTCAGTACCACGGGCGCATCCTCGGCGCGCGGGGCTCCGGGCTCGGCCCAAATCTCGAAGCGCACGGTTTGGCCGGGAACGCCCACCGGAATCGAAGCCCGCACCCCGGCCGGCAGCCCCTGCACAACAAACCGCACCAGTTCGCAAAAACCGCCGCGCCCGCCAATACGAACCAGCGCGGTCCGCGGCGGACCACCCGCCTGCACCAACATCGCATTCGGCTCGAACGCTCCCAGCAATAGCCGCGGCGTACTGCCCTCGCCAACAATGTCAACGGCAACGGCATTACTCGCCAAGGCGTTTTGCCGCAGCCGAAGTTCCGCCACGCCTGGTGCCATGTCGAACGGGATTCGCACGTTGGTCTGGTACACTCCGGCCGCTCCAGCCAACAATCCCGAATAAACCACTTCGACGTCCCGCTCATCGAGCGAAGCTTGCGGCGAAGCGAGAACCTCTATCGTCGCGCCCGCAATCTGCCCGCTAGCCATGGCCGCGGCCGCCGGTCCCAGGCCCGTTCCGTAAATCTCGAGGTACTCGCCCGCGCGAACGCCATTCGCGTCGTCGACCGGGCAAGGCAGCCCGGGCCGATAGACGGCTCCCTCGAAAATGCCGGGGGCGTGCGTGATCACCTCGGCCGTGGCCGGCTGAGACGCAACGCCGCCCCGGTAGACGATCGCTTGCGGGCGTCCCAAGCCGGTTTCCCAGGGCAGTTGCGCGCGAATCTCATCGGGGGCGGCAAGGTAGAGCGGCGCCGGCCGCTGCTCGATGCAGACACTGACGTCTCCCAGTTGAAACGGAAGATCGCCGCCCGCGACTGCCTGGGGCGCCGCCGCAAAATTCTCGCCGCGAATCGTAAACAGACTCCCTGGCGCGATGGCCTCAAATCCTGACGCGGTGTTGGTCACGCCGCCCGCGGCGATGCGAGGTGAACCTTCCAACGAGAGGCCCGCGGGCGGCGTGCCGCCCCACGACTGC
>JBBDWJ010000344.1:0-11588 GCA_040902925.1 Bryobacterales bacterium | reverse complement strand
AGACTACCCGAAAATACCCGCGATTGCATTGGTTTAGGGCAAAATGTTTCGTATCATTAGGTGAGCTTGGCCCACCGCGTTCGGCTCGCGGCGTGCATAGAACAGGGAAACTGTGGCAGTAGTGCGCAAAAAACGCAACCGTTGGGGTTGGGCTCTGCTGGCCGTGCTGGCCCTGGTTGCTCTGCCTGGAGTGGTTCGCGCCCAATTTCCGGCCAACGCCGCCACGCTGGTCAGCGCCGTGGGCGAGATTTCCGTCCTCCGCAACGGTTCCATCTGGGTTTTGTTCCCTAACGATCTGGTGCAGCCGGGTGAAACCATTGTCACCGGCGAGGACGGGTTTGCCGAATTTCAGATCGCCGACGGCAGTTCTTTCCAGGTTTACCCCGATTCGCGGGTTGTATTCCGCAAAAACCCAACCACTCTCGGCGACCTGCTCGACGTGTTCCTGGGCCGCGTCAAGGTGTACATTCAACACCTCGGCGGCCGCCCGAACCGGCATCGGGTCTTTACGCCGACGGCCGTCATATCGGTGCGAGGCACCGTTTTCGAAGTCTCGTTTGACCAGACCGAAACCACGCTCATCGCCGTGGATGAAGGAACTGTAGGGGTCAGCCACCGGCTGCTGCCCAGCGCCCAGGAAGTCTCGGTGGAAGCCGGACAAAGCCTGATCGTTTACCCCGACGCCCCGCTTGCGAAGGCCGGCGTCGACAAATCGCGGGTTGTCCGCATCATGGATGGTTTGGCGCGAGCCGCCGCCTCAGTCTGGCAGCGCGGCGGCGGTCCGGGAGGCGGATCGACGTCTCCGGGCGGTGGTAACGGCGGCGGTGGAGGACTGCCCGGCGATGAGGAAGCCCCCGAGGCGCCTCCGCCCCCGGCCGGCGATCCTGAAGCCCCCGCGCCCCCGGCAGCACCGTAGGCTTCTGCCCTGCCAGCCCGGAACCTGAATAGAGAGCACGTTCTGCCGGCCAGCGTCGCCGTTCGCGGCTCGGCTCCCGATGCCCAGCGCTTATCGTGCCTGCTACAATGGGCTTCCCTAAAAACGGTAAGGCAGGTCGAAAAGCGCCCATGCAGTCCCAGTTCCTCGTCCCCGAAATCACCGTCACGGAGAAAGGAACCGGCGAGCCGGTTCCGATTGACGAATCCAGCGGCAGCATGATGCTGCTCACTCTTGGCATTACCGACATCGTCGAGCAGCAAGCGCTCGATATCAGCGTGCAGGGCTCCGCCAACGGGGAAGAGTGGGGCGAAAAACCGGTACGCGCGTTCCCGCAGAAATTCTATCGAGGAACTTACTCGATACTGCTGGACCGCGGCGCCCACCCCGACGTCAAATTCCTGCGCGCGCAATGGGACGTGCAGCGCTGGGGTGTCGGCTCGCAGACGCCGATGTTCCGCTTCTACCTCTTCGCCGAACCCTTCACCGGTTAGTTAGGCCCGTGCCCCTCGCTCATTCGTTTGATGGCGTCGTGGCGCAAGCTCTCAGCTTGCACCGCCGAGCCTCAGCTCGCCGCTATTTCGATCGCTCTGGTGCTGGTTGTGCCCCCCGAAGATTCGTGTGCTTTAGAGCGGAGTACTTTTCTGAGTGCCCTCAGATTGCAGTAGGATGCGGGCTTCCGTGGAGCTGAGGCTCGACGGTGCAAGCTGAGAGCTTGCGCCACATGACGCCGCCCCGATACTACGCTAAGAAACGCGCGCTAGTCGCCGGTTCGACGAGCGACCATCAACGGATGCCCCAGCGTATCGCCGCTGGCCTGGAAGCCGTTGTGGTCGATATCCACGTAGATCGGGTTGGTGTAGGCTGTCGGGCGCGCAAAGCCTTGCGGATTCTTACCCCAGCCCTTCTTGAGGTCGGCGTTCTCACCGACTGCCGCGACGATGAGGTGGGCGTCCTGCTGCAGATGAACGCGCACGGTTTCTTCGAATCGCAGCACGCCGGCTTTGAACATCGCGGGATGCGTGGCTTTGCGGAAGTTGTACTGCTCGGGCTGGCGCGCGTTGACCAGGACCTGGATGCGGTCGACTTCGATCCAGTTGGCCGCCTGCACCCGTATTTTCAGATCGACGTAGCCGTCGGAGATGATCGTCGAGCCGATCGGCAGCCCGTCTGCCGTGGTTACTTGGAGAAACGGCCCGTTGGTGAGCATCATCCGCCCGGCTTTGGAGTTGCGAATCAGCTCGGCGGGGTCGATGTCGGGCGGGTTGTCAGTTGAACTCGGCACGAACGTGCGCCAGTCGCCGACGCCGTTGCCGAAAATGCGGTGGGCGTCACTGACCGACACGCACCAGACGTGGCGGCCCTGATTGAGCATCTGCAGCCAGCCGAAGGTGCGGTTGGGGATCGTGACGGTACGGCCGTCGGCCGTTTGCCGCTCGTAGGTTGGGTTGAGGTTGAGGATCTCGGTGCTCCACACCTCGGCGGCGTCGATCATACGCTCGAACCCGACGAAGCCGCCGTCGCTGGCGCCGTCCGCGTCGCGATCGAAAAAGACCGTACCCACGTCGGGATGGTTGGCCTGCACCCAGCGGTCCGGGCCGCCTCCGAACAATGCCGCCTTGTTTCGCGCGTTGACGCCGGTGTCGTAGCGCGAGCCGCCTTGCTCGAGCGACGGAGTTCCCCAACTGCGCAGCACCATGGCGTTGATGCGCGGATCGAAGTCCCACACCGGAGCGCCGCCGTCTTGCGCGAATTCGTCCCGCCGCAACGGGAAGGAGTTGAAGTGCTGGCCGCTGCCGGTCAGCTCCATGCCAATCACGGTGCGGATTCGCGGGCTCAGACCCAGGCGGTCGATGTAGGGCGCCCAGTCATAGATACGGTTGTGCTCGGTCGTTGGCGCGAACTCGATATGCTCGGCCGCGAAGTTGATCAGCCGGTCGTTGGTGTTGCAGTAGTTGTCGCCGCTGGGCGTCGAGTGGGCGTGGTAGTCGGTGCTGACCCATCCGGTCGTATCCACTGTGCGCTTGAGTTGCGCCTTGACGTCGACGGTCTGGCCTTTGGCGACATCAATCGTGGTCTCGAAAAGATCGAACTCCGGCCCGTGGGTGACGCGCACGAGATATTTCCCGGGCGGAATCTGCTGCGTGAAACGGCCGTCATGAGTCTGGTATTGATGGTTGTTGCCGTGGGCGCGGTATTCGGTTCCGAAATTGGGGTCCGGCGTTCCGCCTTGGCCTAAAAACTGCACCTTGCCCGGCGAGAACCCGCCGCTTTCATCGCGAATTTCGAGGCGCGCCGCCGACGCCGGGGGAACCTCCAGGTTCAACGATGCGGTCTGGTTCGCGCGCACCGAAACGGAACGTTCGAGCGGGTCGCGGCCGATATCTTCGAAACGAATGCGGTGCTCGCCGGCGGGCAGGCGGAATGAGAATTTGCCATTAGCGTCAGGGTAGTGCGGCAGCGCCTGCCCCTCGACCGACACCAGCAAACTGGCGTGGATCGGGGCCAAGCCGGCCGTATCGCGAACTGCTCCCGCGACCTCGCCGGTATTGCCCTTGAGCGAGACCAGCACGCCGAAAGCAGCCAATGGTGAATCGGCCGTGGCGAAAGCGACCCGATAGACTTTTTCCTCGCCGGGCTTGAGCGAAATCTTTTCAGGCAGATCGGTTGCGCCGTCGGCAGGTCCCCAGGCGTAGGCGCGCTTGTCGAACGCATCGACGCTGTCGCCGACACGAATCATGCCGGCCTGTTTCTCTGCGACGAGCCCTTTCCACGCCGGCCGGGGCGTGATTTCCTGGGGCTCAGGGCCTTCATTGCGAAAGGTGGATGTAATCAGAATGTGCCGCCAATCCGCCTCCAGGCGGTACTCGTGGCGCGTGTAGAGGCCATCGCCCTTCGCGGCGGTGCGCACGGCTTCGATGACGGCAGCGCCTTTCGAGCCATCGTCGACGATCCGCACAAGAGAAATCTCGCCACCGAAATTGCCGGGACGAAATGCCGTGAGCTGATCGTTAGACTCGCCGCGAAGGTCGAAGTCGTAAAGGCAGCCCTGCGTCACGAAGCCATACTCGGTGCTCATGTTGGCGCGCCGCAGCGGCATGCTGCCGGAAATTAGCGCCTCGACGCGGTTGTTGCGCAGCACGAAATCGCCGGCGATGCCGTCGGCCTCTTTCCCCTTCGGAAGGAGGCCGGTATTGTGGCGGCCGATTTCGACGGCTTCCACCTGGCCGCGCTGCGCCACCACGCTATAGAAGCAAAGCAAGGCGAAGCCGCTGATCGCTAGGATTCGCTTGGTAATTCGATTGGTCATCGCACATTCCTCGATGCTTGGTTGGAAAGAGAGTTTGCTTGAGCGTACCCCAGTCTAGCGAACGACGGTTACGGGCTTGTTTCCCTGAGCGCCCAAAAAACATCCGCGGGGAAACGCTTGCAGAATGAGCCTGTTGCAAGGCGCAGGCTCGTAATATAATGGGGCGTTCCCGCAGCCGGTAGGTTCAGGGATCCGACTCGGCTGCAGGCGTGACAGCTTCGGCGGCTACGGCGCCTTGGGGTTGCGCGGTCTAAGCGAGAACGCGCGCCCGCGTTAAGGTAGCTCCCCC
This sequence comes from Bryobacterales bacterium, assembly GCA_040902925.1. Lineage (GTDB taxonomy): Bacteria > Acidobacteriota > Terriglobia > Bryobacterales > UBA6623 > JBBDWJ01. The sequence goes on along the minus strand of JBBDWJ010000344.1, from coordinate 7,055 downwards.
GGTGGTAGCCGCGAGCTTGTGATACCATCGGTTCAGGCTTTCCCGCCTGCGACGACCTTCCTGGCGACCGCAACGTTCTTGGGATCAACGGTTCGACCTGGTGCGGCCGTAAGTTCTAGATAAAACTGAGGATCGAATGACAGTCTCCATGGTTTTGTGGTGCCTGCTGGCGGCCTTTGTTATCGCTCAAATCAGCTCGTTCTTCACCACAATTTATCTGCATCGCGCGATGACCCATCAATCGCTGATTCTGCATCCGGTGGTCGGGAACCTGATGCACTTGTGGTTGATCGTGTGCACGGGGATCGTGCCGCGTGAATGGGCGGCGGTGCATCGCAAGCACCACAGGTTTTCCGACGAGGAAGGCGACCCTCATAGCCCCTACATCGAAGGGCTGTGGAAAGTGCTTTTCCTGAACGTCGTGATGTACCGGCGCGAGACGCGCAACCCGGATACGATCGCGACGTTTACGCCGCACTGGAAAGACGACCTGATCGACAAGATCCCCAACCAAGGGTTGGTCGGCCCGATCTTCGGCATCAGCCTGCTGGCCTGCTTGTTTGGTTGGCTGCTCGGCACCAGCTTCGGGCTCGGTGCTGTGTTAGGCGTGGCCACGGCGTTCGTGAACGCCGGCATGTACATCTTTTTGAATTCGATGATCAACAGCGTCTGCCATAAAGTCGGCTATCGCAACTTCGACAACAAAGCGACGAATCTGCAGTGGGTGGCGATGATCACCGCGGGCGAAGGGCTGCACAACAATCACCACGAGTTCCCGATGTCGGCAACGATGAAGGCGCGCAAGCGGGAGTTCGATCCGGCCTGGCCTGTCATCCGGCTGCTCGAGAAGATGAACCTGGCGGAATACAAGAAATCGGGGCTTGCGAAGGATCCCGATGAAGTAGGAGTGGCTGTAAGCGCCTGAGCGCGCCGCATCGAGCGCATCGCGCGCCACCAACACGGACCTGAAGCCGCTTGATTCGTCCCGCGAGACCTTCGGCCTTGCTGTTCCCGAACCAACTGACAGCTTGGTCCGATGAATCTTTGTACCGGGCTGAGCGACAATTAGAGGACTATGCCGACCAAAATTACTGTTCGCGCCAACGGCCCCCTGCGCATCGAAGGGGATCTGGAAATTCTGGATCATGCCGGCGCCGCCTACGATCTGGCGGGCCGCACCGTCATCAGTCTCTGCCGCTGCGGTCACTCCCAGAACAGGCCGTTCTGCGACGGCAGTCACGGCCGCGTTGGATTCCAGTGCGAACCGAAGGCGCGCGCATTGCCTCCGCCTCAACCCAAACCTTGATTGCTGCTGGACGGGGTCAATCGGCTCCGCGCGTGGGAGCAGGTCTGCCGGCGTTCACTAGTAGATTCGTGCATGGTGGACTGAGGTGGTACCGTGCCTGGCCGCGGGGGGCGGCATGTCGCGCTTCTACCCCATCGCTATTGAGCCTCAGCGACATCCCGTTCGGAGCTACACCCGCTATTTTTCGAAGATGGACTCGGCCGGGACAACTTCTAGCGACCCGACGTCGAGCTTGTATTTGCCGATGATCTTGTCTTCCTGGAGAATCCCTTCGGGCGGGGCGGAAGCGTAGTGCACTTGCGACGGCGCGCCGCTCTGGATCGCCTTCCTCATCCCTTGCGCGTCTTTGGTGATGATCACGACGTCGAGGTTGGTGGATCGCAGGTGCTTTCGAATCGCTTCGTTGACCTGCTCGAGGGTCAGCTTTTTCAGCGAATCCTTGAGGTAGGCGGTGAACTCGGGCGTGCCGTAGTACTCGCTGTCGAGGGCGTAGCCGAGCTGATCGCTTTGGGTCTGCGTCAGCAGGTTGACGAACTTGGATAGAAAGTTGCGCGTGGAATCGAAATCTTCCTGCGACATGCCCTGTTTGACGAGCTTGTCGAGCTCATAGAGCGCGATGCGCAGCGCGAACATGCCGTTTTGCGGCTCCACCGGCCTGATCCAGATCTGAAAAATCTGCTGCCGCCGCCCCAGATTCGGCTCGGGCTCGGTGAGGAACATGCCGCGCGGGAAGTATTCGATGTAGCAGTAGTCGCCGTAGTTCATCCCTCGGATTTCGCGAATCTGCTGGTAGAGGTGACTCTTGCTCGAACGGTGCTGCCCGAAATAGGATTGCACCAGCTTCAGGGCCGGCCAGTCGGGCGAGCCGCGCGTCACGTCAATCGGAAAGCCCAGGGAGATCAGGGTCGAGCGCGTATCTTTTTCGAGAATCTGGACGCGCAGCTTCTTCGCGGGCGTGGGTGCGGGCAGCTCGGCCACCGCCGGCGCTTCTTCGGGCAGCACGCCGAAATCCGCCGTCACCTTGGCCGCGAAACCGTCAGGATATTTCCCCGCCAGCCCGACGACCAGGTTGCCCTGCGTGAAGTTCGCGGCGTAAAACTGCTTTATGTCGTCGAGCGTCAAGGCTTCGAGCGCAGCGATCGTGCCGCTGTTCTGGTGGCCGTAGGGATGGTCCTTGTAGATGTTGATATACAAGGCTTCTTTGCCAAGTTCCTCTTCGTTGTTGCCGCGAAGCTCCGTCCGCAAGAAATTGAGAGATTCGTCCTTGAGACGCCGGAAATCGTCTTCTCTCCAGCCCGGCTCGAGCAGCATCTGGCGCAGGATTCCGTAATACTCGTCCAGCGTTTCGACGTGGGCCGTGCCATGGAACACGATCATTTCTTTGTCGACTTGCGCGTTGACCGATGCCGCCATCGGGAAGAATTTCTTGACGATCTCGTCGTAGCTCATTTGGGCGCTGCCGCCTTCGCTGAGCATCGCCGCGGTTAGCGCGGCCACGCCTTCCTTGCCCTTGGGATCCGACGCCGCGCCGGTCTTGAACAGGATCCGAAAACTCACCAACGGGGATTCGCTCGGCAGCGTCAGCGTTGCCGGACCGTCGGCGCGGCCCAGGCCCGCAAGCAGCGCCAGGCAAAACAGCATGGGCAGGACTTTCATTCGCTCTTCTCCGCGGGGGATTCGGCCTCGTATTGCAAGGTGGCGACTGTGCGGCCGGTCTCGATGAAATACTTCTTGGCGACCGTTGTAATCGCTTCGGGGGTCACCTGCTGATACAGGGCGTAGCGCTTGTTGACCGTCTCAGGCGTGCGGCGCAGGCTGAGGTAGTGCGCCAGAGTGTCCGCAATGGCGGCGGTGCTGTTCATGCCGAGCGCGAACTGATAGCGCAGGTGCGATTTCACGCTTTCGAGCTCGTCGGCCGGTATCGGCTGCTGCTTCAGCTTCTCGAACGCCGCCAGAATCTGCTGCTCGACGTATTCGACGTCGGCAGGATCTTTCACCCGCGCCACCGCCGAAAACAGGTACGGATCGACGTGGTCGCTGTAGTCGGGGTACAAGACGTCGACCTTCTGCTCGTCGAGAACCAGTTTTTTGTAGAGCTCGGAGTTTTCCGAAAAAGCATGGAACAGAATCACGTCGAGCACGGCTGAATCCACGGTTTCGTCGCTGTAGCCCGGCGCATGGAACGAAACCGAAACCCAGGGCAGCGTCGGGGCGTGGAACTTAGTGGTGACGCGCTTCGCCTCCGCTTGCGGCGGCTCGGCCGGAATCTCGGCCTTGTAGTCGCCGCGTTTCCACTCGCCCCAGTACTTCTCGACCAGGGGCCGCACCTGCTCGGGCGTCACGTCGCCGATCACGGAGACCACGGTGTATTCAGGCCGATAGTAGCGGTCGAAGAATTGCAACCCGTACTCATACATAGTGGGCATGTTCTCGACGTCTTCGACGAAGCCCATCGTGGTGTGCTTGTAGGTGTGCTTCTGAAACGCTTCGTTGCGGAGAACCTCGTCGAGCTTGCGCAGCGGACTCGAAAAATTCTTGTTGTACTCACTGAGCACGGCCCGCGTTTCGGTCCGGAAGATTTCTTCGGAGTACTTCAGATTCTGAAAGCGATCGGCTTCCAGCGCGAGGATCGGCTCCAGATCCTCCTTCGAGAAAACGGCATGATAGACCGTGCGGTCATCCGAGGTATAGGCGTTGGTCTGAGCGCCGGCCGCCTGCATGACCTCTTCCCATTTTTCGGGCGGGTATTTTTCCGTGCCGCGGAACATCATGTGCTCGAACAGGTGCGCAAAGCCGGAACGCCCGGGCTCGACCTCGTTGCGCGACCCGACCTGCACGACGATGTAGAGGGCGACGATGTTGGGGTATCCGGAGTTGACCGTCACCAGCCGCAAGCCGTTGTCGAAGTCATCGACCTGGTAGGCGTAGGGAAAAATCTCGTCCTCCTCGGACTGCGTGCCGCCGCAAGCGGCCAGCAACAGCACGGCTGTTAAGAGCGCGATTGTCCTGGGCATTTTCTCTATCGTACTCGATCCATGGGGAATAAGAGCCGGCCTTCTCGCTTGAACGTTCCCTGGGCTGGGATAGCTTCGGAGTGACGTCAAAGGATCAGCCCTGTCCCGTCAGCCTTGAGCGTTGCTGTCGAGACCCTCGAGCGCCAGCGATCCCCGATAGAGGCAGTAGAGTCCAGCCATTTGCACCACGTGGTAGAGATCGTTGTGGTTGAAGTGCTGGTGCAGACCACGGCCGCCGAGTACAATCGCCGCTCCGCCAAGCGTCACGTAAAGACCGCGCTTGAGCCATTGATGCGCGGCTTTGCGGCGAGGGCCAGGGCCGATCGACGGCCAAAGAATCGAACGAATCGCCGCCACCAGCATCAGCGCTGCGCTCATTGCAATAGATACGACCGTCAGCAGCCAGACGCGGGTGTGAAGTGGCTCGCCGAGAAAAAGCCGGAAGCCGTGCGCCGTGCCTCCCGCCAGCGCAGCCAGCGCCGTGACCGCAAACGCCAGGCGCCACCACCCGATTGACGCGGCGCCAGAGCTTCCCGCCTTGAGGCGAAGCCGCACGACGAACGCGGCGGCGAGTGCGGCCAACGCATAGTCAGTCAACATCGTCATCGGCTCGGTGATTTGAGCGATGACTGGGTCGCTGAGCATTTATTTGGTTGTCGACGAAATCCTGTTGGACTCGGACTCGGGGAGGTTTCTTAATCCGCAAGGCATTGCGAAGGCGACGTGCCGGCTACGCGGTTCGTAAGCAAGGAAGGCGGTTCTCAATCCCAAATAGGTTTCTGCCTCAGCCCATCAAGGCTTTCAGTTCCGGCACTTTACCGACGATGCGGCTGACGAGGGCCTCGCCGGCTTCCGATTTCACGAATTGAAGAAACAGCGGCAGCAGGGCGCCCAGCTTGTCGGAGCCGAGGCCCGATTTTTGAAGCAGCGCGAGGATGCCCGCGCCCGCGCCGAGGCTTCCCCCGAGACCGGACGCCGCTCCGCCGAGCAGCCCGCCAAGCATTCCGCCGCCGCCTTCGGGCTCCGCTTCACCGCCCGACACTTTGGAGAGGAGCCCGGCCGCGCCGGGCACCTTCCCGAGAAGCTGCTGAAAATCTGCGGGGTCGGCGCGGTCCTTGAACGCTTGCAGTATCGCTCCGGTGGCCGACTCGGTTGCGGACTCTCCGGCCCCGATCTGGGACGCCGCGGATTGAATGAAATCCTGGATGTTCATGGCTGTCTCCCTTGGAGCGATGTCTTACTCTTTGGTGATGGTCTCGTCCAGATTCAGAATGGTGCTTGCGACCATCGTCCAAGCGGCCAGCTCGACAGGGTCGAGTTTTTTGTCATAGGGCCGCTCGCCCACGTTGAGGAGCTCGCCGGCGTTTTCGGGGTGAGCCTTGAAATCCTGGGCCTGTTGGGCGGCGATGGTCAGCAGAACATCGCTCTCGGCCGGCAGCGGTTCTCGCGCCAGCGCCAGTTGGTAACCGAGACGAATGCGCGCAGCCAGGTCGTTTCCGGCTTCGTGGATCACTCGCTCAGCCAAGATGCGCGCGGCTTCAACGTAGGTTGGGTCGTTGAGCAGAACCAGCGCCTGCAACGGCGTGTTGGTGCGCGGCCGGCGCACGGTGCATTTCTCGCGGTCGGGTGCGTCGAACGTGGAAAGCTGCGCTGGCGGCACGGTTCGCTTCCAGACGGTGTAGAGGCTGCGGCGGTAGAGGTCGTCACCGTGGCTAGGTTTGTAGTGCTGCGCGGTGTGAACGTCGCCGAAGGCCATTTCTTCCCACAGACCGTTGGGCTGATATGGATAAACACTCGGCCCGCCGATTTCTTCATTCAGCAGCCCGCTGATTGCCAGCGCATTGTCACGCACGACCTCCGCAGGCAGCCGAAAGCGACTCATATGGGCCAGCAGGCGGTTTTCCGGATCGCGCTCCAGCAACTCCGGCGTCACGCGCGACGATTGGCGGTAGGTGGCGGAGGTGACGATGAGGCGTTGCAGGGCTTTGACATCCCAGCCGCCGCGAACGAATTCGGTGGCTAGCCAATCGAGCAATTCCGGATGGCTCGGCGCCTCGCCTTGCGAGCCGAAATCTTCAGACGTGCGCACGATGCCTGTACCGAAAAACATCTGCCAGAAACGGTTGACGGCAACGCGCGCCGTCAACGGGTGGCCCGGATCAAGCAGCCACTTCGCCAGCCCCAAGCGGTCAGCGGCGGCGCCATCGGGCAGCGGCGGCAGCACCGCCGGCACTCCGGGCTCGACTTTTTCGCCTTTGTTGCGGTAGTCGCCGCGGCCCAGGACAAAGGTATCGCGCGGCTGCTCCATCTCTGCCATGACCATCACGCTGACGAGGCTATCTTCGAGCTTCTTGAGTTCGCTCTTGAGCTCATTCCAGGCCGCGTACGTCTCTCGATCGTGCTTAAGAGCCGCGTGGGTCATGTAGTAGGCGTGGATCTGCTCGTCTTGCTCGCAGGTGCGCAGAGCCAGCGGCAGGGCCGCGCCGCGCGCGGTTGTCGAAGCAAGAACCGCACGGATCGGCTCGTGAGTGGCGAACTGCTCTAACTCCGCGGCGATCAGCTCGCGGCTGAAAATGCGCAGGTCGTCCAATTGGCCCGAGAAGGGCTCGATGGTTCCCCGCGCAAGTTCGAGCTGACGGTCGTTGGCGATGGATCCACTCAACGCGTCGCGCTGAATCTCGATTTCGCGCGGCTTACCGTCAACCCACAGACGCACGCCAGCGGCCTTGCCCGAT
>JBBDWJ010000343.1:0-11605 GCA_040902925.1 Bryobacterales bacterium | reverse complement strand
GCATCGGTTTTAGCCGCCATCTGAAAATGACCAATTCTGCCACGGGCTGCTAGGGGACTGCGTCGAGCGACTCGGCAATGCGCGCGATGCGGGCCGCGAATTCGACCGTAATGGGCTTGACCACATAGTCCACTACGATGCCATGGCTACGGGCACGGTCTACGTCGCTTTGGAAGTCCGACGTGGAGTACATCACGACGGCGAGGGCCCCTGGCAAAACGTCTCCTGCCTTGATCCGCTCGTCCAGTGCTTCCAGAAACTCGAAGCCGTCCATGCGCGGCATATTGATATCCAACAGCACCACCGCGCGCGGCGGCCAGGGGCCGCACTGTTGTGCGAACGCTTCGCGGTCACCGAGGAGTCCAAGGGCGCTGAGCGCATCCGGAAACTCCAGGACGCGATGTGTGACCCCCGCCTTTTTTAGGGTTCGGCGCGCCAGATACCGGTCGGCCTCAGAATCGTCAATGACAATGGTTGTGTTTAGCATGGCGTTGAGAGATCCTTGGGCAGCCTGACACAAAACATCGTGCCGGCAGGCGAGCTCTCAAAATCGATTACGCCACCGAGGCGTAACACCTCCTTCTTCACCAAAGCAAGGCCGAGGCCGCTGCCTTCGGCGCGTTGTGGGTGAAAGCGGCGGAACATGCCAAACACTTGGGCATGGCATTCGGCCGGAATCCCGACGCCATTGTCACGAACTCGCAGCTCGATTTCCGTGCCCAGGTCTGCCAGGCTGGTCTCGACGAAACGTTCCGTTTTCCCGGGGTCCGCATAACGGATCGCGTTGGAAATCAGGTTCTCGACGATCAACCGCAGGCGGGTCGGCTGGGTGGAGAAAACGAAACCCTCTAACAGCTCCGTTCGCAGCTCGACGCCTTCTGATTCCGAAAGCGGCCGAAAACTCTCGACGACCTCTCCGACGAGCGCTGCCCCCTGGGTGGGTATACGCTCTTCCTGATCCGAATCGGATTTCGCCAGAGCCAGCACGTCCTCAATCAGGTGCTTCAGTTTTCGGGCCTCAGCGCCGATCTTTTCGAGATTCGATCTGGCCTCGGGCACGTCATTTGCATCGAGATCTTCGAGGCCCACTCGCGTCAGGCCCTCGATCGCGGTCAGAGGCGCCTTCAGGTCGTGCGACACACTGTAGGCAAAGTTGGTCAGCTCATCGTTGAGGCGCGACAGTTGCACGTTCTTGAGCCGGATCTCTTCCTCGGCCCTCTTTCGCTCGGTAATGTCGATCAGCGTGCTGACGATAAAGCGGCCGTCATGCACCTCAACCGGCGTCAGGCCGATTTCGATCGGAAACTCAGAACCGTCCTTGCGCTTGGCGAACAACTCGCGGCCGGCGCCCATAGTGCGGCTTTCCGGCGCTTGAATAAAGCTGCCCCGATAGACCTGGTGCTTGTGGCGGAAGCGGTCGGGAAGCAGCATCTCCACCGGCTGATCGAGTAACTCTTGCTGGCTGTAGCCAAACATCGCGCAGGCCTGGCCGTTGACCAGCGCGATGCGTCCGTGAACATCCACCATCAGGATTGCGTTCGGTGCGGCGTCCACTACCAGGCGGAATTTCTCTTCCTGCTTTTTGCGCTCCGTCAGGTCGAGGACAAACGCCAGCACGAGCCGTTTGTCACCGACGTCAAATGTGGTGAGTCCGATCTCGACCGGAATGCGGCGGCCATCCTTCGACACGCCGTAGAGGTCGCGCGCCGCGCCCATTTGACGCGTCACCGGATACTCGAAAAAGGCGTCCCGCAGCTCGGCGTGCCGCTCCCGCACATCCGGCGGCGTGAGCAACTCAACCGGTTTGCCCCAAAGCTCCCTCGGCTCGTATCCAAAGACGCGGTCAAGCCGCTCGTTTGTGAGTAGGATGCCGCCCCTACGGTCCACCAGCAGCATGGCGGTCGGGGCGGTTTCAAAGGGTCGAAACCGTTCTCGAATCGCCTCGTCCGTATAGGCGCCATCGCTGTTGACGGCCGGGTCACTTGCTGGTAGACGCTCGATGGAACTGTCGGTAGTGAATGCTGGCCTGTCGCAGCCCATTTTGTTTACTATCGGGATGCTCTCCGAGTTCTGGAAAGCTCACTGATCCTTTATCGGACGGGGCGACCCCGCCCGTTAGCGCCTCTGGACCCACCTCGAAAAGTCGCCGAAAGCTCGCCCCTGCCCGAACCCGGCCCGCAATCGCCCGCGGCGGCCCGCCCAGGACGTTTGGGATACCTCCAATCCGTTGCGGATGCAGGTTGACAGCCGTCCGGGCCGCGGCTATGATAGCGCTAACGCTGATATATCAGCTCCAGGGGTTTCCGTGTCTACGAGGGGTAAGGGTATTCCGATTTCGCGGATCTCCGAGAAAGGGGATTTAGTGTGTTTCGAAGAGTCTTCCTAGTGCTTTGCACTTTCTCTCTGTTTGCGATTGGGGGATTGGCCCAACAGGCAGGACAGATCGTCGGCCGCGTGACCGACAGCTCCGGCGCCGTCGTAAGCGGCGCTGCGGTGAATATCACCGAGGTGGCGACCGGGTTTAGTCGCTCTACCACTACAGGGGAAGCCGGTCAGTACGTGTTTCCCAACCTTCGCCCGGCCGGTTATGAACTGACGGCCGAGGCATCTGGCTTTCGGCTCTACCGCCGTACCGGTCTCGAGCTGCAAGTCAGCCAGAGCCTGACGCTGAACATCGAGCTCCAAGTCGGAGCCGTAACCGAAACCGTCGATGTAGTAGGCAATGCGATCCAGGTCAACACCACGACATCCGAGCTGAGTGAGGTCGTTGACCAGTCGCGCATCGTCGAGCTGCCGCTCAACGGCCGCAACGTCCTTCAATTGACCAGCCTGGTGACCGGGACGGTGGTCCGCAGCATCAGCGGCGAATCCGCCAAGGCGATTCCCGGCGGGCTGGAGCTATCGGCCAACGGCACGCCGGGCGGCCAGCAAACCTCTTACAAGCTTGATGGCGCCAACAACACCGATATCTACTTCCAGCGCAGCAATTCGTTTCCGTTCCCCGATGCGCTGCAGGAATTCTCGATTCAGACCAGCAACTATCGGCCACCACGGGCGGCAACGCCGGCGCCATGGTGAACGTCGTGACCCGCTCGGGATCGAACGAGTTCCATGGCGGCGCCTTCGAGTTCGTGCGCAACCGCGAGTTCAACGCCCGCAACTTTTTCGCCAGGGATGTGGACAACCTCAAGCGCAACCAGTTCGGCGCGCACGTCGGCGGTCCCATCGTCACGAACAAACTGTTCTTCTTCTTCGGCTGGCAGCAAAGCCAGTACCGCGACGTAAGAAACGCGTTAACCGCTTTCGCGCCCACGACCGACATGAAGAATGGTAACTTCGCGACCTGCGGCGAAAACTGCGACGCCGAGACTCCCGTCGACCCTCTCAGCGGCCAGCCGTTCGCCAACAAGCAGGTTCCGATTTCGCGGTTCAGCCCGGCGGCGGTGAACGTGGCCAACCGTATTCCCGACATCGGCGGAGATGGATTGATGACCATTCCCCGCCCTCTCAACCAACATTCCAATCAGTTCATTACGCGGGTCGATTACATGCTGACCGACAACGACCGCTTCAACTTCCGCTACTTCATCGACCATTTTGAGAACGCCGGGACGTTCGACGAGAGCAATCTGCTGTCGTACCGCAACCCGACGCTGGCGTCGCGGGTGCGGAACCAGAACGCCATGATCGGCTGGACCAAGACCCTCAGCCCGACCGTACTGAACGACTTCCAGTTCGCTTACGCAAAGAACCACGCCGCCCGCGGCCCGTATTTCGAGGGCGTTCCGAGCATGGAAGAGCTCGGCGTGCGGTTACCGATTTATCCGACGCTGCCGTCGATTTCCCAAATCGAGGCATCCGGCTTTTTCAACATCGGCGACAACCTGGAAGCGGCTTTCCCTCGCGACAGCTTTACGTGGGCCAACCGTACCAGCGTGGTGAAAGGTAGCCACACGTTTCAGTTCGGCGGTGATTGGGCCTTCCAGCGCGTGCAGATCACCAATGAGTTCCGGCGCGCCGGGCACTTTATATTCAACGGCAACGTCAGCGGCTTTGCGATGACGGATTTCTTCCTGGGAACGATCGGCACGTTCGATCAGGGCACCGGCGAATACAAAGACTTCCGGGCCAACCGCATTTCCATGTACGTCCAGGATGACTGGAAAGTAACCCCGCGCTTGACCATCAACATGGGCCTGCGCTATGAGCCCACCGCGCCGTGGAAAGAGATCGAGGGGCGCTTCCAGCGCTTCCGGATCGAAGACGTTCATGCCGGGGTGCGCACCACCCAATTCGACAACGCGACGGACGGACTTTTGTTCCGCGGCGATGCCGGCGTATCGGACTTGAACGGCACCAAACCGGACAACAACAACTTCGGCGGCCGTTTCGGATTCGCTTACTCTGTGACCGCCGACGGCAAGACCAGCTTGCGTGGCGGCGGCGGCATGTTCTATGACGTCCAGCAGCTTGGCGAGTTCGGCAATGGCGCCGTGAACGCACCGCCATACAGCCTGCGGCTCAGCGTCACGCAGCCACAGGGACCGTTCCACGACCCCTACCAGGGCCGCGACGACTTCGACACCATCACGGTGGACGCCATCGGACGCAAGGATGCTCCCTTCCCCAGGCCCGTGCTGGTGGAAACCTTCGACAACCGCGTCGAGACGCCGCTGCAATACAACTGGAACCTGACCTTGGAAAGAGAGATTCTTCCCGACTGGCTGGCGCGCGTCGGCTATGTCGGCTCGGCCTCCAACTACGGACGGCGCGGCTACCAGTTGAATGCTGCCGATGCCACCGTCCCCGGCGCGACTACCGGCAACACCGACGCCCGGCGCATTCTGGCGTTCGCCGGCTACGGCAACGTCACCGAGAATACCGAGGACCGCCGCTCCCAGTATCACTCCATGCAGCTCTCGTTGCAGAAGCGATTCTCGGCCGGCTTCACTTTCAAGGTCAACCACACCTGGTCGAAAGCCATGGGTAACTACGAGAACAATCTCGTACCGTGGTTCATCCCCGGCGCCGACAATTGGACCTGGGGCCAATGGATATCGACCATCAGCACAACTTTGTGATGTCGTGGGTTTGGGACCTGCCGGCCACGCGATCCTCGCATGGCGTAGTGCGGGCCCTGCTGGACGGCTGGCAGTGGTCGGGTATCGGCCGTTATCAGACCGGCGCGCCTCTGACCATCGAGAGTGGCCGCGACAACTCACTGGATGGCATCGGCGACGACCGGGCTCAGTTGACCGGTCAGCCCATCGCTCCTCCGGCGGGCTCCGATCCCCGCGTCATCTTTAACCGCGACGCTTTTGCCCGCAATGACGTCGGCACATTCGGCACATTGGGCCAAGGCACCCTCAGAGGTCCCCACCTCTATAGCTTTGATATGGGGATCTTCAAGCGCTTCGCGATCACCGAGCGGGTGAACCTGCAGTTCCGCTCGGAGTTCTTCAACATCTTCAACCAGACCAACTTCGCGGACCCGAACACCAACTTCGGCGGCTCGTTCGGCACCAGCACCGCAACGCATGGGTTCGCGGGCGACCCGCGAATTCTGCAGTTCGGCTTGAAGCTAACCTTCTAGCCACTTCCGCGGCGGAGTCCAGGGCGCCTCCTCGGTGGGGGCGCCCTTTTCCGTCTGATTTACTGCGACGTAATGGAATAGCGGAGCAAAACGCCATCCACAAACTGGCCTTCGGCGCGAGCCTCGCTGAGCTGATATAGGCACGTCGCTACTTTGAGCGTCCCCTCAGCCCGCTCGGTGCAGGACGCCGGTTCGCCCAGCAAGGCGGCCACTTCGTCGACAGTCATGCCTTTTCGCAGGCCCGCCGGCTGAACGGATGGCAGGCCTCGCGCCGGAGGGCCGGTCCTTGGGTCTACGCCGGCCACGCCAACCGCGGCTGGAACGGCAGACCCTGGGAACTCCACGTATTCCGCAAGCGCTTCGCGGATATTTTCGGCATCCAACATCTCGGCGGGGACGCCGTTGGCGAACCAAAGATTAAAACGCGAGCCGCCATCGAGCGCCTGCATCCGGACTCGCGTCTTGCGGGCTTCCTCGGCCTGCGCCGCTTCCGCTTTGAGGCGCGTATCGTGGCGCGTGCGGACGCTTCGCAGATCGTTCAGCTCGCGGTCCATAGCTTTCTTCTTGTCTTTATCCGTGACGGTTTTGCGTTCCGCTTCCAGATCCTTCTCGCGCTTGGTTTTTGGCATCGTGGAAGGCGCAACGACGGACCCCGTCTCATCACCGATCGTGCCGAAGCCGCCTCCGCCGAGTTGAAACTCGATGTTCTGGCAACAAATCACGAGACTCACACTACTATGGACGGTCACTGAGCATATCTGGAGGTATTGGTGGATCTTCGGGGTCTGTGTTTGCATCAACCCTGTTCCCCTCTGCGCAGGAAAGCCACTCCCCGAGCGGGGATTGGTAGTTATGGAACGCACAGATAGCCGTCCAATGTGGCACTCCGAACACGTCTCGGTAACTGACGAATGCACGAAGGTAGAGCCTATTGATTCCAGCTACGTAACCCCTGATTGCTGTTGCAGCCGGAGTCCACGGCCTGCTTCTGCCATCCACGATACCACCACTTGGCCCGATGATCGGATGACTACCAGCGGGTTCATCGGAGAATCCAAATCTCTCCACTGGTGGCTCTTGTGGAAGCAAATACAAGCGAGATCCAGCGGCGTAATCGATGGCCGGGGTCTGCCCAGTGTTCTGAGAGTAGAAGAAGACAACAAATTCCTTGCCCTCGCTCAGTTCTTCTTTCAGCTCGATCCTGTTAACCGTAACCCATGCCCGCTGATCCAATTGGGAAGCTGCGATACTCGCTGCGAGTGCTGTTCGGCTTTGCTCGATAGAGGCATTCAAGCTAGACTGCGCGGACTCGTGCAGGGCCTTCATGGATGTGCTCAGGCTCTCCCGGTTGTCCTTCAGGGCGGTTTCGGCAGTAGCTTTGGCTTCTTGAATACCTGTCGTGATCGCATTCGTCAGGGATTCTACTTGCTTATCCTGCTCAGAAAGTTGAATAATCAAGGCTGCGACGTTGACAATGGTAGCGGCACAAATGACAGCCGCGATGATAACGTTCAGTTTATTTCCAAGGGTGGTTTGCTTCCATTCCATCGTTGCCCAAGCGGCATTTCTCGCTTATTCTTGGTCTGCTTATTGTCGCGATTGCCTGCTTCCGCTTGGTTCTGTTGGCTTGCTTCGGAGCCGAATCCGGTCGCAAGTCCGTCCTTGTGGTTGCGTTCTGCCTTGTCGCCATCTGCACTGAGGCTATGCTGATCCATTCAGGGCTACAGGACATTATCAACCATTTGCGGGCTGCGATGAGCGCGCCTTCTGAGGAGGTGCTTTGACCACCCGCTTAAGAAGTTTCTCGAATTTTCGATACCCCGGTGGCTTTGGTGGCCGTTCGTCCGGCTTTCTTTCTTCCTCGGCCTTGTCGTGTTGCTTTGACATCCGAGCTACCCCCTCACCTGCTCATAGGTCAGACGCTTCCCGCCTATGGAGCACAGAACCTTCGCGAACCGCTCGGCGTCGGTGTGCTGGCGTTCGTTGTAGCGGAACGATTGTTCGTCCAGGTAGCGGAACAGATGGAACGGCTCAACGCTAACGTAGGTGCCTTTAAATGGTTGCGGCGCTCCTGGTCCTCGGCACGCCCGTTGGTGGGACGCAAATAGAAAGCGTCGTAGGTCTTTCTGTCCTCCTGAACGCGGAACGCGATGCCGACGAAGCCTCGAGCGCCGCCGAACGCGCCCGCGGCCGCCGCGCCCGCGATTTCTGCCTCGATGACGCCGCTCGAAAAGTTGACGCCGCTAAGAATCGCCAACGGCTCGACGGGATTGGCGGCGGTTTCCTGTTGTGTCATCTTCTGCATGCGGGCCGCAGCTTGCGGAGAAACCGTTAGCCGCACGCCGCGCTTGCCATCGAGTGTTGCGGCCTCCGCCGTCACTTCGTTGAGCGCCAGTCCATCGGCGGAGTCGAGAGTGTAGGTTTTCGTTTGGGCCCCAAGCAAGCAAGGGAGCAGTCCCGCCACGGCAACAAGGGCGAAGAGGGTTGGTCGGGTCATGATCGAGCCCAAAGCAATCGAGACGCCAGTTCTAAAGAGTCATTCCCGGGAGCAATTATCGCCCCACAGCAAACTTGACTGTTTCACGTTCGGGATTATCCGTCCCAAAAGCGGTCATCCGGCGGGGACATTCAAGAAATGTTGCCGCTCCGCGGCTGTCGTCCCGAGTGCGGCTTCGTGCGGTTGCAAGCATTATCGGGTAAATGTTTTATAATTCGGGCCCGTGGCAACATCCATGAGGTAAACTTGAAGCACGAAGACTGTGCATTTCCCAACGGTCTGCTTTGGATAGGAAGGCCACAATGACGGAACTAAAGAGTCTCCGCTGTCTTGTGTTCCTGGTCACGCTAAGTTTTCTCTCTGCCCTCGTTCCTGTCTGCCCAGCCGAAGATCTCGAGTTCTCTTTCCCAGAGAAGTCCGTTTCGTTCCCTGCTGAAATTGCGGCGGGCATGGCCATTCCCAGGTGGATTCATGGACGGATGGTGTCTGTGTGGGGTCATCTCGATTATCGCGACCCAAGAGCGAATGTCCACGTTTACGATTCCAACGGCCGGAAGATCTACGAGGCCAGAGTGTGGCCGCCTCAGGCTACCAGGGTGTCGCTTCTGGACATGGCTGTCTCGCGCGATGGGGATGTCGCCGTCGTGGGAGTTGCGAACGACAGTTCGGGCCAGCCGGCCTACTTCTTTGCTCATATCGCGCCCTCCGGCAAAGTGTCTCCACCGGTTCGGATACAACCCTTCGAAGGGCAAAGGGCAACGTTCGGCCCCGACGGTACGCTCTGGATCCTTGGCTGGGAGTTGGACCACTTGCGCCGCTTTGACCCGAGCGCGGACCACGCCACATTGCGACAGTTCGCGCTGGACGGGAAGGTCTTGGGTGAGTTCCTGCCGCGCTCTAGTTTTGGCTGCCCAGCACCGCAGCACCCGGCCCTCGGCATACGAGGAGGGCGGCCGGAGTTGCTCGCCTCGCGCGATCGCATCATCGTGCTTTCGGGATTTTGCGGCCAAGTGATCGAGCTCACGCCGGAAGGCGAGATCTTGCGGCGGGTATCCGTGCCGGACGAGGAGTTGCTGCCCCCGTTTGCAGCCGCCGTCACATCCGACAACGTTGTCTATATAAAGCGGCATCCGACGTCACCCATGTGCCGCCTGCAACTCTATGACGGTAGTTGCGTTGATATTCAGAGTGCCGGGAAATACACCTTGATAGGAGCCGAAGGCGAGGCCCTTGTTCTGCAAAACGGATCGGCGCTGGAGTGGCGCAGAGCCGTCGAGTGAACTGGCCGGTCATGCTTCCAAGGGTTTATCCGGGCGAATGAACAGCCACGAAATAGCCGCCATCAAATAGAGCCCGGCCATTACATATAGCGGAATCGCCCAGTCGGCGAAGATGGCGACGACGTAGGCGAGCAGGATGGGGCTGATGACGCCGCCGACTTGGCCAGAAGTGTTCATCGCGGCGCTCAGCACGCCCGAGTGGCGTCCGCCGATGTCGATGCAGGCCGCCCAAACCGGCCTTCGAAAGTCCTGCGGTTATGTTGAGGATGTCCTTCCGCCTTCATACCGCTTGCCCGGCACAAAATCCCGAGGCCCAAGCCCATTGAAAGTTGTAGCCGCCTAGCTGGCCGGTGACGTCGACAACTTCTCCTATGAAATAGAAGCCTGGGATTTTGCGGCTCTCCATCGTCCTGGCGGATAGCTCGGTGGTGCTGACTCCTCCGGCGGTCACTTCTGCTTTCTCGTAGCCTTCGGTTCCTTCGGGGTAGATTTCCCAATGGTGCGCCGTGTGCTCGAGACGGCTTAGGCCCTGGTTGGTCCATCGGGCCGGTTGGTTTGCATCGAGCCAGCAATCCGCCAGGCGTTTGGACATGGCTGCGCGGAAGGCGTTTTTGGCCGCGACGAGGTTGCGCGGGGCGTTGGCGTCGCGCAGCGGCGCCGTCAGGTCCTTGCCGGGCGCGATGTCGATGAGGATGGGGTCCGGCTTTTTCCAGTAGGAGGAGATTTGGAGAATGGCCGGGCCGCTCAGTCCGCGATGAGTGAACAGCAGGTTTTCGCGGAAGCGCTGCTTGCCGTGCGAGGCGATGACCTCGGCGGACACTCCCGCCAGGCCGCCGTAGCGCTTGCGGTCGGCGGCGCCGAAAGTTAGCGGCGCCAGCGCGGGCCGCGTTTCGCGGATCTTCAAGCCGAACTGCCGGGCGAGTTCGTAGCCCAACCCCGTAGCGCCCATTTTGGGAATCGACAGCCCTCCGGTGGCGACGACGAGCGCGGCGGAATGGAACTCCGCGTTGTGCGTGCGGGTGACAAAGCCGGCGGGCTGGGCGACCTCTCGAATGGTCGCATTCAAGAAAATCTGGACGCCGGCGGATTCGCACTCCCGCTCGAGCATAGTGACGATCTGTTGCGCCGAGTGATCGCAGAAAAGCTGGCCCAAAGTTTTTTCGTGGTAGCGGATGCCATGCTTCTCGACGAGCGCCACAAAGTCGGCGGGCTGGTAGCGGGCCAGCGCGGACTTACAGAAATGCGGGTTGCCGGAAAGGAAATTTTCGGCGCCGCAATGCAAGTTCGTAAAGTTGCAGCGGCCGCCCCCCGAGATAAGAATTTTCTTTCCAATGCGATCGGCCCGTTCCAGGACGGCGACACGACGGCCCCGTTTTCCGGCTTCGATGGCGCAGAAGAGTCCAGCAGCGCCCCCTCCCAGGACGACCACGTCGAAAGTTTGTTGCATTGGGTTCAAGAGGCCGGTGCTGAAACGGAAGGCGCTCAGCCACCTTTCCAGGGATCGACGACAGCAACGCCGCAGTGTTCGAAGTCGGCGGTATTGCGCGTCCCGACTGCCGCATTCCGCGCCTTCGCAATCGCCGCGATCTGCGCGTCCGACTGCGCTATGGGACGCCCCAGAGCACGCCGGCGCGCCACTATCCCGGGAAACGCCCGCGCCGCGTCGCTGTCGAAAGGCAGGATGCGGCCTGAAAAGTCCTCTGCAAAGATCGCTTCAATCGCGGTGTGCAACGCATTGCGGCGCCTACCTCCCGGCAGCAACTCCAAACCGTAAAGAATCTCCGCCTGCGTGATCGTAGTGGTGAAAAGGTGCAAGGGCGGCTGTTTGGCAAACCACGTCAGCACCGTCCGGGAAGGCGACGGCTTCAACAGTTCCGACAGAACATTCGTATCCAGGATAATCACTTACCGAGTTTGGGAGGCCGCCGGATGGGCTCGCGCGGAACAACTGGAATCTCGACGCCGCCGAGTCCGGCAAGCCGGGCGCGAATCGAGGCGGCAAGATTGCCGTGGCCCGCGTCGTCGCCGACGACGGCCTGCTTCAGGATCGCGCGGGCCTCTTCCTCCATCGACCGGCCATGGTGCGCCGCGCGCACCCGCAGGCGCGACTTCACGGCTTCGTCCAGACGCCGGATGGTGATGCTGGCCATGGGCTTATGATATCACTGCAACCATTGCTGACACCTGACTTATGCACAGAATCAGCATGCCAAGCCCTCTGCGTGCTCGGCTGAT
>JBBDWJ010000342.1:0-11612 GCA_040902925.1 Bryobacterales bacterium | reverse complement strand
ATCATTCCCTGCCTCGACGTCAAGGCCGGCCGCGTAGTCAAAGGCGTCCATTTCGTCAGCCTGCGTGACGCCGGCGACCCCGTCGAACTGAGTGAGATCTACAACCGCGACGGCGCCGACGAGCTGGTGTTCCTCGACATCACGGCGTCGAGCGACCGCCGCGACATCATGATCGACGTCGTCGAGCGAACCGCCCGCAAGGTGTTCATTCCGCTGACGGTGGGCGGAGGCATTCGCCAGGTGGCCGATGCCCGCAAGATCCTCACGGCGGGCGCCGACAAAGTTTCGGTCAACACGGCCGCCGTCGAGCGCCCCGAGCTGATCACCGAGCTTTCCGGCGAGTTCGGCGCGCAAGCCACAGTACTCGCCATTGACGCGCGGCGCCGCTCGGCAGGAAATTGGAGCGTCTTCACCTATGGAGGCCGGAAGGATACCGGCATGGACGCCATCGAGTGGGCACGGCAAGGCGAGGATCTCGGAGCCGGTGAGATCCTGCTCACTTCGATGGACTGCGACGGAACCCAGGCCGGCTTCGATTGCGAGCTGACCCGTGCCGTGTCGCGCGCCACCAAGGTGCCGGTGATCGCCAGCGGCGGCGGCGGAACGCCCGAGGATTTCGTGCGCGTCCTGACCGACGGCGAAGCCGATGCGGCCTTGGCGGCGTCGATCTTTCACTACGCCACGTACACGGTGGACGGACTCAAAGGCATTTTGGCCAAGCACGGCATCACGGTCCGAAACCCTTCTTAGAGCGACACGTTCCGGGTCATTTGAGCCAAGCCATGCCGCACCTGTTCTACGACCTTGATTTCACGGTATCGGTATTCGTGGTCCACAACGAAAAAGTCCTGCTGGTTGACCACAAGAAGCTCCGCAAGTGGCTGCCCGTCGGCGGACACATCGACATCGGCGAAGACCCCGAGCAGGCCGCATACCGGGAAGTGGCCGAAGAGAGCGGCCTCGAAATCACGCTGTCTGGCGAGCGGGCTCCGGACGGCTTTCCTGGCACCAAGGTCTTGACTGCCCCGACCTATCTCGACGTACACGACATCCACGGCGACCACCGCCACATCGGGATGATTTACTTCGCGACAGCGGCTTCGAGCGATGTCCGCCTCGCCCCCGCTGAACACAACAATATTCGCTGGTTCACAGCGGCCGATCTCGACGACCCGAAATGGGACGTCCCGGAAGCTATCCGGTTCTACGGCCGCGAAGCGCTGCGCAGGCTGCGGGGACCGGCATCCCAGCCCGCCTCTTAAGCACCGCCAAGGAAACCCATGGTCATTCCCTGTATCGATCTGATGGATGGCAAGGTCGTCCAACTTGTTCAGGGCCGCGAAAAGGCCCTCGAAGGAGAAGCTCCGCTGGTCATGCTGGAGCGGTTCGCGGGTTTTCCGATCATTCAGGTGATCGACCTCGACGCCGCCCTGGGCAGGGGCGCCAACGACGAGATCGTTCGCTCCCTGGCTTCGCGCGCGGTGACTCGCGTGGGTGGCGGAGTTCGCTCAGCCGAGAGGGCTCAGGTTTTGGTAGAGGCCGGAGCTTCGCGCGTCATTGTCGGAACGGCGGCGTTCGACGAGTCGGGGGTTCGCCGCGGCTTTTTGGAGGAACTGGTGGCCGCCGTTGGTAAGGAACGTATCCTGCTGGCCCTCGACTCCAAGGGAGGCCGAATCGTCGTGAAGGGCTGGCAGGAAGCGACAAAATTCGAGGCCGAAGCGGTCATCCGCGAGTTGGAGCCATTCTGCGGCGGGTTTTTATGCACCTACGTCGATAAGGAAGGAATGCTCCAGGGGACGGATCTTGACTGGTACCGGCGCTTACGCGGATGCACCGGCCATGAGCTCACGGCCGCCGGCGGGATAACGACGATCGAGGAGATCGACGAGCTCACCCGCCTGGGAATCCACGCAGCCCTCGGGATGGCAGTCTACACGGGCCGGCTCAAGCTGCAAGATTTGCGGCGCTATACGGAGTAGCCTTCCGGCCAGCCCGACTCGCCGTGAAAACATGCGGCAAGACGCTTCGGGGCCAATGAACTGGCGTGCCGTCGCGGCATGCTCTGGCCGTTGCCCGGGGCTTGCGAGTAGCTCGCGTCAGCCAGCGCAGACCGCGGACAAAGTGATCAAGTTGTACCAGGCTTCCTAGGGAAAACTGCGGCTGGACGTGGACGCCACCGCGACGGTGCGGCTACCCGGCATGCGCTTTTCAGTCGCGATAGGCGAATCGGTTCTCGGGCTGCTCCGTCCCCTGGGAGGAAAGCTCTTCCTGGCAAGACACACAGTAAAGCGCCCAGGGCAACGCCTCGATGCGTTTGAGCGAAATCGGCTCGCTGCACTCCTGGCAGGTGCCGAATGAGCCATCGTTCATGCGCACCACGGCTTGATCAATCTCCCGCAGCAACATCACGTCGATATTGTTCCGGTTCAGAAAGATCCACTCCTCGTGGCTTTGCGTCGGCAGCTCTTCCTCATCCAGCGGCTCGTCGCCGCGCGAAAGCGCTTTGTTAGCCTTGGCCGATTGCAGGTTGGCCCGGATCTCTTCGGCTTTATCGTCGAGCATTTGCCGGAACCGTTTCAGTTGGGCTTTTGTTAGCTCTTTCACAATTGTCCTAGCCATGTTTCCCCTTGCCGCCTGATGAGCTCCTCGCTCAGCAGGCCTGTGACTTTATCGTCATTTCGTTCCAGGTGATTTAGACCCCGCCAACCCCGATTTCGTTTCGAGGGCCGCGCACAGATTTTTGCCCATCAAGAGAATTAAAATTCAACCCCGAAGGGTAGGATTCGAATGAGTGCTCTAACGACCCTCAGCATCGCTGAGGCCTAACCGGATCGGCGCCGTTAGAACCATGCTGTAAAGGCTTTACAGGTTATGGCGGAAGAGATGCTAAGAACTAGAGCCCACCCAAATGCCAACGATTATACGGACGCCCCCAGCGCTTGGCAAGAAAAATCTTTCGAGAGGTCAAATTTGTGCGAGCAGCGCTCGACGCCGTTGTTAGCCGGCAAGGAACAGACGCCCGCGAGACGCTTCCGCCGCTTCCCGTCGTGGCCCGTCGAACGCCGGCCGTTGCCTGAGTTGGCGCGCCGGCCAGGCTTGCGGCCGGTATCGTTTGAGGCCGCGCTGCCGCGAGCCTCGCGGGCGGCCAATCGCCCGGCCACTCCGGTCGACTGGTGTACCATAGGACAAAGCTTTTGGTTTCAGGGTGGATAAACGCGCTTTGGTTCTCCCAGTCCCTTTGGGGTCCAAGCGTCTGATCGATCAGGGGGGCGCGCCTGTAAATCGCCCGTAACCTTTCCTGTGGCGTCCACGAATAATGTATCGGGAAGCGTATAGCTTGGGACGCCACCTCGTGTTCTGCGCATAGGCGGAGAAAACATTGGAGATGCGAGGGGGCACGGCCGTGCGAACGGCCCAAGCGGACTCTGATGAGTTGCAGCGGCTGATGTCGGGCTATCAGCAAGCCGACCGCGAAGCCGCTGCCAAGCTGGTCGAGCGAGTCTCGCCCATGCTGCTGCGGTTCCTCGCCGGGCCTCTGCAAACGCGGGCCTATGCCGAGGACATGCTGCAGGAGTGTTGGCTACGGATTCATCGGTCACGCCATACCTATCGCCCGGGTACCCCGGTGCTGCCGTGGTTCTTCGCCATCGCCCGCTACACGCGTATCGATGCTTATCGGCGCCGGCGGCAGATCGATGCGAATGAACTGGCGGTCGAGGACTTGAGTACCTCAGGTGCGGGCCAGTCTGCGCTTCCCGATGCTGCCGACACGGATTTGTGGCGGCTGGTCGGGCAACTCCCCCCCAGCCAGCAAGAAGTGATCCAGATGTTGAAGGTCACAGGACTAAGCCTGGAAGAGGTGGCGCGGGCGACAGGCTCCAGCGTCGGCTCGGTGAAACAGAAGGCGCACCGCGCCTACCAGAAGCTTCGCGAGCTTTTGAACCTCGATAGCGCCGCGAGGAAGAACGCATGACCTGCCAAGAGGTCAATGAGTATCTCGATCGGACGAGCCCGGCCGACATGTCGGGGCTGCCGGAGGTGGTCCGCAAACATCTCGACAATTGTGAATGTTGCCAGAGGCTTTGGGGATTGTTGTCCCGCCGGCCGTGCCCGCGGCAGGTCCCCGAGCCGGTTCGCTCGAGGATCGAGCAAGACGTGCTGGGTTCGCTCGAACCCGTCAAGCCGTTGCCTGAGCCGGGCAAGCTGACGCTTGCGTTCGCGTTGGTGTTCGGCGGTTTTTCGGCGCTGTTCGCGGTTTTGATGGCGTCGTCGGATGCCCCCGGCGTCAGCACGGCTTCTTTTGCCGCCTTCGCTGGAGTCATCGGCGTGATCGCTTTGTGGCTGTCGGTGACCCTGAGCCGCGAAATGGTCCCCGGTGAAATCTGGCGGCTCAGCCGGATCGCCACTCATGCCGTCGCGGTGGTCGGGCTTTTTGGCGCCATGGCACTGGTCTTCCCCTGGCGTATTGACGAGCCTTTCGTGCAAGAAGCCTGGAAATGCTATAAAGCCGGCTTCGTGCTGGCGCTGCCGGCGGCCGTTTTGGCCGTGTTGCTATTGCGCCGCGGCGTGTTGTTCTCGCCGCGCTTTGCTTGCGCCGGGGCGGGTTTTCTGGGCGGCTTGGTGGGCACCTTCAGTTTGCACTTCAGTTGCCCCACGATTGGAGCGGCCCACATCACGGTGGGGCATCTCATGGTCCCGGTGACCGGCGCCGTGATCGGCTTTGCGGCGGGCCACCTGGCTTCGGCGCGCTGGTCCGCGGAAAACGTGCCGGGTCCGGCGGTGTCTTCCTAGGCGTTTCTCACATGGCGTCGCGACCCTGGTCTTGGGCGGCCCCGGTCGGCCAACATCGAATGCCCGGCCGAGAGTAACCTCGCCGCGGGCGAGTCGCCTCAAAGAGCAAGAGACTGATTGGAGTTCAGAGTGGTTTTGTCGAAACATATCGGGCGAATTCTGGCGATCGGCGCGTTAGCGCTCGCTCCAGGCATGATGAGCGCTCAATCTGAAAACAAGCCGCCGTCCACAGGACCCGCGGTGGGGAAAAAAATCCCCGCCTTCGAGGTTGTGGACCAGGCCGGCCGCCGCCAGACCTTCGAAACGCTGCGCGGCCCCAACGGGCTGCTGCTGCTGTTCTACCGCTCAGCGGACTGGTGACCTTACTGCAAGAGCCAGCTCGTGCAGCTGGACCGGAAACGCGAAGAGTTTGAAAAACGCGGCATTAAAGTCGCCGCGCTTAGCTTCGATCCCGTGGCGGTGCTCGAGAACTTCGCGCAGCGTACCGGCGTGAAGATCACGCTGCTCTCCGACCCGCAATCGGAGGTGATCCGGGCGTTCGGAATCCTGAACGAGACCGTCCCGAAAGATCACCAGTTCCACGGCATTCCCAACCCGGGCGACTACCTGATCGATAAGGATGGCGTCGTCAAGGCTAAATTCTTCGAGGAAAAATACGCTGACCGCTACACGGCGGGTCAGATCCTGATCCGGACCTTGGGAGTGGATACGGGCGCGAAACGGACCGAGATCGAGACCGACCATCTCACCCTGGCCTCTTCAGCCAGCGATGAGATCGTGCGCGGCGGCAACCGGCTGGCGCTAGTGCTTGAGGTCGATCTCAAGGACAAAATGCACGTCTACGCTCCCGGGGTCAAAGGGTACATCCCGATCGAATGGACCATGGAAGAGGTTTCGGGGCTTGCCGGTTTTCCGGCGAGTTATCCCGAATCGGAGATGCTGCACCTGCCCGCGATCAATGAAACCGTGCCGGTCTACCAGGGCCGGTTTCGGGTCGTGCGAGACATTCTGGTTGGGCAGCCCAAAGAAATTCAGCACCTACTCAACGAGAAGGGTGAGTTGCTGGTAAGGGGATCGTTCCGATACCAGGCCTGTGACGACAAGATTTGCTTCCTGCCGAAGACGATTCCCTTGGAGTGGACCTTCCGCTTCGAGGAGCACGACCGCACACGCGCGCCGGAAGAGATTCGCAGGAAGGCAGGAGCGCAATAGTAGCGACAGGCGCTCTCGCCTGTCCGCCGCCCGAAAGGCGGCGGCTCTGCCCGAGGCGTCAGCGACGCACTGCCGCGGCGATACTACCGGTCTTGCGGCTTCTCTTAACGGGTGTCGCCTTTAGCTTGCTCCGCGAAAGCCGCCGCTCCGCGACGGCAGGTGGGAGCACCTGTCCTACCTGGCGGCAGCCGCCATCCGCGTTCAGCTTTGCTTGATCCACGAGTAGCGCGGATCGTCTGACCAAGCGCCGTATTTGCGCCCGTCGCCGGCCAGCGCCCACGTGTAGTTCAGCGTGTAACCGGGAAACGCCACCACCGGGTGATAGCCCCTCGGAATGATAACGGTATCGCCGTCCTGCACCGCGATCGCCTCGTCGAAGGCCTCTCGCTCGTCGGCCGGATCGGAATAGACCCGCATGAACCCGAACCCTTCCCGCGGCTCGAGCTGGAAAAAATATACCTCTTCCATGGGCACTTCCGAGGGCGGGTTGTCGCGGTCGTGCTTGTGAGGCGGGCAGCTTGACCAGCAGCCGGGGTCGTTCACGGTTTCCCCGACAATCAGGTGAGCCGCATCCACATTGTCGGCGATATGCGTATGGACGGTACGCTGCCAGTTGCCGCGGCCGACCCGTTGGGTCACAACCTGGTCGCGGCTGATGAATTTTGGCTCCGCGCCCGCCTTGCCCAACGCGCCAGAGATGCTCAGCCGCGCCCCTTCGCTCAGCAACGTGATCTTCAGGCTCGCCCCGGAGGGAACGTAGAGCATTTCGCCCGCTTCCCGCAGCGACGACCGCGGCTGGGTGTCCATCGACAGATCGCCCGCCGAGGACCGCACTTGAACGCGCACCGCACCGGAGTAGAAATCGACGGCCAGTTCCTCCTCGCCGCTCTCGGCCAAAAACTCTTTCAGCGAGCCGCCGAGCTCGACGACTTGAAACGAGAGATGCTGAAGCTGGTTGCCCCGCTCGACAATGGGATAGATTCCCGGGCCTTTGAGCGGAGATCGAGTGTGCAGGATCACGTTTTTTACCTCTACCTGTTTCGGGGGGTGGGCCGCGGGCTTCAGCCCAGGGGCGGCGGGTCGATTGTGCCCGATACGATTCCTCTGGTAGTTTAACGATTTGAAGGTCCAGCCGCCAGCATGAGCACCAAAGCAAATTCCCTGAATTCCATACTCGCCATCGGCATCGTCCCGATCGTGCGGGCTGACTCCGCTGACAAGGCGCTGCAGGCGGCCAAGGCGATCAGCCGCGCCGGGTTGCGTGCGCTCGAGGTGACCATGACGGTCCCCGGGGCGATCCGTGTGATCGAGAAGATCAGCGACGAGTTCGGCGACGAGATGCTGGTCGGAGCCGGTTCGGTGCTCGACCCGGAGACGGCCCGTAGTTGCATGCTGGCGGGCGCGGAGTTCTTCGTAACGCCGTGTCTGAACCTCAAAACGATTGAGATCTGCCACCGCTACGGCAAGCCGATCATGCCGGGGGCGCTGACGCCCACCGAAGTAATGACGGCGTGGGAGGCCGGCGCCGACCTGGTCAAGATCTTTCCGTGCGGCAATGTAGGCGGGCCAAAGTACATCAAAGCGCTCAAGGCGCCGTTGCCCCAGGTGCCGATGGTCCCGACCGGCGGAGTGCGGATCGACAACGTAGGCGAGTTTTTCGCGGCCGGCGCCAGCGCGGTAGCGGTGGGCTCGGAGCTCTGCGACAAGCAAGCCATGGCCGACGGGCGGTACGAGGTCATCGAAGAGAACGCCCGGCAGTTTCTAGCAGAGGCAAAAAAGGCGCGGGCCTGAGTGGGACAGACAATCTTGTCTGTCCTCCGTGTCTGCCGGCCCTGTTTGGCTTCTCGACCGGCCCTGTCTGGCCGCGACAAAGTAGCGACGGCCGGGACTGTCCGGCCGCAACTGCGGCTCTGCGCGGTGCGATGAAGGCCAATCACAAGTAAGCGCGCCCGCAGGCTGCTGAAGAACTCTGAGCCGCAGATGAACGCAGATAAACGCAGATGGAAAACGAATGACTTATCCGCGTCCATCTGCGTCCATCTGCGGCTGATTCGCCCTTTTCCACACCCTTCCGGTGCTCCCAGTAACGCTCCTTGAAAACCGGCATCCTAGCCCAGCTTCCCGCACAAGCCGCGGTCGTAGTCATCCGCCTGCGGTCGCTGGGAGACACGGTTCTCACCACGCCGGCCCTGGCTCTCCTGAAGCAAGCCCGGCCAGATCTGCGGATCATCGCCGTCCTCGAACGGCCATTCGACCAACTGCTGACCGGCAACCCGGACGTCGCGCGAGTCCTCAGCATTTCCCAAACCGCCGGGCTGGCGGAAAAATCCAAGCTGCTTCGCGAAATCCGGAGCGAAAGGCCGCAGCTCTGCCTGAATCTTCACGGCGGCTCGACCAGCGCTTGGCTGACAGCGCTATCGAATGCACGCTTCCGCGCCGGCTTTGGGCACTACCGCAACCGGTTCATCTACAACGTGAGCATCCCGCGCGCGCAGGAAGTCCTCGGCCGCGCGACAAACGACCCGGTGCACACCGCTGAGCATCTCGCGTCGGCGGTCTTCCATCTTGGGGTCCCCCGGTCGGAAATTCCAAGAGCGCGGCTCCGCGCCGAACCAATAAAGCCGCCGCTCGAAATCAGCCGGCCCTACGCCGTTCTCCACGTCACCGCGGCGTATTTCACCAAGCAATGGGCGGCGGAGCGTTTTGGCCAGGTAGCGGAATACCTGCGTGGCCGCGGGCTGGAACCGATAGTTCTCGCCGGCCCCGGCGAAGAGGCCGTTTTCAAGCAGTTCCCCGGCCTCACCGGCTTTGCGGGCAGGCCCCTCGACTGGTTACAATCGCTCGTCGCCGGCGCAAGCTTGTTCGTCGGCAACGATTCGGGCCCGGCGCACATCGCCGCCGCGTTCGGAGTGCCGGCGGTCGTCATTTTCGGGTCGTCGAACTCCAAAGCCTGGCGCCCTTGGAAGTCGCCTCACGCCGTGGTGGAAACGGATTGGGATTGCAAACCCTGCGCGGGCGACCGCTGTTACGCTTTCGACGAGCCGCGTTGTATCCTCTCGGTGGAAGTCGCCGCGGTTTGCGCCGCCATCGAGCGCCTGCTGTACGAAAAGCCTCATAATCAAGGAGATGGCCCAGACCAGCCGGATGACTCAAACCAGGCGCCGGCGTGACGCTTCCCTACTGTAATGAACGAGTTGCTGCACCTTCTGCGTTACGCCCGCCCGTACACCCCTCGAATCCTCGCCGCCGTCCTGTTGATGGCGATCGTCGGCGCATGCCACGGCGTGGTGGCGGTTCTGATCGAGCCGGTCTTTGACCGCGTGCTCAACCCTCAGTCGCCCGAAGCGCCGGTGCTGCTCTACAAAGCGCCCTTGCTTGGCGCGGTCTACCTCGACGACCTACTGCCGAATGAGGTCCACAACGTTTGGACGATGGTGGCAATCGGCATCCTCGGGGCGTTCGTTTTGAAGGGCCTGTGCGATTTCTTCGGCAACTTTCTGGTCAACTACGTCGGCTTCGCGGCCGTGCGCGATCTCCGCAACGATGTCTATAAGGTCGTGCTGCACCAGTCGCCGGCCTTTTTCCAGAAGCAGCATACCGGCCGGCTCATCTCGTCGTTGATTAGCGACATCGAAAAAATCCAGATCGCCTTTTCCCACATTCTGGCGGACTTCCTGCGGCAAACCTTCATTGCGACGGCGTTGCTGTGGGTGCTGCTGCAGACCGATTGGAAGCTCGCCGCGGTCAGTCTCACGGTGCTGCCTTTCGTGTTGCTGCCCACTTCACGCCTTGGCCGGATGATCCGCACCACCACGCGCCGGGCCCAGGATGAGCTCGCCGACATGACGCAGATTCTGCAGGAAACCATTTCGGGCAATCGCGTCGTCAAGGCGTTCTCGATGGAGGATTTCGAGATCGGGCGCTTTCGGGAAGCCGCCGCGCGCCTGTTCCGCAGCAATCTGCGCTATGTCCGCCAGCAGGCCATTGCCTCGCCGCTGATCGAAATTTTTGGGGCCGTGACAATCGTCGTGCTGCTGACATACGTGCG
This sequence comes from Bryobacterales bacterium, assembly GCA_040902925.1. Classification (GTDB taxonomy): domain Bacteria; phylum Acidobacteriota; class Terriglobia; order Bryobacterales; family UBA6623; genus JBBDWJ01. The sequence continues at coordinate 1,561 of JBBDWJ010000342.1, read as the reverse complement.
CGATCAGATCAAGGCCGATCAGATGACGGCTGGGCAATTCACCACCTTCGTCGTGGCGCTGCTGATGCTCTATCAGCCGGTCAAGCGGCTCAACGGCATTTACAACATCTTCCAGCAGGCGCTCGGTTCCGCCCAGCGGGTGCTGGAGTACACCTCGCATCCCCACGACGTGCCCGAAGCCCCCGACGCCGCCACAATGCAGCCGTTCGCTCGCGCCATCGAGTTCCAGGGCGTTTCGTTTCGCTATCCCGACAGCAGCCACCCCGCGCTGAGCGATATCAATCTCGAGGTCAAGGCCGGCGAGGTCGTGGCGATCGTCGGGGCGAGCGGCGCGGGGAAAACCACGCTGACCAACCTGCTGCCGCGGTTCTTCGATGCCGGCGAAGGGCGCATCCTCATCGACGGCCGCAACGTTCGTGACGTGTCGCTCCGGTCTTTGCGGGATCAGATCGCCATCGTCACCCAGGAAACGTTTCTGTTCGACGACACGGTCTCGAAAAACATCGCCTACGGCCGCCCCGATATTTCCCGCCAGGCGGTCGAACAAGCGGCGCGCATGGCGATTGCCGACGAGTTCATCGAAGCGATGCCGGAAGGTTATGAATCCCCCCTGGGCGAGCGCGGGCAGCGGCTCAGCGGCGGGCAGCGGCAGCGCATCGCGATCGCCCGCGCGCTGCTGAAGAACGCGCCGATCCTGATTCTCGACGAAGCGACCTCCCATCTCGACAGTGAATCCGAACGCCTGGTGCAGAAAGCGCTCGGCAACCTGATGCAGGGCCGCACCGTGATTATCAGCGCGCACCGCCTCTCGACGATCCGCAGCGCCGACAAGATCGTGGTCCTCGAAGCCGGCCGGATTCTCGACATCGGCAAACACGATGGCCTGCTGCGAACCTGCTCACGCTACCGGCGGCTTTTCGAGCTGCAATCGTTTGAAGAAGTCCGGGGGTAGGGTATCCTTGGAGGTTCCAGTCCCGGCTTCAAGGGCCAGGTGTTGGTAAAGGTGTGCAGTCGCTAGAGGCGGCTGGCCCGGGATCGTTGGGGTCTGTTCGATTAGGGACCAAGTTGCCGAGAGCTTGATAGCGACGCCACCGCAATAAACTATGGCCGCCAGCATGACAGGCTACGCCCGGGTCCAGTCCGAAGGGGAAGAGCTGTCGCTGACGCTGACGATTCGCAGCGTCAATCACCGCTTTCTCGATTTGCAACTGCGCGTGCCTCCCGATATCGAGGTGCTGGAAGCCCTGATTCGAGAGCGCATCAAGCAGCAGGTCACCCGTGGCCAACTGCAGATTTCCGCGAACCTTCGCTGGCACTCCAAGGCAGAGACGCTGCGCGTGAACCGGCCGCTGGTGGAGGCCTACCTCGAAAGCTACCGCGAGCTGGCGCGGCAGCAGGGTATCACCGCCGATCCCGATCTGAATGCCATGCTGCGTGTTCCCGGAGCCATTTCGCTCGACGACGCCGAACTCGGAGAGGCGCAAAAAACCGCGCTGCAGAACGCGCTCGCCGACTGCCTCGACCGGGCGCTGGACGAACTCGTGCGGAACCGGACGCGCGA
>JBBDWJ010000341.1:0-11621 GCA_040902925.1 Bryobacterales bacterium | reverse complement strand
CGCCCCGGGCTACTGGCATGCCGCCCCTGCGGGGCTCCGGAATGGGTGCGCGGGACCTATAAGGCCAAGGCCAACCCAGGCTCAACCGATTGGCCATGGCCGTCGCCGTTGCGGAGTCCCAGCAAGCGGGCCCTGCCTGCTAGTCCCTTTGCATTCAAGCCCTGCAACCCGCCAGAATCGTTGCTTGGCTCGAGCGATCCCCTACGTGCTGTTGCTGGCGGAAGTCCTGCTGTTCTTCCGTCATGTGCTTTTCCTGGGCGGCCACGTCATCCCCTGGGATCTGCGCTATGACCACTACCCGGTCGCTGCGTTTGTCGCCGAGTCGTTCGAACGCGGCGAGCTGCCGTTGTGGGACCCCTACACCTATTGCGGGCGGCCGCTTTACGCCAACATTCAGGCGCAGGTGTTTTATCCGCCGATGATCGCCGCCGTGCTGCTGAGCAACGCGATCGGCGGAGATCACCTGCTCTACTTGCTGGAATGGCAGTTGGTACTGCACATCTTTCTCGGAGGCGCCGGCACTTATCTGTTGTTGCGCCGCCTGGGGACGTCGAGCGCGGCCGCGCTAGCGGGGGCAACCGTCTACCAGCTCGGCGGATTTTTCGCCTCTCAGGCACAACACCTCGGCGCTGTCGATGCCGCCGGCTGGCTGCCGTTCACCTGGCTTTGTGTTTTGCACCTGCGCGAGAGGATCACCCTTCGCTCGGGCGCGCTGCTAGCCGCGTCTTTTGCGATGACAATTCTCACGGGGTTGCCGTCGATGACGGCGGTGGTCGTCGCTTCGGCCGGGTTGCTGGCATTGACTTTCATCGCGTTCCGCCTTGCCTCGTGGAAGCTGCTAATGTCGGTCGCGTGCGCCGCCGCTGGGTCGCTGTTGCTCGCCGCGATTCAATTATTGCCAACGATCGAGCTGACCTGGAATAGCGTGGCGCAGTATCGCGACGCATGGCTGGGCTCGGGCGGCGGACTGCCGCTGGAGAGTCTGGTTTCGCTCGTCGTCCCCAACTACTACGGAATTTTCGCGCTGACTGATTACTCGCTGCCGTATGACCCGACGTTTCTGTATCTCTACGGCAGCTACGCCGCGCTCGCCCTCTGCGTTGCCGCGGCGATAAGGCCTCGGCGGCGGGAGACCACTCTGTTCGCTGTTTTCACCCTCGTCTGCGCTTTGTGGATGCTCGGCGACTCGACGCCGATCGGGGCGGCTTTGTTCTCCGTGCTTCCGGGATTTATCCAGATCGGCCTGCACCCGGAATTCGCGCTGGCCGCGTTTGCGCTTTCGTTCGCCGTGCTGGCGGGCCTGGGCTGCGATCAGTTCGTCCGCAAGCCCGCCCTGGGGTACCTGGCGGTCGCGCTGATCGCCACCGATCTGATCGCCGTCAGCTCGGGACGACTGATGAACGCTTTCCCGACCGCGCGGGAACCCGGCATCGAGCCGGAACATTTCGATGGCAGCCGCGAGCTGATGAGCCGCATGCGGGAGCTTGTCGCGGGGCAGACGCCGCCGTGGCGCATCGACACGGCCGGGGATTCACTCAGTTGGGCGATGGCCGCGCCGATTACGAAAGTTCCGACGGCCAACGGCAACGACCCGTTTTCGCCGGCCCGGGTTATTGAAGCGCGTCTCGCGTTCGTTGAGAAGGGCGAGCGTTGGGGACGCTACTACGAGGTCGACGATCTCTCGTCGCCCGTTCTTGATTTGATGAACGTCAGGTATGTGCTTTCGCGCGCGCCGCTCGACCCCGCGGCAGTTGAGAAGGCAGATTTTGTCCACGCAGGCAGCCTGCCCGGCCGAGAGGTGTACGAAAACCTGGAAGCCCTGCCGCGATTTTTTGTTGTATCCCAGGTGCGAAAGGCCGAGAGTCTGGATCAAGCTGCCCAGTGGTTGCGCGCGGCGGATTTCGAGCCTCGCAAAGAGGCGATTGTTGAGGGTGGCGAAGGCGTTGGCGCCGCGCCGGCCACTGACAGGCCGGGCACTGACGGGCCGGCCGGCAGCGTGACGGTGATCGAATACTCGCCCCGCCGTATCGTGCTTGATGTGGATGCCGCCGCAGCCGGCTTCCTGGTTACCTCGGAAACTCACTACCCGGGCTGGAAGGCGTCCTTGGACGGCGCTCCGGCCGAGCTTGTTTTTACCAATGTGGCGTTCCGCGGAATGGCGGCGCCGGCGGGCCGGCACGAAGTCGTCATGGAGTTTAGGCCGGCGATTTTATGGCGCTCAACCGCCTTGAGCGTGATTGCCTGGCTGGCCTGGGTCGCAGTCTTATGGAAGCGGCCCTGGCGTGGCGGGAAAGCATAATGGGTCATTGCCACTGACGACAATGTTTGGCTGGATCGCCCCCCGCGCAATTTATGCCGCCCGAAACGAGGTCGCGGCCTGCTTCCTGTCTGCCAAGGTTCAGCGTCCGAATCGGGGGTGTCGGACGCGTTCCACACACACGCTCTCTATTCCCTCTAAGGCCCATCAGGCTAAAGCTGCGTGTTGCGGCTACCGATGATGTTGAAAAGGCGCATCCGCGCACGGACGAACCGCCGTGAGTTGGTGCGGGGACACGGCCCGCGCGGTAAACATAGAGCGCGACAACCGGTCCCACGCGACAACGATGCCTCCACAGATGACCTCGGCCGAATACACCCAGATTTTGCTGCAGGGCCAAGAGGTCTGGAATCGCGCCCGCCAGGAACACGCCGCTGAGCCCGCGCCGGACCTTTCGGGAATCCAATTCGCGCATGCCGACTTGAGCGGTTTTGACCTGCACGGCGTTGTGCTGCAAAAGGCGTATCTGCGGGGGGCTACCCTGCGTGGAGCTTGCTTGCGCGACGCCGATCTGCAAAGCGCCTATCTGATGGGGGCGGACCTCGACAACGCCGAGCTTTCCCGATCGCGGCTGGTGGCCGTCAATTTCAACGGCGCGAATTTGGCCGGGTGTACCTTCGATGGGGCGGATCTGCGAGACGCCGACTGCGGCGGCGCCGATCTTACCAGCGCGGATTTCACCGACGCCGACTTGCATGGCGCGAATCTGCTCGGCGCCAACATCGAGGGCGCGGTCTTCACGCGTACCCGAGGCTTGAGCTCGCGCCAACTGATGGCCGCGCGCAACTGGGAACAGGCGCGGCTGCACGGCGACCTTGCCGTCCAGCTTGACTTGCCCCCCGCCGGCCGGGACCAGCCGTGCCAGGGACCCTCCTCGCCGTCCGTTCCGGAAAAACGCCGGGCCGTGGCCGCGGGGCGCCGCAACAGGGGCTCGGGAGAAACAGCCAACGCTTTCCAAGTCCTGGAGTGTTCGCCCGACCCGACTCTCCTCTGACCCGCTCGCGCTGGCCTCCCCAAATCCCTCCAATTTTGCGATCCTAAGAGTTCAGGAGTTTCCTCCGATCCTCCGGATCCCTGTCGGAATCCAACCGTTGCATTACGTGGAAGCCCTCCGCCCGGCGTATTTTCGAGCCTGGGGCCGGATTGGTGTACCCGCCACAAGGGCACGCGCCACAATGCCGCGCGCCACAATGGCACGCGTCACGGCACTGGCCAACGACACTCGGTAAAGCCCGCCGGTGCGGCGGTCTGTGGATCAGCTAACGAATGGCTCATGCTTAGCTTCCCCCAACTGCTGCGCCAAAACCGCAACTACCGCTTCAACTGGTGCGGCCAGATCGTCAGCGAGATCGGGGACCATTTCAACACCATCGCCGTGTTCAGCCTGGCGCTCCAGAACACCGGGTCGGGATTTGTGGTCAGTGGGATACTGCTGGCGCGCGCCATATCGATGCTGGTCGGCGGCCCCATCGCCGGAGTCATGCTCGATCGCTTGGATCGCAAGCGCATCATGATCGCCAGCGATCTGTTACGTGGCGTGGTGGCGCTGTTGTTCATCTTCACGCTCGATGCGTCGCACACTTGGCTGCTCTATCCGCTGAGCGGCCTGCTGATGTTCTTTTCGCCGTTTTACACCAGCGGCCGCGTGGCGATTCTACCGGCCATCGCGTCCAAGGATGAACTGCACACCGCGAATTCGTTGACGCAGACCACCGGGTACGCCTCGGTTACTATCGGGACAATGCTTGGCGGGCTGAGCGCCGCCGGGTTCGGGTTCGAGATTGCCTTTTTGCTCAACGCGGCCTCGTTTCTGTTTTCGGCGTTGATGGTTTCGCAGTTGCGCGTCCCCGCGGGGCACTTTCGCCCGGCGACGAAAGCGCTCAACGAGACGATGGTCGCGCGCCCCTGGCACGAATATCAGGAGGGGTTGCGCTACATGCGCGGCACGCCGCTGATTCTCGGGATTGCTCTGGTGCATGTCGGCTGGGCGAGCGGCGGCGGCACGGCCCAAGTGCTGTTCAGCTTATTCGGGGAACGGATTTTCGACCGCGGGCCAGTCGGCATCGGCATGATTTGGGGTTCCGCCGGTTTCGGCCTCTTAATCGGTGGATTCATTGCCAACCAGTGGGGCACGCGTTTGTCGTTTCTGGGATACAAGCGTACGATCGTCGTCTGCCACCTGATGCACGGCGTGTGCTACATCCTTTTCAGTCAAGCGTCTCCGATCGGGCTGGCGATGTTCTTTGTGGGGCTATCGCGCGTCGGCATGGCGATCAGCTCGATCATGAATCAGACGCAGCTTTTGACGCACGTCCCTGATGCCTACCGCGGCCGGGTTTTTTCGACCATCGAATCGATGACCTGGGGAACGATGATGCTGTCGATGACCGGGGCGGGCTTGGCGTCGGAGTTCTGGAGTCCTCGCCAGATCGGCGCGGCCGCCGGCGCCGTCAGCTCGCTCACGGCGTTCTTCTGGGGTTGGGCGCACCTGGCCGGCAAGCTCCCCGAGCCGGAGTTGGGCGGAGTCGACCCGGAGGAATTCGAGTTTCGCGGCGCTCCGCGGGCTTGAGCCGGTAGCGAACGTTGGCTTCAATTCAGGAAGGTTGAGAAATGAGTACCGGGATTGGATGGGAGAAAATGCCGACGCTCTCCACGGAGCGGTTGGTCCTACGAAACTTGCGCGAGCAGGACGTGGAGATGGTGTTCGAGGTCTTTCGCGACCCCGACGTGATGCGCTATTGGTCGTCGCCGCCGATGACCGGCATCGCCGAGGCGGAGGCGCTGATTCGGCAGATTCACGATCTGTTCCGTGCGGGAACGCTGTTTCAGTGGGGCATCGCTTCGCGTTCGTCGGACGCCATCCTGGGTACGTGTACGCTTTTCCATCTCGATCTGACTCATCGCCGGGGCGAGATCGGCTTCGCGCTTGGGAAGCAACACTGGGGGCAGGGGATCGCGAGTGAAGCAGTCGCGCGCCTGATCGCGCTCGCGTTCGAGGAGCTGGGGCTGCATCGGATCGAGGCCGACGTCGATCCGCGCAACGAGGGCTCGCTGCGGCTTCTCGAGAGACAGGGTTTTCAGCGCGAGGGTCTGCTGCGCGAGCGCTATCAGGTCGGCGGCGAGATTCAGGACGCGGTGTTTTTGGGGCTGCTTCGCCCTGAATGGAAAGGCGTCCAAAGGTAGTAGCAGGGGGCCCGAAGCTTGGCCTCTTCACAGCTTGCCGAGCCGGGCGTTGGTCTAGCACTAGGGTTGGTAGCGCGGATTTGGCGCCGGCATCGCCGCACCCATGCCGGCGCGCCAGGCCTTGAGTTGGCCGTGTAGCTGCTCGGCCTTATCGGGGTGCAGACGGATCATGTTGTAGCGCTCACCGAGGTCCTGGCGCAGGTTGAAAAGCTCGATCCGGCCGTCTTCGTACCACTCGATGAGCTTCCAGTCGCCTTCGCGAATCGCGCCAGACGGTTCGCCGCCCTGGTTGCCGTAGTGCGGGTAGTGCCAAAAAAGCGGCCGCGATTGGATGTCGCCGCCTCGAAGAATCGGCAGCAGGCTAACGCCATCGAGATGCTGCTCCGGGCGCGCCGGCAGCCCGGCCAGCTCGAGCATCGTGGGATAGAAATCGGTGCTGGTCACCGACGCGGTTGAAACGCTGCCGGGCTCGGCAACTGATGGCGCGCGGATGATCATCGGCTCCCGGATGCCGCCTTCGTACATCCAGCCTTTGCCCGCGCGGAGCGGAACGTTGCTGGTGGGCGAGCCTTCCGAGGTGCTTAGCCCGCCGTTGTCGGACATGAAGATGACCACCGTGTTTTCGGAGAGCGCCAGCCGGTCAAGCGCGTCGAGAACCTTCCCGACTGCCAGGTCCATGGCCTCGACCATGCCGCCGTAAATAGCGTGGTCCTGCACCTGGCGCGCTTCGCGCAGGCGCTCGGCGAGGAATCGCGGGCCGGCGAATTCGATTAGTGCCGCCTTTGCCGCGTACTTGGCTTCGAGATCGGGTCGGGCCATTAGCGGCGTGTGAACCGAATAGAACGAAAGATAAGCCAAAAACTTCCCATCGCGGTTGGCTTCGATAAACTTCACGGTTTCGGTGGCCAGCCGGTCGGGCAGATGCTCGCCCGCCGGGCCATCTTCGAGACGCGGGTTGCCATAAGGCGAGAAGTAGCGCTCGCCGCCATAAGGCCCGCCTTGCTCGATACCCCCTTTGTTGACGTCGAAACCCTGGTCCTCGGGCCAGAACCCCTGCGGGCCGAGATGCCATTTGCCGGCGAAGAACGTTGCGTAGCCGGACTGCTTCAAGGCTTCGGCGAGGGTGACTTCCTCGAGCGCCAGGCGGTCCCGGTAACTGGCCGGCAACAGCTTGGTGTTGCGGGTCCATTTTTCGGGCTGGTTGTTGCCGGCCGGATTGATGAAGTCGGTAATGCCGGCGCGGACCGGATACTTGCCGGTCATGATGCTGGCGCGCGTCGGCGAGCAGACCGGGCAGGCGGCATAGGCCTGCGTGAAGCGCATGCCCGTGCGGGCCAGCTTATCGACGTTGGGAGTTTCGTAAAAGCTGCTGCCGAAGCAACCGATGTCGCGCCAGCCCAGGTCGTCGACCAGGAAGAACACGAAGTTGGTCTGCGCCGGTGATGCGGGCGCCAGGAGGCTAACAGCCATGACCGCGAGGATGCGGATGGCGACGGGGATGCGCCGCAGTCGGGTTGCCAGGTTGAAGCGAGTCATTGTGAGGCCACCTGTGTCCGGGCCCCTGTGTCCGGGACAGACCCTGATTCTCTCCGAGCGTTCTCCAAGAGTTCCCCAGTGTCGCGCATTGCTGGTTGGCGGATCAAATCCATTCCATGACGAACCTTTGCGAACTTTTGGCGAATGCTAGGAGAATATTTGGCGAATACTCCCGAATCGTTTTTGCCTTTTGTTCTCCCTGTAATCGGCTCCGATCTTGTTTATTGTACGTATGATATGCCTTGTTGTCCCCGAATTTTTAATTGGGTTCGTTTGGCACTTTTTTTATGCGCTGCGTTCGGTTCCTGGGGGGCGATGGAGGGGCGGCCGACCCTGGGTTGCAGCGCCCCCGATGCCTCCTGTCGCCCTATAGTAGCCCAGGGCGCCAAATGGGGCCCTGGGTGGCGGCTGGGATTTGGCCGAAGGTTTCGGAAGCTGCTGGGACGGGATCCGGAGGATCGCAACGACTGAGGCTGCCGCAAACTGGGCCGGCAAGGGCTTTCCGCCTGTTTCTCACCAAATTGCACGAGACCCCGGCCGCGCCTGTTTACGGAGAACCGTCGGCCGTTGCTCGTCAATTGACCGCACTCTGCCCAACTTCCGGTTGGCGTTGATCCAAGCGGGATAGCAGCCACAAACCAACTTGGAAGGGTGATTCGGGCCAGGATTTGTCACCGGAGGGTGGCCGGGTCGAGTCTACGAGGCCCTCACTTGGTCGGGGTGGCAACCCATAGGTGCCATATCCCGATGGCGCCCGGGCCGTGGGAAAGACCGACGTACCTGAATTCACGATTGTGACGGGATCGGGCCATGTGCATCTCCGACCCCGAAACCAGCTCTGGCAAAGCCTCAGTAAGATAGGTGTCCGGCTGTTTCGTCAGGCAGTCATGGAGGAACGGCTTCAGACACGTAGCGATTGTTGATTCGTCACGCACATAGGCGAGCATAAAGGCCTCACGGGCGGCCCAACCATAGTCCCCTCGGACGAACCGCAAAAGACCGTCTTTGCAGTACAAGTTGACAGTCTTGCTTCTCTGCGCGTCAATCAGCTTACACTCTACGACCAAGGGGAATGACGGGCTCCGATCGGTCAGGTAGATGGAAAGGTCGGGCCGCTTTTCGAGGTGACTTCCATCGAAACTGATAGTCTCCTTCCCCCGCGCGACGTTTCGCGCCACCAGTGCCCATAGATCGTCTCTCTCTAGGAGCGCGTTGAGTCGAATCTCCATCAAGCTATTCAGTTCCGCTTCGCTTCCCGAACGCAGCGTTTCGTGCTGCTCCGCCACGAGTTCGTTCCAGGCGCGATCGAGAGCCGTCGCGATAGACTTCAAATGCTCCTGGTGAAGTGGCGCAAGCGGCAGGCTCTGACCGCGCGTCAACTCCGCCACTTGATCCTCGCGTGGATGGAAGCGGCTTTTCTTCATCAGTTCGCGAGGTCCACCAGGAAGTCAACATGCTCCCAAGTTATACGACGGGCAGCCAGTTTCGCTTGGCTGTTACTCCAGTAGCGCGCCTGATTGAGGCGAGCTAGCCAAAGGCAGCCGCTCGCCGTGTCGGGATGGATAACTTCTGTTGCCGCCAATTGATCGGCAATCCGCAATATCTCCCTCCAGTCCTGGTCAGTCGGGCGTGCAGTTGACGATGGCGTGTGGCTGACTCGCACAAGTCTCCACGGCCACTCTGACGGCAGTTGTACCGGCCGAACGTGCATTTTTTTGCCAGAACGTTGAGCCCAAGCCTTCAGTTCTGACTCCAACGTGCTGCAGAAGCGTGCAACCTGAGGAGGTCTTGGAGCGGTTTGGGCCTTCTTTCGATTGTCGGCAAAAGGCAAGTTGAACTCTAAGGTATCTGAAATCACCTGGAGATCCCGTGGCCGCAAGCCGTACAACGAAGCCACCCAGGCATCTACTTCCTCCCAACCCGGCTCAGAATTGTCGCTGACAAGATTCTCGAACAGCCGCTCGATCCGATCTAGTTCGGATGCGCCAAATTCATCGAATGGAGGAACAGGAACCTTATCGATAGTAAACTTCTCGATGACTTCTCGTTCGAACCCAAACCTGCCGCTGACCATCAGAGCGTGCCACAATGCAGGTCGGCTGCCCAAGAGCAAAGCAAGATAGCGCACCAGAAGCCTACCTTGCGCATGCGCGTGAGCGCTGTAGCCGTTGTAGCTCTGGTTAAATACAATGTCGCGGTCGGCGACTGCAACTCGAATCCGACCGGACTCAGCTGGTGGCGCCTCATGGACTATCAGCAGCGGTCCACGGAACAGCTCAATAGGTCTTGGGTCGTGGATGCGCTCTAAACTGAACATCGGCCGTGAGACATCAACCAGCAACGTTTGCATCGCTTCCGGAATCAGTTCGGGCAGGTCATGCAAATACGATGCGGAGACGCCAGGCTGTCCGTCACCATTTTTTCTGACGCGGCTACTCTTTCGTAACTTCTGGTATCCGTTCCCAGTGAACTTAGGTCGTTTCCGGTACTCCCCAAACCGCGCGCGCCAAACCGCGTCCAGCGTCGGCAGCTTTCGCGCGACTAGCCTGTCGTAGGCCTCCAGATCGAGTGGGCTACCGCGGAACGCTATCTTGAGAATCTCGGGCCGTCGGATAACTTGGTCAGAGGCAATCGTTTCCGCATTGCCCACATCCACCCGCCAGCCACCCGCGGCATTCAGTCGACGTTCGTATCGAGGGCTAACAAATTTGAAACCGGCTCCCGGCGGTGGCAATTCGTTGCGCGCGAATAGTAAACAGAATGGTGCCGAAATCTCGGGCCAAACCTTGGTGCTCCGGACTTCTGATCCGTTCACAATTCCAGTCACATTCATCGCACCGAACAGGGCAGCGCGATCTTCCGACATGCCCTCAGCCTGTTGAAACAACAACCGGGCATGCAAGGCAAAAGCGATCTGGCCGCCTTGGCGCGCCCACTCCATTGCCAGCCAAACGAACGGCAAATCCAGTACTTCGTTAGGCAGTTCAGGGACCGATCCATCGGGCACCCGAGTCCGAGCAATTGCGGCCACGTGGCGTTTGACGTACGTCCAGTCCGGGAGACCCGTACCACTCGACCAAGGGGGATTCCCAACCACGAGATCGTACCGGCCCGAGTGGGCTCGACCCACGCGGTCGCCGAGGCTCCCCAGACTCCGCGGGTTGCCGTCTGGGTCACCCATATTGTGCAGCACCGTGCCACGCAAATTCTCGAACCGCAGCTTCTCGACAGGCTCCGGGTTGGGGTCTAGTTCGATGGAAGCCAGGTAGAGCCCGAGCGCGGCAAATCGCAGGGCAGCTTCGTTGATATCAAAGCCGGTAATCTGCTTGTAGAGGATGCTTCGAAGCGTCTTCGTGTCAGGTCGTTGACCGTCGTGGCGCCAACGCTCAGCCACCAACTGGCGGAAAGCAGTGATTAGGAAGACGCCAGCCCCAGCCGCAGGGTCCAGAACCCGTGCCCCATGGGACGCGCCGTCGCGTCTGAGGGCGTGGAAAGCGCCTCGGACCAGCATGTCGGCGATCGTGCTGGGAGTGTAGTAGCCGCCTTCTTTGCGTTGCTTTTCCGGGGCATGTTCGCGCAGGTAGTGCTCATAAGCTTCGCTGAGCACACCAACTGGGATGTGGGCAAAATCGAGATTTGCCCACTTTTCCTCCCAGCGGAGAGGAAGCTGGCCACCATCCGCATGGCGCAGTATGTCACCTAGCGTCTTGAAGCCCTCCGGTCGCAGAGCCTCGAATAATCCGTCGCGGACAGGGAGAAAATCACCGTTGAAAGTGCTGTCCAACCAGCGGGAGGTTTTGGCGGCAGCGTCGGGAGTGTCGAACAGCCGACTCGCTTCATCCGGCCCACTTGGAAGTGATGAACCAGGGAGGAGCCCACGGTCCGCCAGAAACCGGGTGAATAGTGCACGCCCAACCAATGAGATCGCGTCGTTGTCTGCAACACCGAAATGCGTCTTGAGACCTGCTATCGAGGCGCTCAACAGGTTAAGTACAACCTTCGATATCCGCTGCCGGGGATGCGGGGCCACGCCAGGCCGGTGGTTACCCAAGTAGGGGAAGGTGGCTCGCTCGTCGCTGGCGGACACAGGGAGCGGGACAAGTGCCCTGTCCAGCGGATCATTGTCCAGAGAAACCCGGTAAACCGTAAGCTGCCCTGGGCGGATGACGCCCAAGTAGGGCGCATCACCCCGCATGGCGACGAGCCGGCGGATACGATCGAGATCTTGCTTACGGCCGAGCTTTTCGGCATCCACCAAGAAAACCAGAGGGGTGGCCTGCCACTCATAGGCCCCCGTCAGCGCGGCCAGGACTGAATCATTGTTCTGACGCGTGCTGAGCAGACTGGCGTATGGCAGGAGGCTTGGATCGTCGGCAGCGAAAGAGCGGATCGCAGCGGGGTCCGCTCCGTACCTTTCGAGTGTTTGAACCAACGATTCCACGGCGAAGCTCGCAACGCCGTCAACGACGGCGGGGCGCAGAAGCACTGATCTCTACAATAAGACAAAAGTAGTACCGAATGTTCTCACGGGGGTGCGCGACATAGATGTGGGTGACGATCTGGGTTGTTTTTTTGTGGCGGTTTT
>JBBDWJ010000340.1:0-11641 GCA_040902925.1 Bryobacterales bacterium | reverse complement strand
ACTTGATTCTAAACAAGCGGAGATGGCGGAATTGGCAGACGCGCTAGCTTGAGGTGCTAGTGGGAGTAATCTCATGGGGGTTCAAGTCCCCCTCTCCGCACCAGGTTTTCCTATTTAGAATCAATTAACTACAGCCTGTTTTTTTCGGACTGCGCCACAAATGTGCCAGAGTGGACCGCCTCATAATGGCCACGACCTACGGCGGACGAGCGGCTGTCCCGTTCTCTTGGCACTGCGAACGGTGCCCGGGCTGGTGCCGCACAACGCCGGCTCCAACATCCTGTTCCGGTGACCGTATTGCGCTGTAGGGCGTGGCCTGTCGCTTGACCGAAAGCGACCGGTGTTGAGGCGAACGATAGCGAGCGCCAGGAAAATCCAAGCCCAGATTTCCTTTTTGGTCAGTTGCATGTAGAGTGCTTCAAGGCGCGAACTACTCACGCGCATATACGGTCCAGTCGGGCAGCGCATCCACCGTGCGGATTTGCCACGGGCCGCCCAGACGATCGAGCGTGAACTGGGGGGCTTCGCCCCACTTGCGGTAGAAAGCGATGTATCGCAGATCTTGAGGCAAGTGGCGCCGGAACTGGCTGTCCTCGATGGGGAAGCCCATTCTTTCGGACTGTGCCAAGCCCCAGTCGGCATGGTACAGCCGTCCTTCGGCCAGTAGCGTGGCCAGCGGATGAGCGGGGAAGTAAATCGTCCCGGGATGCCGCCTGGCAAACTCAAACGCCTGGCGGGAAGGATTCGAAATCCAAAATGCCCTGGCGCGCGCACCCAACCTCGCGGCGTCGGGAACGCCGCGCGCACTCAGGAACAATACAAGGACAACGAGGCAGGTCAGGACCGTGATTTGCGCGCCGCGGTCCGACCTCAACAGAGGCAGCGCGAACAGACGCAGCAGGGTCACAGCCAAACCAATCGTGAACAGGTAGTCGATCCCTGCCAGATTGTTGATGCTCCCGCCGATTTTGAAGGCCCCTAGCATGGACGTGGGCACGACGATGAGAGCCGCCGCCGCGAATACCAAACCAGGGTTTCTAGATGGGGATAGAATCTCCCGCCGCATCTCCTCCCATTCCGTGCCGGAAGCCTTGATCGCAAGTACGGCGCCGACTACCAGCGCCAGGGCCAGCAGAACGGAGCCGTCTTCCAGCAGAGAGGCGACAATGTCGTCCGACCAGCCAAACCCGGTTTGGGCGGGGGCAACATACATCGTGTGCAGCAGATCTTCCGCTCCAAGCCACCAGGAAAATCCGATCACCAGGATGAGGCTGAGCGCGGCAACAAGGCCGGCGTAGGAGAAGAAAGCCCGCCGGTTCCGAATCGCAACGAAATAGAGCGCCGGAACGAACAGGACCGGCGCCACGGTCTGCTTGGTCCAAGGCAGTAGCGAAGCACACAGCGCGGCGCCAATCAGGGCGGCCCAGCGAATATCGCGGCCCTGGGCAGGCAACGCCGACAACCAGCACATCAGGCAAGCCAGCAGCAGCGCCGGGGCATCCACGTGAATATTCCACACGGCGTACGCGGTGGCTCCGGAGTGCAAGAAGTAAAAGAAGATCAGCAGCAACAACCAGCGGCTCATTCTTCTGAGCCATGCATCACCCGGCGTCTGCCAGCGCAAAATCAGCACAACCGGACCTAGCGTCATCAGAATGCACAGGACGATGCCGAACGCGATCGCCCAATCCGGAGTCCGGGCCAGCACCGTCGGCAGGTAAGCCAGGAAGGCGACCGGGCCGTAGATGTGGCCGGACACGGGTCCGCCGTGGGTTTCCGCGTACAGGTCATGGCCCATCATCAGAGCGAAAGTGCGAGACAGGCGAATGTCGTTCCAATACCAACCGGCATTGAGCAATAGCCTCGAGCACGCGCAAGCGGCCCAGAACAGCCATAGCAGCGCTTCGAGAATCGGGCTGAACAAAAAGGAGACGAAACGCGTTTGTCCGCCGCTTCGAGCTGTTTCCGCGGCGAGCCTAATGATCGGAAGCTGCATCGGAATGAAACTCGAAGGTGAGGTATCTGGCGGGGGACGTGCCGGGATTTCTCATCCCGTGAGGGCGGTTGGCGGAATAGAAAATCACCGAGTCAGCGCCGATTTGCTCACCGAGCGTTTCGACAACGCCTTCGAGCACAACGATGACGACATCATAGTTGTCGGCGTGCGCGTCATAGCCGCCTCCGGGCGCGATGGTGCTCTGGTGGCAATGGAGCTTTTCCAAATGCGGTGTCGGCGACTCAAAGATAAGTTCCGTGGAAAAGCCCCGCGCCGCGCCGTCAGGAGGCGGAATCTCGCTGACGCTAAAAACGGACGAAGGGAGAACAGGGCTGCGGTCGGCGAGTTGGCCTTCCCATCTCAAGATGAGGTAAGTGGCCTCGCCATCGCCGGCAGCACGGACGGTGTGAGGCCGCCGCGGAGCATGGTAGATAAACTGGCCCCGCTGGATGGTTTCGACTTGCAGTTCGGATGAACCCGTATCCGATGCGGTCAGAATATCGACCGTGCCCGAGAGCGGGATGATAATCTCTTCGTCGGTATGCTGATGGAGGTCGTGGGGCGTCTTGCCCTGCTGAAGAACCGAAACATGACAGTCCAACTTCGCCAGGCAAGTCGTGGGTCCCTCAAAGGCGAAAGCCATCCTCCAGGGTTTCTCCTCGCGGCTTGGACGCTCCAGCTTCTTCCACCAATGAGGTAGACCGGGCATCAAGACCCGGCGAAGCTCTGTATGCACGGCGCCCGGCGCCATCCTTATGGCTAGCTCCGTCCAACTGACTCCGGCGAGGTCACCGGAAAGCTTCTCCTGCACAAGGCGCATCCGGGAACTTACACCGTCGCGCCGGGAAGCCAGTCCCACGACGACGACCATCGCGAGGGCAAAGCCCGAAATCGCAACCATTCTACGAGTCATTGTTCTTTACGTGCCTTGGTAAGCCGGATCGGGGGGACGTTTAGCAGCTCAGATTAACCTGAGAGGGAGCTGCGTTGCAATGAGCGCAGTCGTTCAAACCGAAAGACCGCTACTCGACGTGCGGGATTGAGTCAGCGGAGTCTGATTGCCGAAACCGGCGGCAGGATGTTTCGGAGGCAGCTCTCGCCCTCCATCTGCATCGCGTGGTCGGGGGCTACATCGCGTGGTCGGCGGGCTTCGTCCCTGGGGTGTGCTTTCCGAAGCCAAAGGGCGTGGGCCGGTAGGGACCGACAAGATCGACCTTCGCTTTGGCCGGGCTTTCCGCCTCGAGATCCAAGCACCAGTAAGCGGCATTCACCAGCATCCGGCGCAAGCCTTCATTGTCCAGATCGACGGACGAGCCCATCGTTGTCGTGAACACCCGGCTGGTCTTGCCGGACCTTCCCGTGAAGCTGCGAGTCCAGGCGACCGGCATCATCGGCTGATTCGGCGTCATTCTAGTTTCTACGCCGGCTCGGTTCTTCCTGACGTCCACTCCGACCGGCGCGTCATCGGGGCTCATGCCTTCGAGCACTTGCCCCATCACGAGCGGGTGAAAATTCGGCCCGGTCGGCAGCGCGACCGTATACACATCCGTCGGCCCCCAGATATCTTCCACGCCGCGCAGGATCGGGTGATTCGCCGCTTCGGTCGCGAGCACTCCCCGGGTGCTCTGGATTGCGTGGCGGCCATGGTGCGAAATCCAGGTTTCACCGAGCACCTGTTTGCCGAAGCCGCCTTCCCAGGTCTTCGAGTCGAAGCTGAAGTGCTTGTAGGCGCTGGTCGAATCCGCGGGAAATCGGAATGAGTGCGTCGCCGTGCGCAGCCCGATCACCGGCCGGCCCGAGTGGATGTATTCATCAACGAATTTCATCTGCTGGTCAGGCAGTTCGCGGAAACGCGTCGCGATGATCATCAGTTCGGCCGTCTCGAGAGCTTCGAGGCCGGGAATGTTGTCAACCTTTTCGGGATTGATCGTGCCGTCTGCCGGATCGATCGCAAACAGCACTGTGCACTTAAAGCCGTGATGTGTGGCGAGGATCTTGCCAAGCTGCGGCAGAGCCTCTTCGGATCGATACTCTTCGTCGCCCGAGATCAGCACGATGTGCTTGCCGCTGCCGGGCCCCGCGCCTCCTTCGTAGACGACCCATTGGGCGTCGGCCGCGGCCAGCATGCCGGGCGCGAGCAACGCGAACAGCATGCTAGCAATGCAGAATTGTGTGTGTGTCCCTCGAAGGGTTGCTTTCCGAAACGCTCGCCGTAGCGGTATCGAACCCATTTTTCGCGCCCTCATAACTTTCACGAACCAAGCAGCCGGGCGTGTTGATGATCCCGAGCCGTGGTGTCAGAGATGAGGATACCAACCGGCCCTTAGTTAGGCTGAACGTAGCGGATGTTCAGCCAAGGCTGGTGTTGACCAGATTCTCCGGGCGGCGGCCTTCCAATGCCGCGACGGCGTTTTCCGCGGCCATCCGGCACATCTTCTTCCTGGTCTCTGTTGAGGCGCTGGCAATGTGAGGCGCCAGCACGACGTTTTCCAGCTTCAACAGCTTCGGCTCGACCTCGGGCTCCCGCTCGAACACATCAAGGCCGGCGGCCGCGATCGTGCCGTTGGCCAGCGCCTCGGCCAGCGCTTGTTCATCGACGACCGGCCCTCGCGAGGTGTTGACCAAAACGGCTGTCTTCTTCATTTGCGACAGCTCGCCCGCGCCGATCAGCTTCTCTGTTTCCGGCAGCAGGGGAACGTGCAGGCTGATGTAGTCGGATTCGCGAAGCAAGGTTTCGAGCGGCACGAACTCGATGCCCAACTCCTTTTCGCTTTGCGAGTCCTGCCGGGTGGCGTCATGGTAGAGCAAGCGCATTTGGAAGCCGCGACCCCGGCGGGCGACCGACTGGCCGATGCGGCCCATGCCGATGAGCCCCAGCGTGCTTCCATAAACATCGTGGCCGCACAGCAGATCAACGTTCCACTCGCGCCAGCGTCCCGCGCGAAGGAAGCGGTCGGCCTCGGCAATGCGGCGCGCGGCGGCCATCAGCAGCGCAAAGGCGAAGTCGGCGGTGGTTTCGGTCAGTACCCCGGGCGTGTTGGTGACAATCACGTTGCGCTTGGTGGCGGCTTCGAGGTCGATGTTGTCGAATCCAACCGCTACATTGGCGATGACTCGCAGCTTGGGCAGGGCGTTGATGACCTCGGCGGTGAAATGATCCGTAAGCTGGCTGACCGTGCCGTCCTTACCCTTCAAACGCTGCAGCAGCTCATCGGGGGAATAGCTCGTTTCCGAGTCGTGGTATTCGACGTCGACATGTTCCCGCAGGTATGCGAATGCCTCCGGATAGATCCGTTTGGTGACAAGTACAGAATGCTTCATGCGCAGGGCATTGTCTCACAGGGTTCCAAAAGCGTACAATTGTGGGCTTTGTGATTTTGCCCCTCGCTCGCGCTTCGATGCCGCGACACCACGCGCCGCTTGCCGGCGGCCGCCTCCGGGGATTCAGAGACTAGGAGAAACGCAACATGGCGAAACTTGGATTTCTTGGCTTGGGACTAATGGGGTACCCGATGGCGGAGCATCTGCTCGCCGCCGGCCACACCGTCGCGTTGTGGAGCCACACCAAAGAGAAAGCTCAGAAGCTGGCCAAGACCAAAGGCGGCATCTACTGTGCAACGCCGAAGGCGGTCGGCCAGCGCGCCGACTGTATTTTCCTTTGCGTCGGGAACACCGAAATGTCCGAATCGGTGCTAATGGGCAAGAACGGCGTCATCGAGGGCATCAAGCCCAACGCGGTCGTGGCGGATTGCAGCACGGTCGCTCCGACCGCGGCCCGGCGCATGGCCAAGGCGTTCGAGAAGAAAAAGGCCTTTTTCCTGGATGCTCCCTGCACCGGATCCACCCCCGGCGCCCGGGGGGGCACGCTGACGTTCATGGTCGGCGGGCCGAAGAAGGTCTTCGATCGCGTTCGGGAGAACTTCCTGCCGATGGGCAAGACCTTGTTCTATTGCGGCAAGCAGGGCATGGGTCTGCACGCCAAGCTATCCCAAAACCTCATTCTTGCCAACATGTTGCAGGGCTTCATCGAAGGCATGGTGCTGGCCTCGAAGGCCGGCGTCAACCCGCAGTTGATGTTCGAAGTTCTCGACGCCAGCGCCGCCAAGGCCGGCTTGATCAGCTTCAAAGCCCCGGCAGTGTTCGCCCGCAAGTTCGAGGCGGCGTTCCCGCTCAAATGGATGCATAAGGATATCGGGCTGATGCTCGAGTCCGGCCGCGAGTTGAACGTTCCCTTGCCCAGCACGGCGCTGGTGCACGAGATTTTCGGCGCCAGTATCGCCAAGGGACGCGGCGACGAGGATATTTGCGCCGCGATCAAGCTGTTTGAGGAGTTTGCCGGCGTCGAGGTGAAAACGTAGTACCGGCGCCTAGTAGCGCCGCTCCTCGTTTGTACGCTCGACACGCGGCCGGCCAGCGAAGGCTGGCAGCCAGAATTCGTGGTCGTCCGAGGTCATGGATCGGGTCCGGCCAACCCTATCCATGACTCGGGCGAATTCGATGCCCAGGACGACGCTCACCCAGATGTAACGTTGCCGCGGACACTGTGTATCTCTCCTGACGAACGAAGCGTGAGAAATCCGACACTTTCGAGAGTTTGCGGGAGGGAGTGGGGCGATTTCGGACACCCTGGACCGTGGGCCTGGGCTTCCGGAGCCTCTGGTCATTTGATATAAGTCTATATTTTTAAATATCATACATGAATCTTGGCGTTCCCAGGCACCCGCAATCTGTTTTTTGGAATTTTTCCTTGCTTCCGATTATGGACTTTGGTATTCTCAATGCAAAGCCGGGGAGGCAACCCCCACCAAAGCGAGACTAACCTCAACCAAAAGACCCCTGAAACACCTCCCCGGCACCTCTCTTTTGGTCTCGCAATCTCAACCGCTCACAATCACCACCACACGGACTCAACGCCCCGCCCAACTCCACACTGCTGCTTTCTGATTCGCTGCAAGCCCAAGATTCCTTTCGCGTACTTTTCGTGGATCAACTGCTGTTCGAGGCTCTTTGACTAAGGCCATTCGCGCCGCTTTGCGGCGAAGGACCGGCAGGAGTACCGGTCCTCACAGTGGCTGGCTCGGGGGTTTCTCCGATCTGATTTGCTGTGGAACGGGCGATTCTTGGTATGTTAGCCTTGTCTTGGGTTTTGTTTGAGTTGCAGGATGCAGCGACTTTCCGTTCTCGGTTCCACCGGATCGATCGGGTGCAATACGCTCCAGGTCGTTCGGGAAATGGAAGGTCGGGTCAGCGTCCTGGCGTTGACGGCCGGCCATAACGTTGACGAGCTTCTCAAGCAGGCCTTGGAGTTCCGCCCCGCCCTTGTCTCTCTAGCCGATGAAGCCGGCCGCGACGGGTTTCTAACCCGCCTTCGCAGCGCGCCCTCTGCCAAGGGATATACGCCCGAGGTCTTGTGTGGCCCGGCGGGCAATCTCGCCGCGGTAAGCCAGGTGGACTGCGATACCGTGGTTTCCGCTGCGGTTGGCGTGGCGGGGTTGGCCGCGACGTTCGAGGCCGTCCGGCTCGGCAAGCGGGTCGCTTTGGCGAACAAGGAAGTGCTAGTCGCCGCCGGCGAGTTGGTCATGGCGGAGGCCGGGCGTTCCGGGGCCGAGCTGTTGCCGGTCGATAGCGAACACAACGGGGTCCACCAATGCCTGCGCGCCGGACGCCGCGACGAGGTCGAGCGGCTGTTTCTGACCGCCTCGGGCGGGCCGTTCCGCACCACGCCCGCCAGCGAGTTCGAGCGTGTCACCCCTGCCCAGGCGCTCAATCACCCTACCTGGAAGATGGGCCACCGCATCACGATCGACTCGGCGACGTTGATGAATAAGGGGTTCGAGATCATCGAGGCCTGCCACCTGTTTGCGTTTCCGCCCGCGCAGGTCGAGGTGCTGATCCATCCGCAGTCGATTGTCCATGCCCTGCTCGAGTTCTGCGACGGTTCGGTAATTGCGCAGCTTGCGCCGCCCGATATGAAATTACCGATCCGTTACGCGCTGTCGTACCCCCAGCGGGAGGCCTGCCCTAGCCGGCGGCTGCGCTGGAGCGATGTGCGACAATTAGAGTTCGGGGCGCCGGACTTCCAGAAGTTTCCGCTTTTGCGGGTGGCATATGACGTTTTGGAGGCAGGAGGAACGGCAGGCTGCGTACTGAACGCGGCTGACGAGATCGCTGTCGAGGCGTTTCTCGAAACGCGCATTCCTTTCTCGGCAATCCCGATCGTAGTCGAAGAAACGCTGCAACGCACCGCGACGTCCTCCGTTCATAGCATTGAGGCCTTGCTGGAATTGGACAGGCAGGCCCGCGGCGCGGCGCGCGAATGGCTGGATCGTTCGCCGGTGGTTTCCGGGTCCTAAGCGGCCCGATGCCAGCCGGCCTGATGGTAGATGGTCCCGATCGTTAGCTAACCCGATCGTTGTTTGAATGCAGACATGGGTCTTTTAGAAAACATCGTAGCGGTAGTCTTCGTGCTCGGCGTGATGATCTTCGTGCACGAGCTCGGCCACTTTCTCGCGGCGCGCTACTTTGACGTTCGCGTGGAGGCCTTTGCATTCGGTTTCGGCCCGCGGCTTTTCGGATTCAAACGCGGCGAAACCGACTACAAGGTTTGCCTGCTGCCGCTGGGCGGCTACGTCAAGATGTCAGGCGCGGAACACTTGGGCGAGGCGACCGGAGACGAGCGCGATTTGCCTTCCAAGCCGCGCTGGCAGCGGTTGATCATTGCCGCCATGGGGCCGGTGTTCAACGTCATTCTGGCCGTTCTGCTGCCGGCCGGACTGTTCATGTTCCAGTATGAGCGGCTCGCCTTTTTCCTCGAGCCCGCCACGCTCGGCTACGTGGATGAAGGCTCCGCGGCGGACCTTGCCGGGATTCGTGAAGGCGATACCGTGGTCGAGATCAACCGGCGAGCCACGCCAACCTGGGAGACCGTGAAGCTGGCCGAGATCGCGGCGGCGAACTCAACCATTGACGTCACCGTCGAGCGCGCCGGCGAGCGGCTGCATTTGCCGGTGAAGCTCGGCGCGGACCCCGAAACCGGCATTGGAGACGCCGGCTGGAGCGAGTCCGCCCCTGTTCGCCTGGACGGCATCACTCCGGGAATGCCCGCCGATCAAGCCGGGCTCAAGGACGGTGACATTCTACTGTCGGTCAACGGCGAACCCATCCTTTCGTCCCGCAAGGTGCCGGTATTGATTGCCGCAAGCGAAGGCAAGCCCGTCGCTCTCGAAGTGCGGCGCGAAGGCCAGGTCCACAATCTGGAAGTGACCCCGATCTTTACCGAGTACGAAGGCAGCGAGGCCACTTGGAGGATCGGCGTACGCCGCGTGGGGCCTGACTACGAGCGCATTGAAACCAGCATGGGATTCATTGAGGCCTTCCGTGAGTCGATCGACCAGAATCGCAAGAACGGCTCTTTGATTCTCAACTTTCTGGTCGGCTTGTTCGAGCAGCGCATGTCTCCGAAGCAGTTAGCGGGCCCGATCGGCATCGGTCAACTGGCGGGAGATGCGGCGCGTAGCGGCTGGCCGGATCTGATCATGCTGATGTCGGTGATCAGCCTCAATCTGGCGATCTTCAACATGCTGCCGGTTCCAATTCTGGACGGCGGCACGATCACGCTGCTGCTGATGGAAATGGTCTGGCGCAAAGACCTCAGTATGACTGTCAAGGAGCACATCTGGAACGCCGGCCTGGTCTTCCTGATGATCTTGATTGCCTTTGTGATGTATAACGATATTGTGAAGAGCCTGCCAGCCAGTTAGCTCCGCTCGTTCAGCCAATGTGCTGTATTCCCTCAGGCGGCGTCATGCTTCCGGTCTTGCACATGCGACCTTGCGGGTGGAATGACCGGCGGCGCGACAGACCGGCGACGGCCGCCTCGAACCGCGGACGAGACGAACCGCTTGGGCCTGGTGGTGGCACGACGGGAATCCGTGGCACAATGATAGTAAGGAAGGTTTTGGATCTCGCTTGGGTGAAGAGGAGTCGGATTACGTTATGCGAAGCATGATTTTCGTACCGGTTGCGGTTTTAACCTTGGCGGCCCTGTTGGGGGCCCCCGCTGCAGCGCAAGCGCAGACTAACGTGGGGGTGGTCGATTTTCAACAGGCTTTGATCGGCACGGCTGAGGTTCAGAAGGAAGCGGCGCGGGTCGAGGCAAAGTTCAAGCCGCGGCAGGACGAAGTCGGCGCGTTGACGAAAGAGCTGCAGGAACTTCAACAGAAACTACAGTCCGCGACCGGCGACCAGGCCGCCCAACTGCAGGCGGACGGGCAGCGCAAGCAACGGAACTTGCAGCGGCTCTCGGAAGACCTGCAGACCGACTTCGAATTTGACCGCAACTCCATCTTGCAAGCCGCCGCGCAGAAGATGCGGGACGCGCTCAAGACCGTCGCGGAAGCCAAAGGGCTGGACCTGATTACCGAAGCCAGCAGCACCTACTATTTCAAACCGACGCTCGACGTCACCGCCGACGCCACCGCGGCCTACGACAAGGCGCATCCGGTGACGGCGGCTTCGCCGCCTGCCGGACAGTAACCGCATGGACTTCCTGGCCGAGTACGGGCAGGCTGACCGACGCTACGAAAAGATCGTCACGATCGCCGGCTATGCTCTGCTCGCCGCCATCGTGCTCGGGTCCGTCTACTGGTTGTTCTTCCGTAATTGGCAGGAGGAACGCCGCGTCGACCAGTTTCTCTCCCTGCTCCAACAGAAAAGCTACGAACAAGCCTACGACCTGTGGGGCTGCACAGTCGAGCAGCCCTGCCCGAACTATTCCTACCAGAAATTCTTGGAAGATTGGGGACCCGGCAGTTCTCTCGGCGCGGTCAACAGTTACGATGTCGGCCGGTCGTACGATCAGGAGTCGGGCGTGATTATTCTCGTGCTGGTGAACGGCAGGAGAATCCCGAATCTCTGGGTCGAGAAAAATAACCGGGTGATCGGGTTCTCTCCGTATTAGAGATCGCCTCGCGACCCTCGCTGCCATCGACTTCGAACGTTGTTTCTGCCTGTCACCCAGTACTCGCCTTATCGGCCGATGGCGAACAGGTGCTTTTCTCCGCGAACGTACATCATCTGGCTTCCGAGCGCGGGCGTCGCCATCAGGGATTCGCCCATCGCGTTCTGGCCGAGGATCTCGAATTTGCGGCCGGCTCGCACGACAAAGATATCGCCATCCTCGCCCGGCAAGTAGATCTTTCCATCGGCTGCGACCGGGGAGGCGCTGAAACCGGCGCCTTTGTGCGGAACACGCTCGCGATAGACCTCTTCGCCACTCGCGGCGGCGTAGCAGTCGAAGATGCCGGCGTTGCCGAGCACGTACAGCAGCCCGTCATAGATAAGCGGCGTCGGCATGTAGGAGCCGCGCTGCGTCTTAGACCAAGCCACGGCTCCGTTTTGCTGGGTTCCCGCTTCGAGCGTGATGTCGCCGCTCGCGCCAGGGCGAATCGCGAACAGCGGCGCCTCGGGGCGCCGCCCGCTAGCGATATAGATCAGATCCGCGGAAAAGATCGGCGTGGGCGCGGTGATCTTGGAGCTTCCGCCCAGGCGCCACAATTCCTTGCCGGTTTTAGGATCATAACCGCGGATGCGATTGGGCGCATTGGTCACCAGCTCATGGCGCTCCGCCGCCGTAAACACGTTCGG
>JBBDWJ010000339.1:0-11651 GCA_040902925.1 Bryobacterales bacterium | reverse complement strand
AAACCGCCACAAAAAAACAACCCAGATCGTCACCCACATCTATGTCGCGCACCCGAATTTATGTCGGCGGGATGCGTTTTTCGCGCCGACCGCTAAAATGACAGATTGCCGCCGATTCGCCGCCTGTCTCCTATTCCGAACACCATGTCTCTCCAGCTCTTCAACACGCTCACCAACAAGCTCGAACCTTTCGCGCCCGCCGAGGGGAACACCGTCCGCATCTACTCCTGCGGGCCCACGGTGTACAACTTCGTGCACATCGGCAACCTGCGCACGTTCACCTTTCAGGACATCCTGCGCCGCTACCTGCGCCATCGCGGCTACACGCTGATGCACGTCATGAACGTGACCGACGTCGAGGACAAGATCATCCGCGACGCCGGCGCCGCCGGGCTTTCGCTCAAAGACTTCACCGCCAAGTACACCGAAGCCTTCTTCGAGGACACGGCCGCGCTGCGGCTCGAAAAGCCCGACCGGGTTACCAAGGCCACCGAGCACATCGACGACATGATCGCGCTGATCAATCGCCTCGAGGAAAACGGCCACACCTACCGCAGCGACGGCTCGGTCTATTTTCGGATCGCAAGCTTTCCCGGCTACGGCAAGCTCTCGAAACTGAAGGCCGACGGGATCAAAGCCGGCGCGCGCGTCGACCAGGACGAATACGAAAAAGACGACGCCCGCGATTTCGCTCTTTGGAAGGCCGCCAAAACGGGCGAACCCTACTGGGACAGCCCGTTCGGCCCCGGCCGGCCCGGCTGGCACATCGAGTGCTCGGCTATGTCGATGCGCTACCTCGGCGAGACCTTCGACATTCACACCGGCGGCGAAGACCTGGTGTTCCCGCACCACGAGAACGAAATCGCGCAATCGGAAGGCGCCACCGGAAAGCCCTTCGTGCGCTTCTGGCTGCACTCGAAGCACCTGCTCGTCGACGGCCAGAAGATGTCGAAGTCGGCCGGCAATTTCCACACCCTGCGCGACCTGCTGGCGAAGGGGTACGCACCCGAAGCAATCCGCTACGTGCTGGCGAAAGTCCCGCACGGCAAGCAGTTGAATTTCACATTCGACGAGATACAAGGAGCGCAAACCGCCATCGAGCGGCTGCGGAACTTCCGGCTGCGGCTGCGGACCGACAAATTCCCCGACGGCGCCGGCCCGGAAATCACCGAACTAGGCGTGAAGGCCCGCCGGGAGTTCGAAGCCGGCATGGACGATGACCTCAACACGTCGGTAGCCACGGCGGCGGTGTTCGATTTTGTGCGCGAAGTGAACAGCCGCATGGATGCCGGCCGCTTCCAGGCCGGCAACATCGCCGACGCCGAAGACGTGCTCAACCTGTTCGACGCCATCTTCGATGTGCTCGAACCGTCGCACAAAGCGCAGCTCTCGCCCGGAGAAATCGACGCCTTGATCGCCGACCGCCTGGCCGCGCGCAAAGCCCGCGACTTCGCGCGCTCCGATCAGATCCGCGACGAGCTCAAAGCAAAGGGAGTTATTCTCGAAGACACCCGCGACGGAACGCGCTGGAAGTACGCGGGAGGCTAGAAGCAGGGCGGCGGGCGCGTCACGAAATGCAACCTGCTGTTTAGGGAGATCGGCGAAGGCCGCTAACCGCAAACTTCAGGCGTCAGCAGCCAAACCAGCCGGCCGCGAAGCTGCGCGCCAACCGTTCCTACGTCCACGCACGCCAAGCCGGCGGGCTTCAAATCGATCGAATATCCGCCCGCGGCCAGCAACACGGTCAGCATGTCGCTGAAGAGTGGATTGTGCCCCACCAGCAGCAGTTGCGACGACTGAGCATGTATTCGAACCTCGTCCCATACTGACTCAGGGTGAGATTCGGGCAGCAGCGCGTTGGAGGTAAGGGCAGGTCCGGTTAGGCCTAGTTCTTCGCGCGCGATCTCGGCGGTCTCGCGGGCCCGTACATACGGGCTCATCAGCACCGTCTCCGGCTTCACGCCCGACGCCGCGGCGCGAGCTAGCACCCGCCGCAGCCCTTGCTTTCCCGCGGGTGTCAGGCGGCGGCCGGCGTCGTTGCCGCCAGGCGGCGAGGACTCCGCTTCGCCATGACGCAGAATAAACAACAGCATAGGGATTGGAACCCCGCTCGCCAACAATTCTAGAGACCTACGGGCGATTCTAGAGACTTACGAGGGGTTTGTCGCGGCCTTCGGCTCGACGCGACTCCTCATTCCCGAGCAGTCCGTCCAAAATGATCAGTGGAGTCCGTCCGATAGACCGGCACGAGTACCGGTCCTGACAACCGAAACGCTATCGGACGCCGCCGTGATCCACCAGCCGAGGTGCGTCTGTCGGCCGCCTAGTTCGCCGGGGCTGAGTCCTTGCGCAACAAAGAAGAATAGCCCTGCTGTGCCGCTGCCGCGGAGGCGGTAGGCGTAGCGGCCGGAGAACCGGCAGGCTGGTTGATAGCCGAGCCATCGTTTTCCGGCGGGGGTAGCGCATCCGGCTGGCGCGAAACCCGGCCCGTAAAAGCTTCCTCGATCGAGATTTGGTTTTCCGCGAGAGTGCGGCCGACAGCGCGGTCCAACTCGACTTTCGCCTTGACGTAGTTGTTCTGCGACGTGATTTCGAGGCTGCGCGCCAGCGCCAGATCGCGCTGCGCCTGCACCACGAGGAAGATCGTCGACGCCCCCAGGTTGAACTTCTTTTGTTCCGCGTCGAGCGTTCGCTCCTGCAAGATCCGCGCCTTTTGGGCCGCCTCAAAGCGGGCCCGGGACTGCCGTAGCCCGATGAGCGCGTTCCGCACTTCGGTGCGGATCGAGTTTTCCTGTTGCACCATCCGGATCTCGGCCTGGCGCTGCTCGAGCAACGTGGCGGCCATGTCGGCCTGCGCCTGGCGGTTTTTCAGCGGAATGCGCAGTTCCGCGCGAATCGAATAGTCGGGGAAGTTGCGGCGGAAAACCTGCGCCATGGAAGTGCCCAGGCCGCCCAGGAAGAAAGACGATGGCGGCGATTGGGGGTTAGCGAGGGGGTTGACCGAGCCCGCCAGCCCGTTGTTCGTCACGTCGCCCACTAGGTCGATCGTCGGCAACATGCCGTTGCGCACCGCCTCGAGGTTGATATCGCGGTTTTGCAGTTGGATGCGGCTTTGGGTAAGCTCCGGGCGCGCCTGAAGCGCCGTGGTCATCAGGTCTTGGACAGGCTGGATCTTTTCGGTCTGGGGAATCTCGATCTGGTCCGTGGGCACGATCTCGGCATCCATCAGCGACGGGCTGGCCAGGCCGTTCTTGCTGATGGCGTTCTTCATCGTGGTTTCCTGCATCTGCACGCGCGTCACAGCCAGAGTCAAATCCTGTTCGCGCGCCGCCACTTCGGCCTCGGCGCGGACAATCTCGATCGGCGCCAGAGTGCCGACCTCAACCCGCCGTTTGTTGTCTTCGTAGAGCTTCTGCGCCAGCCGCAGCGCTTCCTGCTGGCTATCGACATCGTTGCGAAAGCTCACCAGATCCCAGTAAAGATTTTGCACCCGCGTCACCGTCTCGATCACCTGCTGCTTGAAAGCCAGGTCCGACACCTCGCGGTTGTTCTTCGCCACCCGAATGATGCGCGAGTTGACGGCCGTGCCGAACCCTTGCATCAGCGGTTGGCGAATCTGCAGAGTGACGTTCGAGCGTAGCGAGGGATCGAACTCGTTGGTCAGCGAGTTGGTATCCTGCTGCCGGTTCGCCCAGATCAGCGTCGCTTGCGTGCCGGTCAGGAAACCCTTGCGCATGCCCCAGGAACTGTTGCTCGTCTCTGTGATAAATGTGTTGGTGCCGGTGACGAGCGCCGCGGTTTGGGGGTTGCTGAAATGCCCCCAGTCAATATTGAAAAACATTGTCGGATCGAGGGCCACCGATTGGGTGCCGAAGAAACTGGCCGCGTCTCCAGTGCCGCCGCCGCCACCACCGCCGCCGCCGCCAGCGCCGGCGCGCTCGGTGATTCCCGTAACGTTGCCCGTTCCGCCGCCACCGCCCTCGGCTGAGATGCCCGTCGACAGCGTGCTGATCTGGGTCTGCACGCCGCGCAACTGAGCGCCCGACTTAGCGCGCAGCACGTCGGCGTCAGCCAGGTCGGGACCATACCTGGCGTAGGCGATATCCAGGTTGTTCTCCATCGCCAGCGCCACCGCGTCTTGCAGCGAGAGGTAGAGCTTGCCCTCGCGCAGCAGCAGGTCGAGCCGCGGGGAATTGCCGAGATTCACCATCGGCACCTGGATATTCTTGAAAACATTGGTGAAATTCGGCCAGGCAGACTGCCCTATGCTGTAGTCGACGTCGCCTCGGAGCTGCTGCGCCTGCAACAGCGGCGCGGGCAACAGCGACACAGCGGTCAGAACCGCCAAAAATCGGGTGAATCGGCTCATGATGCGTTCTCCAGGCAGGACTTCAACGGTCCGGCGATTGATAGAGATCTACGTGGAAGGGGTGGTCCGGGTTTCCCCCTTCGCCCCCAGCTTAGACGTGGGACCGGCGAGATTGTGGGTGCAAACAACCAATGATGAACAGGCGCAACAACACCGCTAGCGGTTACCGCTCCGTTGGGCCGAAACACGCCCGAAGACCCCGTCCTACGCTCGGCAGCGGTGGTTTCCCGCCCCCGCGGGCGCCGCCGAAAGCGGCCGCTCAGGAAGCGCGGGCCCGGCGGGCCCTTTTCGCACGATCTTTCGCTATCGTAACACCCGATTCGAGGCGTCACAAGCCGTCCGCACGGGTTGTATCAGCATTCCAAAACGCTTAGCATTGGTTTCCGGCTGCCCCGCGTTTGTGGCGGCAAGCGATTCCGCTGCCAAGCCATTCGGCTGTAGGCTATCAGTTGGCAGGCCATCCACCTGATACGCCATCCTGATACGAATTGCCGCCGACGCGAGCGGCGATGGCGGGCCGCGTGCAACTTTGGAGCCTAGGGTCCGCCGAGTTCCCTCGTGCCGGCGCCGCCACCCGCCGAAGCTCCGTTGTAGGCGGCCCCCCATCGAAACTCTCACCGAGGTGATTCATGTCGGTTCGAAAACAGGATGCTCTTGACTACCACGCCTACCCGGTCCCGGGAAAAATCTCGGTCACGCCCACGAAGCCCAGCCATACGCAGCTTGATCTGAGCCTGGCCTATTCGCCCGGCGTGGCCGAAGCCTGCCGCGAAATCGCGCGCGACCCGAAACTGGTCTCGCGCTACACCTCGCGCGCCAATCTGGTGGCCGTGGTGAGCAACGGAACAGCCGTGCTCGGGTTGGGTGACATAGGGCCACTGGCGGCCAAACCGGTGATGGAGGGCAAGGCCGTCCTGTTCAAGCGCTTTGCCGACATCGATGTATTCGACATCGAGCTCGACACCAAAGACCCCGACGAGCTGATTCGCGTGGTGCAACTGCTCGAGCCCACCTTCGGCGGCATCAACCTCGAAGATATCAAGGCCCCCGAGTGCTTCTACATTGAGGAAACGCTGCGCAAGACGATGAAGATCCCCGTCTTCCACGACGACCAGCACGGCACCGCGATCATCAGCGGCGCGGCGCTGCTTAATGCGCTACAGCTTGCCGATAAAGCCCTCGGCGATGCACGCATCGTCATCAACGGCGCGGGCGCGGCGGCGATTTCCTGCGCCAATCTCTACCTGCGGCTGGGGGTGAAGGTCGAAAACATTCTATTGTGCGACTCCAAGGGCGTCGTCTACCAGGGCCGCGCGGAGGGCATGAACGCCTACAAAGAGCGCTACGCTCACCAGACGGAATTGCGTACCCTGGCCGACGCCATGCGCGGCGCGGACGTCTTCGTCGGTTTGTCGATCGCCAACGTGGTGACGCCGGAAATGCTGCGCTCGATGGCAGCCACGCCGATCGTGTTCGCGCTAGCCAACCCCGACCCTGAAATCGCCTACGAGGCCGCGATCGCGACGCGCGACGACGTCATCATGGCGACCGGGCGCTCCGACTACCCCAACCAGGTCAACAACGTGCTCGGCTTTCCGTTCATCTTTCGCGGAGCGCTCGACGTGCAGGCCACCACCATCAACGAAGAGATGAAGCTGGCGGCCGTAAAGGCTTTGGCGGAGCTGGCTCAGCGCGAGATTCCCGACACCGTGCGGCGCATCTACAAGCGCGAAAAACTCGAGTTCGGGCCCAGGTACATCATCCCCAAGCCGTTCGACCCCCGCGTTCTCGAGACCGTGGCATCGGCGGTTGCCCAGGCAGCCATCGAAAGCGGCGTGGCGCAGATCCAGCCCGACATTGAGGAGTACCGCCAAACCCTCGCGCGCCGGCTCGATATCTCGCAGGGTGTCTTGCAGATGATCCTGCAAAAGGCGCAGTCCGACCCGCGCCGCATCGTGTTTCCGGAAGGTGAGGAGGAAAAGATCCTGCGTGCCGCCCAGATTCTGCGGGAGGAGCAGATCGCCAACCCGATCCTGCTGGGCAATCGGGAGGTGATCCTGGCGGCGGCCGAACGCTTCCACCTGCCCCTTGAGGGCTGGCAGATCGTCGATCCGGAAAAGTCAGCGCGGTTCGATGAGTACGCCGCCGAATTTTTCCGCGTTCGTCAGCGCAAGGGCGTGACGCCCGTTGAAGCCCGTTCCGCGATGCGCAACCGGACCACCTTCGGCGCGATGATGGTGCGCCGGGGCGAGGCCGACGGCATGGTCGACGGTATTACCAAGCACTACCCCGACACGCTGCGGCCAGCCTTGCAGGTGATCAACCTGCGAACGGGCATCCGCCGCGTCTCCGGCCTTTACATGCTGATCATCCAGCGCAAGATCTATCTGCTCGCCGACGCCACGGTGAACATCGACCCCAGCGCGGAAGATCTCGCCGAGATGGCCCGGCTGGCAGCCGCAAGGGCGCGGCGGCTGGACCTAGAGCCGCGAGTCGCGATGCTATCGTTTTCGAATTTCGGCTCGTCGCCGCACCCTTCCTCCAACAAGGTCCGCAGGGCCGTGGAACTGATTCACGAGGCCGAGCCCGGCCTCATCGTGGACGGCGAGATGCAAGCGGATACAGCGCTCAATGCCGATCTGATCGAGCGCTTCTTCCCGTTTTCCCGGCTCAAGGAGCCCGCAAACATTCTGATCTTTCCAAACCTCGAGTCGGCCAACATCGCCTATAAGCTGCTGGCCGAGCTGGCCGGCGCGCGCAAGATCGGCCCGATCCTGATGGGCATGGACCGCCCGGTAGCGGTGTTGCAGAAGGGCTTTGACGTCGAGGACGTAGTGACGATGGCGGCCATCGCGGTGCTTGACTCGCAAGAGCTGCACAGCATCGCCGCAAACGGGCAGACGGGTGGCGCACGGCCATAGACTGCAATAGCCCGTCTGACTTCAACCCACAGTCCAATGAGACTTTGGAGTGGGCCAATTCGCGACCTGTGTCGGTCTGGAGTTTGTTTCCCTCGCCCTAGGTGCTGTAGAGAGCCGTTATCCCGAAAACGTCGTCACTATGGAGTGCGCGCCGGATCGCTCCGGGCTGTACGTCTTCGCGCACAACTGACCCTGCCACACTGGAGTGGCGGAGACCGAGCAAATGACCGATTTCATGCACTGCTACTGTTTCGAGATCGAGCGCGTCGTTCAATGGCCCGTCCGCCCATAGATGACCTTCGTCGTCAAAGTGCAACGGCCGGCCGGGCCCGATGTGGCTGGAGCACGCCGGAGGGAAATCCGCGTGCGCCACAGGATTGATACCGCCACCCGGGCCCATAAAGAAATCGGGATCCGCACTGGGCCGCCACGCGACGACGATGTCGGAATCCTCGGAATTCGTCTCTTCGAATTGAAAAGGCAGCGCGGGCAAGTTGCTCCAAGTCTGGAAGGCGCGCCTCAGCGCGTTGTGAGCGGTGTCCGCCGGCATGTGCCGGGAGTGGTTCTCAAATGCGAATGTGAGGCGGGCGGTTCCCTTGGGCCACCGGCAGTTCAGGGAAAACGCGACGCCGTTGTCGAGGTCGGGATGTCCGCAGCGCGAGCGTGTGATGGCCTCGATCACCGAGTCCAAGCCATCCGCCGCGCTCTCCAGCGCCGCCTGCGGTTCGGCCAGCCTCTTTTGGCGGCGAAGCCGGTTGATCGCCGCCCTCGTCGGGGAGTCCAGCTTGCCTTTGGCGTAATCCAACGTGTCGAAGTAGCCGTAGCGGTCTAAGTACTCTTGAACTCGCCGGATTGTTTTCTGGGTGCTCATCACTCGTTCTCCTAGCGCCAGGGCCCTTCTCGCCGTTTCACGGTCACGCTATTTGATAACTAAGGTGAGGGCCTCGCTGACGGCAGTTTGGCCGTTCTTGTCCTTGACTTGAAATCGCAAGGGCACCGGACTCACAAACGCCTGCGTTGGCGTTCCCCCAATCTCACCGTCCTTGAGCTCGAGCCCATCGGGCAAAGAGCCCTCCGTCTGCTCCCATTCGTAAGGGCCCGCACCGCCTGAGGCTTCGAGCAATGTCTTCGTGTATATCTGTCCCACCGATCCCTCAGGCAACGTCTTCGTCACTACTTTCAATTCCGCCGGCTGTGTATCCGAAATGGGGAGATTGTTCGCCGTCCCCTCGACTCCAGGGCGATCCAGCTTATTGGTACGGTAGGACAGCGCGATCGCAAAGCGCCCTGTCCATCGTTTCGTGGGCGTTAATGCGCCGAACTGATCGGGAATGGTCCTGCCCTCGTAAAAATTGGCTGGGAAATCGGAAAACTGCCCGATGTGCACGCCAGGGGTGATGAATAGCCGGTTCCAGAGACCAACGGATACGCCGGCGAAGTACCCGATCGAGGAAGCCTCGGTGTCTCCCGAAAGACGGAATACAGGGCCGCTCGATATCGTGACGCCGTAGTCCTTTCCGCGCCCTTTGCCAAAGGCTAGGCCGGGAAGCCGATAGTTGAGCATGCCGATGGCATGGACGCTCATGCTCGACCCGTCAACCGCTAGGATGTCGCGCGTACCATCCACTTCGATCGGCTGCCCGTCGTCGTTGGTAGAGATGTTGGGGGCCTTGACGGCACGGAACTCCATTACCGGCATCGAGCTGAACAGAGTGCCGGCAGAAAGGGTCAGGACGTTGGATGCCGGACGGCATTCGAATTCCTTGCGGCCGTTGACTGTCTCCACGCCCTTGTATCGCTCGGTGACTTTAACTGTGTAGTCGACGTCGGGTCCGAGCTGGCGGGAGAGAACGACATTGTGAACGGCGCCTTCCGCCGTTCGCAGTTCCCACCTCTTGAGCACATCGACCTGCACCTGCACCTGTTGCCATTCAGTCACTAGATGTCGAGATTTCGGGTCTGCTGCCCATTTCAGAAGCTCCTCGCCGCAGTTCAACTGGATATCGTCGTGAAGGGACTTGATCTGAGTGATTGCCGCCGAATTGTCGGAGGCGAAGCGGCGCCAGTCAGCGAGAGTCTCGCCCAAAGAAACGCTCTCGTACAGGTCTCCTTCCTTTCGCGGATAGAGGCCTCTGGTAGCCTGGAACGCATCGGACAACTGTTTCGCGTGGAGGAAAGCGGCGCTTACGTTTTCCTGGCATTTGGATATCGGTTCTGAAGCAAGGGACTCAGTATCTGGTCCAAACAGTTGCCGAAAGTCATCGTTCTGCCGGGCTTTGGCTGTGAAGTCAACCTCATATTGATACAGCAGGTCGTTGACGTCGCGGACGACCACCTCGCTTTGGACCGTGGAGTTGATTTCGCTCGGACAGTCCATCGAACGCGAAGGCCAATCGATGAGGATTCTTTGTGAAAACGCGGGAGCGGAAAGAAGGATTGCAACGAGAATACAAGTGACACGGGTTTTCATGCGGATCGATCTCCTGCTGTCTCTTGCCGCGCGAATCAGCGTGAACGGATCACGCAACGGTTCGCGGAACACGATTCGTGTTCTCAGTACGGAATGCGAGGATCAGGAGAGAATCCGGCCAGGCAGTTAGGAAGCGGCAGCGCGACACCCAGCCAGTTGCAGGTGATGCGCAATGCGGCGGGCAGCTTCTTGCGCGGCGTTGGTGGCGGGGCTGGGCGGGATGGCGGGCTTTTCGCGCCGGAGCGCGAGGTCGAGTTCGTTCGCTAGAGAGACGGCATCCAGTTGGTCGAAATAGAGCGCCCGGTTCGAGGCGATCTGGGGGACCATGTGATCGTCGACCGGGTTGGCGCGGAAAGAGATCGACACGGATGGTACGCCCAGGTAGTACAGGTCGAGGGTGGAACCGCGATTGCCCTTGGTGATCCCCAGATCGCTGGCGGCGATCAATCGCTCGATGGGATCGCAGGAACGCATCACCGTGATGCCGCCGCGGCTGCCCAGGCGCCCGGTCAGCTCCGCGAAGTCTTCCCCGGCGTTCCATACGAGATGCTTACCGGCGGCGTCGAGGGAGTCGAAGGCCGCGACGAGCGCCTCCCAAAGCGGCGTACGCGCCTCGGTCGCCCAGGCTCCAGGGATCACCGACAAGACAGTCGCCTCCGCCGGCAACCCCAACTCTTCCCTCGCCCTGGCCCGGTCCTGGCGGGAATACTCCATGGGGCGAACGATCGGACCCACATAGTGAACCCGGTCTTTGACATAAGCGGGGGGCTCGAACCAGCCCTCCCGCTCGAGGAATACGATCTCATCGGCATACAGCAGCGAGCGCATGATCAGCCGATCAGGGTCGTCGACGAACCAATCGGTGAGGAACACGGTCGGGACGCCGAAGATTTTGGCCGCTGGTAATGCAGCGAATTCCTCGTGGGAGACGACGAGGCTCGGTCGAAGGGCGCCGATAACCTGGGCCGATTTCACCATGGTCTCGAGAAACGGGTTCTGGTCTGGTAGTTCGAGGTCGATGACGGGTTGTCCAGCGTCAGCTAACGCGTCTGCACCAGATGAATACGACACGAACTCGAGGGCCGGAGCACCTGATCCCTGACCGCGGAGACTCTCGGCAATTTGCAAGTCCGGCGTTGCATGTCCGCGCCCTCGACCCCTCGAAAAGAAAATCAAGTCAACGTCGCCCACCTGACCCTCGTAGCCTTGCCGCGAGTTACCGGAGGTACTCCGATCCACTGGTCACTGACCGCTGAGCGTCGAGCGCCCAGCCGAACGGACGGCCACCGCCAACACGCACAAGAATCCAAGCATATCGGACTCCCCTAAAGCCCCTCAGCATTCGATATGAAAGTCAACGTGAAACCTTCTCTCACACGCGTCTGGCGGGTAGTGCGCCAGTTCGAACTCGCGAACATACCAATGCGCTTGGCTTGGAGGTATTCCGGTGGGGCGCCTGTAGAATACCCATTTTTTCGTTAAGAATGAACGATCCGTGCTGGGAACTCTCTCCTTTTCGCAGAGTGATCAGATGACCTTCCCCGAAGTCAGGTGGTAGCGAACTAAACAGAATTCTCGGGTGCCACTTCTGAGGCCCCCAGCTCAAGTCCAGGCTCCCGACTGAATCAACGTGATTTGTAAACATGATTTCGGTTGTGTCCGCGATACCTTGCGCAAATCTTCGGTGGTGCCGATACGCAAGGATTAGAGTTTGCGTCGAACTTCTTGACAGAAAGAATGATCTGCAAAACCTTCTGCACGCTACCCGGCGGAGGATCCTGCTTGGTAAAGCCGACGACTTCAACGTATCTTGCTTCTCCGCCGCCAATACTGTAGAACCTGACTTATGCACAGAATCAGCATGCCAAGCCCTCTGCGTGCTCGGCTGATG
>JBBDWJ010000338.1:0-11695 GCA_040902925.1 Bryobacterales bacterium | reverse complement strand
CGTACGTCAACAGCACCGGCGCATCGAACCCCCGTGCGTAGACGACTTTGCCGAGGACGCCCGATTCGTAGATCTCTTTGGCCTTCTTGTAGATCAGCGAGCTGCGGCGCTGCGTGCCGACCTGAAATTTCTTGCCGCTCCGCTTGACGGCTTCCAGAATCTCAAAGCCTTCCTCGATGGTGTGCGTCAGCGGTTTTTCGCAGTAGACATGCTTGCCGGCGTCGAGAGCGGCGATCGCCATATCGCGGTGCAGGTGCTCGGGAGTCATGATGACGACGGCGTCGATGGAGTCGTCTTCGAGCATGCGGTAGTAGTCGCTATAGGTGTCGGGCGCCTGCCCTTGCTTGGTGGCGACGTTGTCTTTTCCCTTCGCCAGGCGAGGGGCGAACGCTTCGCAAATGGCTTTGATATAGCCATCGTTGCGGGCCTGCGCCATCATCGTGTTGATGTGATTGTTGCCGCGGTTGCCGAGGCCGACCCAGCCGATCGCGATGCGGCTGCCGGTGGCCTGCGCGTTCAGAAACGCGGGGGCAGCGGCCATGGCGGCCGTGCTGGCTACGAAACTACGGCGCGAAATCGACTTGGACATCGGATTCTCCCTCCAGGCATTCCCGCTTGCCATCGCAAAAAGCTCAGCGAGAATACTCCAGGATAACAACTTGGTGCGTGGAAACTCTAGCGATGGGGTTTGGGGTACGCCGGCTGCGTGCAGTTCATCAGCGGTCGAATTTGGAAGCCGCTGAAGCGGACCGGAAACCGGACTGGAAACAAGGCGCCGCGATGAGCGCGCCAACTGGCTGCAAACGGCCGGCCTAGCCTAGAACCCGGCAGCGCCGGGCAAGCCCCGTGAACGGGTCTTCGGAATCGCCGGATCGCCGGAACCGCCGGGAGCAGTCCATTGCCGATTTTGAAAGCTTGGCCTCGCTTCAAGAAGCGCCCGACCTTCGTTTGTTCGGTGCGTTCATCTCAAGCCGCGCAGCGAAGGACCGGCATGAGGGCCCGTCCTCACTTTGGGTTCTCAGGCGGGCTTGGTCGCCATGAAATGCTTCAGCAGCGGCGGCGTCGCCAGAGTGGTGATCATCACCATGACGACCATGGCGGAATAGGTCTCGGCGGAAAACACGGGGACGCCGCCCACGGAAAGTTTTGCGCCCATGCCGGCGAAGATCAGGCCGACCTCGCCGCGGGGAATCATGCCGACTCCGATAGCGATACGGTTGAGGCCTTTTTCAAACACGCCGAGCGAGCAGACTTGCTTGCCGAGGATGGCGGCGATGCTGAGCGCGCCGGCGAACTGCAGCACGCTGAGCGAGCTGAACGAACGCAGATCGACGCGAATGCCCATCAACACGAAGAACACCGGAACGAAGATGTGGCTGATGGGCGCGACCAGCTCTTCGATACGGCGGGTTTTCATTTCCGGATACGCTTCGTAGGAGGCTTCATCGAGAACCAGGCCGGCGGCGAAGGCGCCCACGATGGCCGCCAGCCCGGCGGCTTCGGCCAACCCGGCGAGCACGAAGCAATAGACAAGACTCAACACGATCGGCAGCCCCGCGACACGGGCGCGTGCTCCGAAATGCAGGACTTTGCCGGCCAGCACGCGGCCGATGAGGACGGCGCCGACCAGAAAAACCAGCGCCGTGCCGATGATCTGCAGCACCGGCCCGAGCGTGATGTCGGCCGACCCGCCGGCGTCGATCGAAGTGACCAGACCAGCCGCGACGGCCAGGATGATCAGTCCCAATACGTCATCGACGACAGCGGCTCCCAGGATGATGCGGGCCTCGGGCGTGTCCATCTTGCGGAGGTCTTTCAGCACGCGCGCGGTGATGCCGACGCTCGTCGCGGCCAGGGTTGCGCCGGCGAACAGATGCACATACCAGGCTGCATCCGGCAGAAACCACATCGAAACGAAATAGCCCAGGATGACCGGAGCGATGACGCCGAGCATCGCTACAACAGCCGCGGAGAGGCCCACGGCAAGCAGCCCGTGGAGATTCGACTCCAGACCCACTTCGAACAGCAGCAGGATTACGCCGATCTCGGCCGCGGTTTGAATATCCGGCAAGGTCTTGAGCACTTCGAACGAGTGAAGGCCCAGCAACGACAGGTTGCCCAGGATGACGCCGAAGACCAGCTCACCCAGGACGGCCGGCTGGTGCATCCGTTCGAACAGCTCACCGCCGATCTTGGCGGCTATCAGAATCGTCGCCATCGCGAAAAGAAAAGTGGAGATATGGCCGTGGCTACCTGCCTCCGCTTCCGCCTCGGCCGCGAAGGCCGGTCCGAGAAAGAGAGTTCCCATCAACCACACAGAGGTTGCGAGCAACAGAATGCGCTTCATGTTAGGTTTCCACTCGTAAGTAGGGTGCAGGCTACGGATATCTAGGATTTCGCGCGGGAATGCAGAACGCCGGCTGTGGGTCAATCTTTGCGGGAGTCCATCCGTGCGAGCGGACGGATTCAGCCAGTCGCTATTTATTTATCGTACTTGTCAGCTTGAAGTTATAGCTAAATTTAGCACTGTCGCGCAGATGGACTCAATGCCGTGCGGCGGGTGGCGGGACCGACGGGCTCGCCCGTCGCCTATTCAAACTGAAAAACGGCGAAGGACAATTCCCCATCGCGTTCGATCTGCACCGCGACGGGGTCGCCCGGCTTCAGCGGTTCGAGGGCTTTGCGCAGGTCGGGCAGGTCGCCGACCGGTGTGCGGTTGACCGCATGGATCACATCGCCGGTCTGGAATTCGGCTTTCCAATACGGGCCGTCGGCAACGATGGCGGCGACGATCACACCGCCAGGTCTGCGGAGCGGCGGCAGCATCTTGGCGAGATCGCGGTTGACTCCGATGGCCAGAACGCCCAGTTGTGGAATGAGGTTTTGGGCGCGGCTGACCAGCCGGCGCAGGCGTTCCGGATCTTTCGTACGCTCGAGGACGGCGACTTGAATCGCCTGCTGCTCTTGTCCGCGAAGAACGTTGAGGTGAACGACATCGCCGATGGCGTAGCGGTAAAGATTGACCTGGAACTGACGCCCGTTCTCCATGACCTTGCCGTCGAGCGAGAGAATGACGTCACCGACCTGGAGACCGGCAATATCGGCCGGACCGCCTGGCGCGACGTCGCCGGCCACCACACCCCAGTCCTGCGCCAGCCCGAGCGCTTCGGCGAGCAGCGGGGTGATCGTCTGAGCGCGCACGCCGATTTCGCCGCGCAGGATTTCGCCGCGCTGGCGCACCTGCTGGTAAATCGCGCGCACGATGTTGCTGGGGGCGGCGAAGCCGAGCCCTTCGTTGCCTCCCGATTGCGACAGAATCAGGGTGTTGATGCCGACGACCTGGCCGCGGGTATTGACGAGCGGGCCACCGCTGTTGCCGGGATTGATGGCGGTGTCGGTTTGAACGTAAATCATCGGGTGGTCGGGCTCGAGTTGGCGCGCGACCGCGCTGACGATGCCCATAGTGACCGAATTTTCGAGGCCCAACGGGCTGCCGAAGGCGAACACGAGCTGGCCTTGCTGCAAGGAGTCGGAGTCGGACAGCGTGAGAGACGGCAGGCCGCTCTCTTCGATCTTGAGGAAGGCGAGGTCCGTTTCGGCGTCCACCGCGAGGACCTTTGCCTCGATCGGCCGCGGGCGCGCTTTCAGAATCGAGCTCTGGCTCGACGGCGCGACGATGCGCGAAGCCAGCAAGACCTGCACGCGCTGAGCGCCCTCGACGACGTGGGCGTTGGTGATGATGTAGCCCTCCGGATCGACGATCACGCCCGAGCCGCCGCTGCGCTGTTTCGAGAGAACGGTTTGCGAGTCGCCCCGCGCGGAGGGCGCGTAGCCCGACACGATCACCTGCACGACAGCGGGAGAGACATCGAGCGACAACTGTTCGAACGAGCGGCTGATTTGGGAAAGATCCGCGACGGGCGGAGGCGGGCCGATTTCCCGCGTGGTGAGGGCGGGCTCGACCGCGGAGGGCGTTGTTTGCGCCACGGCGGCGACGGCCCAGAACGTAGCCGCGGCCAGCGCGGACGCCAGATGGCTCATGACAGGGCAGGCGATTTCCATTCCCCTTCCTCCCGCTCCAACGTGACGATAAACCGAGCCCACGGAAAGCTGCCGGAAGAATGCGACGGGCGCCTAGGGTTGAGCTGCGGCGTCGAGGCAAGCGGACTTCAACTAACTGCAATGTCGAGCCGGCCAATGCTTCGCGGCGAGGGACCAGCCTGGGCGCCCGCGACAATCAGGCGCGCGGCAGAAAGCCAATTCGTTAGGCGGCTTTTTCCACGGGCGTTTCCGCGGTGAGTTTCTTGTGCTCGCGGTAGATCATCACCACGACCCCCAGCCAGACACAAACCAGCACCAGGTTGACGATGCCGAACTGCCGCACGCCGAACGCCATCTGCGTCCCTAGAAACACAATTACGGCCTGCATCATGTCGCCCGCGCGCCAGACCAGAGTTTCCATCACCGCCTGAGCTTTGTATTTGGCCTCGCGGCTGGTGGGCAGGAACAAGGCGCGCCGCGCGGTGTTGTTGATCGAATAGTCGGTGCTGTTTTCGAGGATCTTCGCCATGCGGATGACGCCGAGAACGGGCAGCGCGACCAGCAGCCCGTAGCTGCCGAGGGCGATGCAAGGCAGAATGAACAGCGTGCCGCGCACGCCAATGTACTTGAAGATCCGCGAGACCAGAAACAACTGGAACAGGAAACCGAGCAAGTTGACCCAGCCGAAGAAATCGCCGTAGAAGCGGCCGATCGCCGCTCCCATCTCAGGGCCGCCGCCTGTTTGCGCCAGCGCATCGGCTGCAACGACCTTGCCGAGTATGAACTCTCCGGTCGTGTTGACCGTGTTCAGTAGAAACACCAGGATGGCGATCAGCAGCAAGTAGCGCTGCGCCAGAATGAGGCGGAAGCCGCCTTCTTTGCTCAGCGTCTGCTCGGCGGGCGCGTCTTTGCGTCCCGCGGCCCGGGCGGTTTCGCGGCGATGCACAATGTGGCTGATCCCGATGCGTACAGCGAGCCCGGCGGCGGCTACCAGCATCATCTGGTAGGGCGCCGCCACGGGATCGAAGCGGTCGAACAAATCCTCGGCGGCTTCGGCTCCCAGCCACGCGCCCAGCGAAGCGCCGACGCCGATAACCGGAAACAAACGCTTGCCTTGATCTTCATCGTAGATGTCGTTGGCGAAAGCCCAGAACTGCGCCACGATCAACCCGTTGAAGATGCCTACCCAGAGGAAGTAAGCGACGCCAATGTGTACTCCCGCGATACCCAGCGCATAGAAAATCGCCAGATGCGAGATGAAGAACAGGGTGACCCAACTGATGAGCCGGATGCGATTCACGCGCGCCGAGAACCCGCTGTAAAGAGGCAGGACCAGCAGCAGCAGCAGCGCCTGGCCGGCGGCCGCGTAGCTTTTGATCTCGGCGCCGCCTTGGGTCAGAATCAAGGGTTCGCGCACGGTCTTCAGCACGTAGTAGGAAGCGA
Source organism: Bryobacterales bacterium (assembly GCA_040902925.1). Lineage (GTDB taxonomy): Bacteria > Acidobacteriota > Terriglobia > Bryobacterales > UBA6623 > JBBDWJ01. The sequence continues at coordinate 6,211 of JBBDWJ010000338.1, read as the reverse complement.
GCAGCAGAAACACATTGCAGGCCAGAAGCAGGGCGGTGAGGCCTTCGCCCGGCTTCATCTCGGTAAATAGCGAGAGGGTGCGTTCCAGGGGCCCTTTGCGGCCGGTGCTGATCGGAGTGGGCGTGGCCCCCATGGCGGGTGTCCTTTCGGTTCGACGCGTGGACCCTAGGGCGGGGCCGCACGTTTGCGTAGCATATCACTGTGGCCGGGTTTGCCTGGCGCCGCGCGCGGCTTGTTCCCTGGCCGACCTGATTCCGTTGCCGGCTGGTTCTTGCAGGCTGCATCGACGCCGGAGAAATTCCCCGTTTTCGCAGCCGGCGAGACGTTGAATACAGCTCCGCCCGCCGCCGACGATCCTGCCGTCCATTCGCCGGCGCGCCGTTCGCCGCGGCGCCCTTCGCTACCGTGCCATTCGCCACCCGTGCCATTCGCTACCGTGCCATTCGCCACCCGCGCCATTCGCCAATGTGTCCGGTCACCCGCCCGGGTTGCGCCGCACCGTTTCCGCGCCGAGGACCGCAAGTTCGAGAAACGACTCTGTTAGGATGGATTTCAATCTTCCGCCTTCCAGGTGGTATCACAGAGCCGAGCGCGGCTTCGGAAACGGCAGGACAAGGAATCGCGACTCGGGCTGAACAGTAGAAGATTCGCCGTTCTCAGGAGTCACTTTTCGCGGTAGCAAGACCCTATGTGCTCGAACCACCGGGCGACAGCAGCGCCCAGTTCCAACTTCGAAATGCGCGTTCGCACCGGTTGGTTGCAGCGTTCGATGCTATTCCTGGCCGGGTGGCTTGCGCTGCTGCCCGCCACCACGCCGCTTGCTCAGGCCCAGCCGACCCGCGCCGAGTTGCTCAGCGCCCGGCGTCAGGAAAAATCACTGAATCTGACCCCGCCGCGGCGCGAGAGCGTCGACCGGGGTATCCGCACGGTCCAAGGCTTCATTGATCGCTTCAATAGCGTCCAGGAAAACAGCGCCGGGTTCTTCTACTCGACAGGGGATTTTCCCTCGGGCAAGGGCTTCGCTTTCGGCGTCGGGTACCAGCACCGCGGCCTGTTTAACCAGGGCTACACTTCTGAAACGCATCCCAATCGGGTCGATCTGCGCGTCGAAGCCGCCTACTCCACGCGCAGTTACCAGCAGCTCAGCGGGCAGGTCGAATTCCGCAACCTTGGCGGCAGTTTCTTCAACCTTGGCCTGCGCGGGACGTATTTCGAGTGGCCGCAAGAGGATTTTTTCGGTATCGGCTTCGACGCCCGCGAAGCGGACCGCACCAACTATCTGCTGCGGCAGGTCGAGGCGGGAGCGGATTTTTGGGCCGAGCCGATCCGGCGGCTGCGCATCGGCGGCGGAACGTACTATCTGAGCCCGTCGGTCGGTTCCGGCCGCGACAGCCGCTTCCCTACCCTGGAGCAGGGCTTCGACCCCAATGCGGTACCGGGCTTCAACGATCAGCCCGACTTTCTGCGCATCGACGCTTTCATCGACTACGATTTGCGCGACAATCCCGACTATCCGCGCAGCGGAACGTTTCTGGGCTCGAAATTCTCGAACTATCGCGACCGCCACCTCGACGCGTTCCATTTCCGCCGCTGGGAGTTCGACCTGCAGCAGTATGTGCCGCTGGGCAACCAATACCGCACGCTGGTGTTTCACGGCAATGTCGTCATGACCGATGTCGGCGTCGCGGAGCGGATTCCCTTTTACTACATGCCCGACCTGGGCGGCGGCGAGCGATTGCGCGGTTTTCGGGAACGCCGTTTTCGCGACAACAATTCCGTGCTGGCGCAGATCGAGTATCGCTGGTACGCCTCGTGGTTTCTCGACATGGCGCTGTTCGCCGATGGCGGCAAGGTGGCTGCGCGGCGCGCCGATATCGACTTCAGCGATTGGCAGTTCTCCGGCGGAATCGGCTTCCGTATTCACACCAAGGAATCGTTCGTTTACCGGCTCGACCTAGCTGTCAGCCGCGAGCGCAAGATTCCCTTGTTCCGGGCCGCGGTGGTGTTCTAGTGAGGGCAGCTATGCGCACGCCGACGAAATACGCGCCGGCTCAGCAGTTCGATAGGCGGCCTGCCGGCGGCCGCCGCGGCCGCAATGCGATGATGGCGCTTGCCTTCGCGCTGCTCGTTTCGGGGGCGGCTTCCGCTCAACACGTCGCCGAGAAGGGCGACGGCAGGCGCTTCTATCCTGACGACCCGCTCTGGGAAGAACCGGAACGTAAGAACATTCCACCGGTCGAGGTCTTCACCCTTAGCGACGAAGCCGATTTCATCATTCATTCGTTTCAGGACCTCGCCGGCGACGGCGGACCCGCCCTCAACGCCAATACGCTCGGCGAGGTTCCCGATTCGAGCTGGTTTACCAACCGCCTCGGTCGCCGCGACATGACGGCCGCGGAAATCGCCCGCGGGCCCGATCAGGTCGACGGCCCGGCGCCCGGTCCCTGGACGATCATCGGCAGCCCCCCGGCCGGCATCACGCCCAAGTTCTTCATCCGCGACAGCCGCGGCGACACGTACGTCATCAAGCTCGATCCGCCGCAGATGCCCGAGCTGCCGTCGTCGGCGGAAATGATCTCGACGAAGATTTTCCACGCGCTCGGCTACAACGTTCCGCAGAACTACCTGGCGCACATCCAGCGCGAGAACCTTCATGTCGCCCCCGACGCCAAGTGGTCCGACAAGGAAGGCGTCGAGCGCAGAATCGAAAGCTCCGACGTCGACGACTGGATCAACCCGCGAACCCATCGAGTCGCCGGCCGCGGCGTACGCGTGCTCGCCAGCAAGTTCGTCGAGGGCCGCTTCGTCGGCGAGTTTCAATACTACGGGACGCGCTCCGACGACCCCAACGACATCTATCCCCACGAGAAGATGCGCCAGTTGCGCGGCCTGCGGGTCTTTTCCGCCTGGCTGAATCACGACGACTCGCGCGCCATCAACACCTTCGACACCTACATCGAGCAGAACGGCGGGGGCTACATCAAGCACTTCCTCATCGACTTCGGCTCAACGCTGGGCAGCGGCAGCACGCTCAAGCAGGAACCGCGCGCCGGCTACGAATACCTCATCGAGGCCAATGGCATCGGCAAGGGTATTCTCACCTTCGGCCTTTGGCAGCGGCCTTGGATGAAGGTCAAGTATCCGCATTACCCGGCGATCGGCAACCTCGAAAGCGACTTCTTCGAACCCTGGCGATGGAAGCCGGAATACCCCAACCCCGCCTTCGAGCGCATGGACGAGGCCGACGCGTTCTGGGCGGCCCGCCTGATGATTCCCTTCACCGACGAGGTGCTGCGCGCGATCGTGAAGACGGCCCAGATTTCCGACCCTGCCGCCGAGAGCTACATGGTCGAAGCGCTGATCGAGCGCCGCGACAAGTGTATTCAATATTGGATTGCCCGCACCAACCCGCTCGACCGCTTCGCCATCAGCAACAGCGGCACGGAAGTGACGTTCGGCAACGCCGCCGTGCGCGCCGGGGCGGTGCAAGGAGAGATCACCTACGACGTGCAATGGGCGCAGCTCGATAATCTGGCGAACAAAGAAACACCCGTGGGTGGGCAGGTCCGCGTGGCGGACAAAATGCTGAAAGTACCCGCGGATGTCTGGGGACCCAAGGACGACGCCGGATACCGCTACGCGATCGCGAGAATCCACAGCCGCCATTCCGGCAACCCCTTTTGGGCCGAGCCGGTGGTGGTCGCCATTCGCGACAAGGGTGGAAACTACGATGTCGTGGGAATCCAGCGGCCGCGAACCGACGCCGCCGTCAAACACAGCACGGAAAGATATCCTGAGAAACCAATCGCGCCGCAACAATAAACGCGCCCCTCTGTCTTGGGTACCACGCCGTCGTCGCGTGTGCGGCGGAACGTTATGGATTGGAAGTGTCCTGATGCGCTTGCCCGACCGGTGCGCGCGGCCAGCGTCAGGCCGCCAGGGGCATCATGACGGGTTCGCGCTTGATTTCATACACGGTCGAAGTCGTCATGGTCTGCCCGTCAGGCATCACGAACTCGACATGCATGCCCTCGCCAAGGAAATTCGACTCGATCACTGAGCCGCCCCAGGTCGAACCCTCGATCCGAACCGGCGTTGGCGACTGGCAATACGCCGGGTGGCCCGACAGCAGACCCTTGCCCTCGCCAAGGTACGTCAGCCAATACGAGCGGTTCCGCGTGGTCATCGAAAGCAGTTCCCCGGGGTTGAGCTCCCGAACCCACAGCCCTTTATTTTTTATGCCCTTGTTTATCATTTTCGCCCTTCGGCTGAAGCCCAACTTCGACTCTGCTTCAACCCACGCTCTCTAGGTGCAACTACACTTCCAAACCACACGCGCCGTTGGAAGCCCTTTCCTTTCAACACGTCTCCTGGCCAGATCGCGCGTTCCCGGTAAAGATTTCACACCATCCGAGCAAAATCCCGGCGTGACGGGGCGTTGTGCGGCAAGAACTGGGTTTTGGCCCGCAGGTCCAGCGGCCTGCGTTGGGTGAAATGCCGCATGAGCTCCATAAACCACAGCTGTTTCAGATGATCCGGGCCGATGTTCGGTTGCACCAAACGCTCCTAGGCCAGGGTCCGCAACAGTCGTGCTACAGTGGAAACCTTTTTCGGCCCGCGTTCGGTCCCCGCCGGCGGCCGGGTCAGCGAACCGCAAAAATAGGGCTAAACCGGCACTTGTTTTAGCCTTCCTGAATCCCAGCCGCCTCAGGAGTAACGTTCATGGCATCGATTCTCGCCCTCGACCAGGGCACAACCAGTTCCCGCGCCATCGTTTTCGACCCGGAGGGCAATATCACCGCCGTCGCGCAGCGCGAGTTCGAGCAGATTTTCCCCAACTCCGGCTGGGTGGAGCACAATCCGCACGAGATCTGGAGCTCGCAAATCGCGGTGGCCGCCGAAGCCTTGGCGAAAGCCGGCCTCACGCCGCGGGACGTCGCCGCCCTTGGCATCACCAACCAGCGCGAAACAACCCTGCTGTGGGACCGCCAAAGCGGCGAGCCAATTCACAACGCCATCGTGTGGCAGGATCGCCGCACCGCGCCGATCTGCGACCGGCTGCGTGCCGAGGGCCGCGAATCCATGGTCCGCGAAAAAACCGGCCTCGTCATCGACGCCTATTTTTCAGGGACCAAGATCGCCTGGCTGCTCGGCAACGTCGAGGGGGCGCGGCAGAAAGCCGAAGCTGGCCAACTGGCCTTCGGTACGGTGGATTCGTGGCTGATTTGGAAGCTGACCGGCGGCGCCCTGCATGCCACCGACGCCACCAACGCGTCGCGCACGATGCTCTATAACATCCGCAGCGGCGAGTGGGACGACGAGCTGCTCGCGATGCTCGACGTGCCGCGAAGCCTCCTGCCCGAGGTGCGTTCGTCGAGCGAGGTCTATGCCGAAGCCGCCGTTAGCGAGGTTCGGGGCGTGCCGATTGCGGGCGTGGCCGGAGACCAGCAGGCCGCGCTGTTTGGCCAGCTCTGCTTCGACCGCGGCATGGCCAAAAACACCTACGGCACCGGCTGCTTCGCGTTGATGAACATCGGCGCCGAGGCCACGCTTTCCAACAAGAACCTCGTCACGACCGTCGCCTGGAAGCTCGCCGGGCGCACCGAATACGCCATGGAGGGCAGCATCTTCATTGCCGGCGCCGTCGTGCAATGGCTGCGCGACGGGCTGGGCCTGATCAGCACCGCTTCGGAAATTGAACCGCTCGCCGCGTCGGTCAAAGACAACGGCGGCGTCTACTTGGTGCCGGCGTTTGCCGGCCTGGGAGCGCCGCATTGGGACCCCTACGCGCGTGGAATTCTCGCCGGCATCACCCGCGGCACCACGCGCGCGCACATAGCCCGCGCCGCGCTCGAAGGCATCGCCTACCAGGTGGCCGATATTCTCGAGTTGATGCGAGACGACACCGGCATCGACATTCAGGAGCTGCGCGTCGATGGCGGAGCGGCGGCGAACAACCTGCTGATGCAGTTTCAAGCCGATATTCTTGGAGCGCCGATCGTGCGCCCGGCTGTGACCGAAACCACCGCGCAGGGGGCGGCCTATCTCGCCGGGCTCGCCACGGGAGTCTGGAAGGCCCAGGATGATATTCGGGCCAACGTCGCCGTTGACCGCCGCTTCGAGCCGGCGATGCCGCGGGAGCAAGCGGCCGAATTGCGGGGTCGCTGGCAGGCGGCGCTGGAGCGGGCCAAAGGCTGGGAGCAGTAAGACA
>JBBDWJ010000337.1:0-11750 GCA_040902925.1 Bryobacterales bacterium | reverse complement strand
GGGCTGAGGGAAAGGGAACGGGTGCGGCATACCGGCCGTAAACGACCGGCCTACAATCCGGCTGCGCCGGAATAAGGCCCGTGAACGGGCCTCCCAGACCCCAACCGGGCCGCTGCTTTTTGTGATTTGTCTTTCGTCGTGCCTGTGTCCCTCAGCGGTTTTCGCAAAGGGCTAAACGCCAAAGGCACGCAGCATGTCTGCCCCACGGGGCGGTTGCGCGACCCGCCAGGGCCGGCACGAGTAGTCAGATCACTGTTACCAGTTCAGAGTGGCCGGTAAATACTTGTCGATCAGGCCCTGGTAGTACGGCCTGACTTCCTCCGCCTTCGGAACCGTGTCGCTCTTCGAATACAGGTCGTAGCCGCTGAATTTCTTTACCCACGGCAGCATCTGATGGTCCTTCTCGTTCATCAGGTGGCGGTAGGAGCCTTCGCGATGCCAGGGATAGAAGGAGTGGTAACGCAGCATGTAGAGTCCCTCTTCGGGAATCTTCGAATCCTTCATCACTTGATAGATGTATTCATCGTGACCCCAGGAGAGCATCACGTTGTCGAGGCCGCAATTCTTTTCGTAGACGCCTAGCTCCGTTTGATACTCATCCACGCCGGCGTCGGGATTGTTCTTGAAGAAATCCGAAAAGACGATCTTTTCCGACCAGTCGCAGCCAACCGGGAAGGTGTCGCCGACGACGGCCCACTGGGGCTCGTTGTAGAAGCACAGCATCTTGCCGGAGTCGTGAATCAGGCCGATCAGCGAGAACCAGTCGGGGTGGCCGTCCTCGCGAATTTTCTCGGCGGTCTGCAGCGCGTGAACGATCTGCGGCAGGTCGGTGTCGGGATCGCTGTCGTCGACGAGCTCGTTGAGGCGCAACAAGACGTCCCACATGGGGACTTTTTCGTGGCGCAACGGCAGGTAGGTCTCGTGCTGCTTCTTGACGAAGTCGAAGGTCTGCTGCTCGTGGTTGAGGCGGTAGAACTCCCTCACGCCGTCGGTGGTGTCCTCGTAGTCGCGAAATTCGTTCCGTTGGCGGTCGGGGCGGTAGCGATCCTGAACGTAGTCATCCCACTCTTCGACGCTCTTGAGTGGATTGCCGTTGCTCTTGTCCCTGCTTGCGTTCGCCCCGCTGTCGTTGCCATTGCCTTCGTTCATTGAGACCTCCTGCTTCGGCACCAACCGGGATTCCCGGACGAACAAAAAACTGCCCCGCCGGCGCGCGAAAACTCTCCTCAGACTAACACGGGGCGGTTGTTCGAGAACCGCGCTGTCGCTAGCTCAGAAGGGGGTGGCGAGCACCCTCCAGATCCTGGGGATGCGGCCGGATCGAGCCGCTACGAAGCGCGCTCCGAGCAACGATTTGGAAACTCATCGCGTTGACGACGCTCTACTGGATGCGGCGGCGCTTTCCCGGCGTCCGAAACCCGCCTTGCTAGAATTCAAAAAGGGCGCGCGTTCGTGATGGGCCCGGGGGAAGGGAAATCGATGGCAGCTTTGGAACCAGGGGCGGCCGCGCCCGAATTCAGCCTGCCGAATGCCCACGGCGACGTGCACTCGGTCGCCGAGGGCCTGGCTAAGGGACCGGTGTTGCTGGTCTTTTTTAAGGTTTCCTGCCCCACCTGCCAGTACGGACTGCCCTTTTTCGGACGGCTTCACAAGCGTCTGGGGGAAGCCCCTCTGAGCGTGTGGTCGATCTCGCAGAACTCTCTTGCCCACACCAGCGCTTTCGCGCGCGAATTTGGAGTCGAGGCGCTGCCGACGCTGTTTGATCCCGAGGATGAGGGTTTTGCCGTATCGGACCTCTATGGGATCACCCACGTTCCGACGGCTTTCTTGATTGAGCAGGATGGCAAGATTGCCACGACGTCGGTCGGCTGGAGCAAAGACGACACCGCCGCAATCGCTCAGCGGCTCGGCGAAGCGGCTGGCAAGCCCGGCCTGGCGTTGTTTGAAGCGGACGAAAAGGTGGTGGATTTTCGCCCTGGTTGAGGGTCGAGAAACTAACTCCGGGTCCGGAGGATACGATTTGGCGATGGCGAATGCGGAAGATCTCGGCAAGCCGGCTGCGGCCCGGCGACTGTTCTCATAGGTCGCCAGGGAGTTTCATCGCAGGGCGAGCATTTCGTCGCGGACGAGATGAAGGCGAACCCGATCGGGGCTGGGTTGGTCGAAGTAGAAAGCCGCCACGGCGTCTTTTACGTTTGCGCGAAGCTGCTCCCAGCCATCCCCTTGCGTGAAGATGTTTTCGGTTAGGCACTCGGCGCAGTAGCCGCCGTCGGCCTCCTGGGTAATTTCGAAGACCAGTTCTGTCACAGACCTTACGTTAAACGTGTCTGTACCGGTTTGCCAGCCAGGGCAGGCGTTTTTGCATGCCGGTTTGGGCCAACCAAGGCGCATGTTGCCGCTGGCGACAGCAAGCCCTCAACGCTGTCAAACCGCTATGATCCAAAGACGCGACCCGGACTGAGCCACCCTTCATGCAGCACGACCCCCCGCATAGCTTCGCCCACGAGTCTGCCGCTCCCCTGCCGCCTGGTTCGTCCGCCCCGCCGCTGGGTTCACTTCCTCCGCCGATTCCGCACCGTCGCCATGCACGCCCCTTCTGGTCCTCGATCGGGCGTTTGCTGCTGTTCCTTGTACTGACTGTTGCGTTTGCCGCGGCGTTCGCTTTTGTCGTGGCGGGCCTGCCCTGGCTTGCGGACAATGAACTGGCAGAGGGCGCGTTGATGTTCCTGCCGGCTACGGTCGGCGCCACGGTCCTGTTGCTGACGATCGCCGACCGGCGGCCGCTCTCGGCCGTGGGCCTGCCCCTCAACGGGCTGGGCGCGCGGCACCTGGTCTTCGGAATTGTCGTCGGAAGCGGCCTCAGCGCCGCCATCATCGGCTTTCAGTGGATGGTTGGCTGGGTCGAGATCGAATACGGTACGGTGCAGGGTTCGCTGAGCGAGGTGGTTTGGGCTCCGACGCTCGTGGTGGGGTTTTTGGTGATCGCCTCGGCAGCCGCCTCTGAGGAGCTGATGTTCCGGGGCTACGGTTTACAGCAATTGATGCGCGGCACGCACGCCTGGGGCGCCATGATTCTCAGTTCGGTGGTTTTCGGCCTGGTTCACGCGAGCAACCCCAACTCCTCGACGGTCGGCATCGTAAACACGGTGCTTTTCGGGCTGCTGTTTGGCGTGCCGCTGCTGCGCCAGCGCTCGCTGTGGATTCCCACCGGCATGCATTTCGGCTGGAATTTTTCACTGGCCTGCCTGGGAGCCAACATCAGTGGGCTTACAATTAGATTGACGGGCATGGAAGTCGTCCCGGTCGGGCCGGCTCTGTGGAGCGGCGCGGAGTATGGGCCCGAAGCGAGTGTGCTTTCGACCTTCGCGGTGATCGCCGCCGGCGTGCTGCTGTGGCGCTTGCCGTTGCGCTCGAACGAAGAGCCTGTGCTTTGGGACCGCGATGCTCCATCGGCTGCCGGCTCGCAGACGGGCGCGATTCCAGCGGGTTTCGACTTGAGGTCCGGCACGCCACGCGACGAGAGTTTTTAGGGCGCGGCCCAGAGAGAGCCCGTCGGAGAAATATTACGGCAGATAAAATTGTTTGCCGCCAAAGGGAGCAAGGGGAATGCGGAAAATAAGTCTCTTTGCCGCCATCGCGGCCATGCTCGCGGCCTCCCTCCCGGCGCAGGCCAAGCTGAGCGCCGAGCAGCGGGCCGTCATTATCCGCGGCCTGGTGGCCGAGTACGGAACGGCGAAAATTCTGATTCCGCGGTCCAAGAAACCCTTGCCGCTTTCCCCCAAAGGGGTCGTCGAGGCCGAGACGACCTGGTTGGAAGCGCTACAAAAATACGGCCCGGCTGCGCGGTTGGGCGATTTGGCTCAGATCACCAAGGTCGAGTTCAAGAAGGATCAGTTGGTATTGGTGATCAATCATGGCCTGAACGGCGGCGCCAAGTGGTGGCACCGCATTCAGGTCAGCGGCACATCCCAGATGAGCACGATGGGTCAAGGCCAGGAAACTCACGCTCCAGGGGGCACAACGATCGCGCTGCTGTTCGAGGGCGAGGTGCCAGACAAAACCGCCGCTGAGTTCAAGCAGATGCTGCAGCCGATTCTCGACTTCGAGCAGCGCTCCGCCACCGAGTTGTATCTGGACAAGCTGCCGAAGGAATTCCAGGAGGCGATCGAGCAGAAGCGCGTTGTCGCCGATATGGATCAAGACATGGTGTTGCTGGCGAAGGGCCGTCCCGGCAAGCGGGTCCGCGATTTCGAAAAAGGCGTCGAGACCGAGGACTGGATCTATGGCCAGCCACCGGGTAACATTGTCTTTATCACCTTTAAAGACGGCAAAGTGATTTCCGTCAAAGATTCCTACGCCAACTTGGGCGGCGAAGTTCGGCCGGAGCCGGTCGAACAGCAGCCGTAAAACCCGCCAGGCACGCGGGTTCGCCTCTCCCGCCGGAATTCCCGGCCGGGCCCGGCGGCAACAGTTTCATCGGACGCTCCTTCTCGGGGCGGTTCCTCAACAGGATCAACGCGGCGCGGCGAACGATTGGCGCGCTACCTTTCTATCACTAGGAGAACAAAAAAGAGACCATGGCAGTCAAAGTTGCAATCAATGGATTCGGACGCATCGGCAGAAACGTCTTTCGAGCGGCGCTCGGTTCGCCCGACGTGGACATCGTTGCGGTCAACGATATTACAGACACCAAGACGCTGGCCCACTTACTGAAGCGCGATTCGGTACTGGGGACGTTGGCGGCCGAAGTCAAGGCGACCAACGATGGCATCCTGGTCGACGGCAAATTATTGAAGGTGTTCGCCGAGCGCGACCCGGCCCAGATTCCGTGGGGCACGGTGGGCGCGCAAATCGTCGTCGAGTCGACGGGGTTGTTCACCAAAGGACCTGTTGCCGCGAAGCACCTGCGCGATGGCGTGAAGAAAGTGATTATTTCCGCCCCGGCCAAGGAGGAGGACATCACTGTGGTGCTCGGCGTCAATGACGACAAGTACGACCCCGCCAAGCACCATGTGATTTCGAACGCTTCGTGTACGACCAACTGTCTGGCTCCGGTCGCCAAGGTGCTGCAGGACAGCTTCGGCATCGAGTACGCCACGATGACGACCGTGCACAGCTATACCAACGATCAGCGCACGCTTGACTTGCCGCATGAGGATCTGCGGCGAGCCCGCGCCGCCGCGCTCAACATCATCCCGACCAAGACCGGCGCCGCCGCGGCGATCTCTCTGGTGATGCCCGAGCTGAAGGGCAAATGCGACGGATTCGCGATGCGTGTGCCCACGCCGAACGTTTCTGTCGTTGACCTGGTGGCGCTGCTCAAGACAGACACCACGGCCGCGGAAGTGAACGCGAAGCTGAAAGCCGCGGCGGATGGTCCGCTGAAAGGCATTCTCGGCTACACCGAGGAGGAGTTGGTTTCGACGGATTTCATGCGCGACCCGCGGTCTTCGATCGTCGATGCCGGCATGACGCGCGTCATGGGAACCCGCATGGTCAAAGTACTGACCTGGTACGACAACGAGTGGGGCTATTCGAGCCGCGTGGTCGACTTGGTCAAATTGTTAGCCCAAAAAGGCCTGAACTAAGCGGGACAGACAATCCTGTCTGTTCTTCCCTTGGCCAACTGAAAGCCACGGATAAAGCGTAACCAGCGGTGGAGCCGCGGGCGAAAGTCCGCGGGCTCTGGCGCGCCGTTGACCGGCCTCCCTATCCACAATTCACAGGTCCAACTTCACCATGCCCTTCAAGACCATTCGCGACCTCGACCTCAAAGGCAAACGCGTATTCATCCGCGTCGACTTCAACGTCCCGCTCGATGATAGCGGCACGAAGATTACCAGCGACATGCGGATTCGCGCGGCGCTGCCGACGATTCAATTGGCGCTCGAGAAGGGCGCCGCCGTGATTCTCGCTTCGCACCTCGGCCGCCCCAAAGGGAAGCCCAACCCGAAGATGAGTCTCGCGCCCGTTTCCGCTCGGCTGGGCGAGCTGCTCGGCAAGCCGGTGAAGCAGGCGCCGGATTGTATAGGTCCGGGGGTCGAAAAGCTCGCCGAAAATCTCAAGCCGGGCGAAATTCTGCTGCTCGAAAACCTGCGCTTTCACGGCGGCGAAGAAGCCAACGATCCGAACTTCGCAAAACAGCTTGCCGCGTTGTGCGATGTATACGTCAATGACGCCTTCGGCGCGGCGCACCGCGCCCACGGCTCGACCGCCGGTATGGTCGAACACGTCAAAGAATCCGCGGCAGGCTTGCTGATGGAAAAAGAGCTGAACTACCTTTCGAAAGCCGTTTCGAAACCCGAGCACCCTTACGTCGCCATCGTCGGCGGCGCGAAGATATCCGACAAGATCCAGTTCCTGCGCAACTTCCTCGGCCTCGCCGACAAGGTGCTCATCGGCGGCGCCATGACGTACACCTTCATGAAGGCCAAGGGCCAGCAAACCGGCGGATCGCTGGTCGAGGAAGACAAGCTCGATTTCGCGAAGCAACTGCTCGAGCAGGGCGGCGACAAGCTCGTGCTGCCCGTGGACCACGTGATCGCCAAGGAACTCAAGGCGGACGCCGAAACCAAGGTCGTCGATGGAGCGAGCGAGCCGATCCCCAACGGTTGGAAGGGGCTCGACATTGGACCACAAACCATCAAAGCCTATGCCTCGGAAATCTCCAAGGCGAAAATGATCGTGTGGAATGGACCGATGGGTGTGTTCGAAATCGCCCCGTTCGCTCAAGGAACCCTCGAGGTCGCCCGCGCCGTGGCGTGTTCGGGCGCTGTCAGTATCGTCGGCGGCGGCGATTCGGAGAAAGCGATTAAGACAGCGGGCGTCGGCGACCATATCACCCACATCTCCACGGGCGGCGGAGCGTCGCTGGAGTTTTTAGGAGGAGAGAAGCTGCCGGGCGTGGAAGCGCTTGGCGGATTGGACTAAGCTGCCTCTAAAGCGGTTTGCCGCGTTTCCAAAAGTCGCTGAACAGGCTCTTCATCGCCGACGCCAGACTCTCGTGATCGAATACAAGAGCGGTAATCTGGGGATGGCTCACCACCGGGTCGTCGAGCGAAATCATTCCGCGCCGCTCGTCAAACAAGGCCAGCTTCATCGGCAGTCCTTCGGCCAGCTTCACGTCGGCGCCCGCGGCTGCCAGGCGGGCGAGCTTCTCGCGTTCTCCCTCGGTCTCGAGAACCCGGCTATCGAATAGCAGGCGGGTCTCGACGCCCTTGGAGGCGAGCTCCTCGACCATCGGTTCACCCACCGGATCGACCGCGAACGGCGGTTTGGCGAATTCCAGATATTCTTTCGAGCTCTGCACCAGCAGCCGGCGGTACTCTTCGGCGATCTGGGCGTTGTCGTTCACGATGCGCAGGTAGTCGAGCGGGCCGCGCCCCTGATTGCCGTCGGCAAAGACTGTCGCGAGGTCATCGCGCAGCAGCTCGGACAGCCTCTTGCGCTCTTGCCATTGACGCTCGAAGGAGTCCTTGCGCCGTGTCAGGTATCCGCCGAGCGCCAGTTGCGGCTCGACCGCCGAAAACTGCTTGGCCTTGCCCTGCACGACCTGCACGAAACCCTTCTCGATCAGGCTGTCGAGAACTTCGTAAATTTTCTGGCGGGGAATATTGGCGCGGCCGGCGACCTCCAGCGCTTTGAAATGCGGGTGGCCGATCAGGACCAGATAAGCCCGCGATTCGTAGGCGTTCAGTCCTATGTCTTGCAGGCGGCGGGCGTGTACTTCGAAATCCATTTTAAATAACAAAGTAACAGATCCGTCAGGTACTGACGATGGGTGGAGGGGGCGGCGCCGAAGATTTGTGTCCGCGGCGGCGCGGGCGTGGTCAGCGTGGAGTTCGCCAGCGAGGGAAACCATACTTCGCGGCCAGGGGAGCGAGGGTTACAATAGCGGAGACGGCTGTGCAAAGACTCCGGAAGGGCTGCCGCGATGACAGGTGCGCCACGTTTGAGCCTCGTTTCGCCCCTCCGCGAAACAGCCGCGGCGGTCCCAGCGTCTCGACAAACACGGGTTGGGGGCTTTGGATTTCTCCAGAGACGCCCAGTGCGCGGCCTGACCGGTAAATCGCCGTTTCAGGCTTCTCCCGAGGCTTGTTTGCCGGCCGCGCGCCGGCGCACACGGCTCTGCAGCGACGGTGCGCCGCTACTTATCTTCATGCAGGGGGCTGGTTTTTTTCTATGACCGCGATCACCGCCATCGAACAACTTCCCCGAACGCTTGGCGAGCTGCGGCGCAGCTCGGAATTCTGCGAAAAGCGGCTGCTGAGCCGTTCCGTCAAAGACGAGATCCGCGAGAATCTGATTCGCAAGCTGCGGGCCGGCGAGACGCTTTTCCCCGGCATTTTGGGCTATGACGACACGGTTGTGCCCCAGATCGTCAACGCGCTGCTGTCGAAGCACAATTTCATTTTGCTGGGCTTGCGCGGTCAGGCGAAGAGCCGCATCCTCCGCGAGTTGACCGGTTTTCTGGACCCCTATCTGCCTGCGATCCAGGGCACCGAGATCCATGACAACCCCTACCAGCCGCTGTCGCGGAAAGGGCGCTTGATCGTCGAGGAGAGCGGCGACGAAACGCCGATCGCCTACCTGACGCCTTCGCAGCGCTATGTCGAAAAGCTCGCCACGCCGGACGTGACGATTGCCGACATGATCGGCGACGTCGACCCCATCAAAGCCTTCAAGGGAGCGCACGAGCTGGGCGACGAGCTGACGATTCACTTCGGCCTGCTGCCGCGCGCCAACCGCGGCATCTTCGCCATTAACGAGCTGCCCGACCTGATGGGCAAGATCCAGGTCGGCCTGTTCAACATCATGCAGGAAGGCGACGTGCAGATTAAGGGTTACCCGATCCGCCTGCCGCTCGATGTGCTGCTGGTGTTCACCGCCAACCCCGAAGACTACACCGCGCGCGGCAAGATCATCACGCCGCTCAAAGATCGCATCGGCAGCGAGATCCGCACGCATTATCCGATGTCGATCGAGCACGCCATCGAGATCACGCGGCAGGAGGCCTGGGAGCAGCGTCATGCCGAGCGCACCACGCCGGGCGGCGAGTTGTATGTCCCCGATTTTCTGCGTGAGATCGTCGAGACGATCGCCTGGGTGGCGCGCGAGGACAAGAAAATCGACAAGCGATCCGGCGTTTCGCAGCGGCTGTCGATTTCCTGCATGGAGAACGCGATCTCGAACGCTGAGCGCCGCGCCTTCCATGGCGGCGAGGCGAAGATCGTGCCGCGCGTTGGCGATATCTATGCCGCGCTGCCTTCGATTACAGGCAAGTTCGAGCTGGAGTATGAAGGCGAGCTGCGCGGCGCCGACAGCGTGGCCCACGAGCTGATTCGCGCCGCGGTCGGCCGCGTCTATGACCGCTACTATACGGGCGACAACGTTTCGCAGATCGTGCAGTGGTTCGAGATGGGCGGCTCACTGAAGCTTAGCGACAACAGCCCGGCCGCCAAAGTCGTTGAGCAAATTGAAGGTATTCAAGGCCTGGTTGAGCTGGCTTCGCGTCTGGTTCCGAGCGATCATGACGGTCCCGAGATGCTCGCCTCGGCCGGGGAGTTTGTTCTCGACGGCCTGTATGCTCACCGCCGGCTGAGCCGCAGCGAAGAGCTCGGTTACCAGATCGAGAAACGGCAGAAACGGGAGGCACCCGAGCAGCAGGATTTTCCAGGAGGCAGAGGCGGCCGGCGCAGAAACTACAATTGACGCGGTGGGACAGACAATCCTGTCTGTCCGCCTGCCGCTTGGAGAACCGCAGTGACCTGGTTCGAGACGCCGGGCTCTCTGCAATGAACAGGGTAGGGATGAACGCCGATCAGGTATTCACGGAGACGTGCTGACAGACAGGATTGTCTGTCTCGCGGTAACCGCATGAAATTCATCAATTACACCAAGTACCTCGGCGACGACTTCGGCATCAGCGGCGAAGACCTGATGCGCGCCCTGCAGGATTTCTTTCTGCGAAGCGGCTTCGAGAGCCAGTTCATGGAGTTCAACGAGATGAACGAGCAGTCGCTCGATCAACTCCAGGACGCCATTCGCCAGGCGCTCGAAAGCGGCGAGCTTTTTAGCGAAGAGCAGCTCCAGGAAATGATGGAGCGCATGAACCAGATGTCGGCCGAGCAAATGCAGAACCTGATCGACAGGCTGACCGAAAAGCTGGCCGAGGAAGGCTACGTCAGCATCGGCGAACCGGGCGAGGCAGGGGAGCGCAAGGTTGAAAAGACCGGCGGAGGGCAACTCGGCGAGGACAACTCGCGCCTGAATGTGCGTTTCGAGGTTACCGACAAAGCGCTCGATTTTCTGGGCTATAAGACGCTCAAAGACCTGATGGGATCGCTCGGAAAAGCGAACCTCGGCAGCCACGACACGCGCGAAATGGCTACCGGCGTCGAGACTTCCGGCTCATCGAAGCAGTACGAGTTCGGCGACACCTTCAACCTTGATGTCAGCGCCACGATTTCCAACGCCATTCAGCGCGAAGGGCTCGGCGGCGCCGCGCTGAATCTCGAATACCCGGACCTGATGGTCCGTCAATCCGAATACCAAAGCTCCTGCGCTACCGTGCTAATGCTCGACTGCAGCCACAGCATGATTCTTTACGGCGAGGACCGTTTCACACCGGCGAAACGAGTCGCGCTGGCGCTGTCGCACCTGATCCGCACGCAGTATCCCGGCGATTCGCTGAACCTGGTGTTGTTCCACGATTCGGCGGAAGAGATACCGTTGTCCGATCTGGCCCGCGTGCAGGTCGGCCCGTTTTATACCAACACGCGCGAAGGGTTGATCGTCGCGCAGCGGATTCTTCGCCGGCAGCGCAAAGACATGCGCCAGATCATCATGATCACCGACGGGAAGCCCTCGGCGCTGACGCTCGAAGACGGACGTATTTACAAGAACCCGTTCGGCCTCGATCCATTGGTCATCAGCCGCACGCTCGAGGAAGTCCACAAATGCAAGCGCGGCGGCGTCCTCATCAACACCTTCATGCTGGCGCGCGACTATGCCATGGTGCAGTTCGTCCAAAAAATAACGCAGATCTGCCGCGGCAAAGCGTACTTCACGACGCCCTACACCTTAGGGCAGTATTTGCTCATGGACTATATGAACCAAAAGACCAGAGTGGTCCATTAAGTAAGTAGGCCCGGCGCTCCGGCCGGTCTGCCGCTTTGAAACGGCGGCTAGCCAAGCTAATCGCACGGGCGTTTCGCGATTCGCGGCTACCATTACAGCCGGGTTGCGTTAGCAACTTCATTGACACACGGGAGAGCCGGTAGCAACTGTCCGGCAGTCTCTCTCCTGGGCATGGCAATTCGTAGCCAGGGCGAAGCCGCGACGACGTACGGGTCGAGTATACGTCATGCCCGGCCCGCAGCTAGAATGAATCAACGGCTTCTGTGAAGAGGCTAGGAGGTTAGTCTATGTCGACAGTCCTGCGTGCGGCCTTCCTGGCCGCTGTTTGGGTGGTGTGCGCTCTGGCTCAGAACTCGAGCTTTCAGGGCGTGGTCACCGACAATAGCGGCGCCGTGATCCCGGGCGCTCAAATCCAACTCACGAACCTTAGCACCGGCGTAGCCACCAACGTTTCTTCGAACGCCGCCGGTTTCTACGTCGTGCCGGCCTTGAACCCAGGGCAGTACAAGATCCTATGTTCTTCCGAGGGCTTCGCGCCCACGGAACGTCCGCAGGTCAACCTCGAAGTGGGCCAAGTCGCGCGTGTGGACTTTCAACTCAACGTCGGAACG
>JBBDWJ010000336.1:0-11854 GCA_040902925.1 Bryobacterales bacterium | reverse complement strand
TCTCCGCTATCTTAACGGCAGAACACCTTCTCCATTTCCAGCTGAGGCGGGACACATGATTATTCCTGGCTTGAACCAAAGCCATCGGCCACCGCCAGTCAAGCTATCGCAAGTCTCCCTTGTGCCTTTGTTGTCCGTAAGGAATGAGACAGAGGGTGAAACATCATCACCTCCTACTCGTTGGCTTTGCGAAGAGGGACTCACCCAGTCCTTCTTCCACAACCTGCCTTCAACCCGTACGAGCTTCCTGCCGCTGTGATGCCCCGCCTGTGTCTCGCATGTGATGTTCTCGTCACCGGAACTAATGGTTGGTATGTCCTCCTCAGAGCTATCCGCTCGGCCCAGGCGGATCGCAGCGAACGATGACCCGAATGGCATCCCCCCTTCGTGAATCTCTCTCCGCCAGCCCTCCCATAGATAATTTGGACCAGCTTCTTCGTACGCGGGCGCAGTTGGCCAGAGGATGTGAGTCGCGTCTTCCGTGATCTCTTCGCGGCTATGGTACGACGATACGAGCAATCCCATTTTCCTTGCGCAAAGATAGTCCTTGAAGTGCTCCGCACGAATCTCCAATAGAATGGGCCGGTCCTGTTCGCGCCGTAGCCGGGCAACTTCGATATACCCCTCATCGATTGCGACCCAAATATCGCCCTCTCGCTTTAGCCCGAGGGTAATCACTAAGTCCTGATGCAGGTGCCATTCCGGAGGCGTTTGGCCGTTACCTTGTTGCACTAGTACGGGCCACACCCCACTCACCTGAGTCTGATCGTCTCTGAATTCGTCGGCGGGCACGTACTGACCGTTCACGGTCCCACCACGATGCGGGCTGCGAAGGTTGACATCCTCCCAGCTAAGAGATTTCGCACTGGTGGCTTGTGCGTGTGGCACTGCCAAAGCTGCAAGATCAATGAACTCCTGGCGGAATCCGAGTCGCCCCACACTCCCGGTCAACGCTATTGTTCCGATCCAACGGAGAGGAACCCACACGGCAGAATCAATGCTCTTCTTGCGAAGCTCCTCCATTTCGAACCATGCTTGATCCATTTCCCCACTCCGTCTTTGAAGCCGCCGATCTAGAAAGCGCGATAGCCTCAGCCACCTACAAATAGCTTGTAACAAATAACTTGGCAAGGTGATCGTGTAGCCGAGAGGGGCCTGTTCCTTGGTCGGAAAACGTGACAGCCTCAGGATCGTGTAAGTTATTCGTTATCAACAGCATGGAGTCATTCCACGTCGGAGGTTCGGTTCCGATAATCCTCACTGCGAAAGCTACACCAGGCTCCTCTAAGCGCCCCCGCGCCAGCTATACTGTACGGCAAAGGCCGCCAAGTGAAGTCTTCGACCTATACAGTGGTGTTAGAGCAGACCGAGGAAGGCTTCAGCGTCGGCTGCCCTGGGCTGCCCGGCTGCTGGTCCCAAGGGGCGACCGAACAGGAAGCTCTCGATAATATCCGCGAAGCCATTCGGGAGTATTTGTCGGCGGTCCGCGACTCCCTCGGCAGCGCCGATGTCCGCGAAGTCGAGGTGGCGGTCTAAATTACCCAAGATTCCCGGAGTCCCTCACCTCCGAGCCGTCCGAGCCCTGGAGAAAGCCGGCTTCCGGATTGTCCGAGAGGGCAAACACATCGTGATGTCCAACGGGACCCGCTTTTTGACCATCCTGCTCAACAATCCCGTACACGCGGTAACCATGGGCGGTATCGTTCGAGATGCCGGACTGGCGGTGGAAGAGTTTAAGAAGTTGCTTTAGCACGACGAGCTAATCTCGCCGGGAGATCGGCGTAGATCCACGGCCCGATAGTCGAGGCTGTTGCGCACCGAAACCAAACGGGTTGATCCGTGACCTTCTTGAAGCGAGGGCTCGGATGACGAGAATGGACAGCGAAAATGGAATAGCCTTAAACCGCCGCTCCCAGCGCTGGTTTCGAGAATAGTTCGACCAGCTCCCGATTCACCGCGTCCAAATCAAAATACTCCGGGTCAAACGGACCGCCTACCCAGCCGAGCAACTCCCGATGATCCGGATTGCCGGGGTCGCGGATCGCCTCGAGAAGCTGGGTGTAGCCCCAAGGACCGCCACTGTCCTCGGGCGGGCACTTTCTGCGGCCGGCCAGGCAAGAAACCGCCGGCCTCGTGAGATCGCTTGCCAGAACCTTCTCCACCTTCACATCATGGAGCCAGTCGTCGCCGAAGTCGTAAACGTACCGAAAGTGATTGATCCCCGGGCCGACTGCTTCCTCGAGTGTGACTGCGCTATCGTCCTCAGTCTCCACGTCCATCTCGTCGGGAAAGCCGTAGCGCCGCGGCCCGACGCAAAACTCGTGGAGGTGGCTGTCCGTCCAGCCAAAGGCGATTTGAATGACATAGTGCAACCCCGCGAGACTCAACGTCCCTGGAACTTGCACCCGGCGCCAAACAGCAGGACGGATTTCTTGTAGCGTGATCTTGAGCTGATAAGTGTTCGCGCTCAATGTGGTTCGCCCTCGCTTCCTTGCGATTTACCAGGATATCGCACGTCCGCCTGCGCGGCGCCGTAAACCAATCCGGCGCCACTAACCCCGGACTGCGGCACTACCCCTCGTGCCACTCCGGCCTCGGGTGACTTTGGCCGTGATACCATCAACTCAAGCATGGAAGTCGCCATTCAAATCCACGTCGAAGAGCTTCCCGAGGGCGTGTATCTGGCCACGTCAGAGGAACTCCCAGGCTTAGTGGCCCAGGGCCGAACCGTCGCCGAAACTCTGGAGATCGCCCGTGACGTAGCCAAGAAACTCATCGAAGCCCGCAGGGAACGCGAAGAAATCCCTCCACTAACCTCCAGCAGCAAACGCCAGGACTATACAATCGTTGTGGGGGCCTGAGTTGGGCCGCCTCGCCGGATTTCGCTACCGAGAGGTTGTTCGCCGTCTCAAAAAGCTCGGATTCCAGTTCGACCGTCAGGTGGCCGGCGGTCACGAGATCTGGTTCAACGCCACCACGAACCGCTACACAACCATTCCCAACCACCCGGGCGACTTGCCCGAAGGAACGCAGTCCAGGCAAGAACGCGCCGGGACGCTACAAGTTACCCACGACGTGGCCAAGAGACTCATCGAAACGGATGCCGTCAGGCGGCTTGGTGGCGGGGCTCGTGGCGCAGTCTCAGTAACTGTGAGGCGCGTAGCGCCAGCGACGCGTAGGTCTGGCCGTTGTCGTCGCTAAACTCCACCTCATAGACATCTGGACCGAGGTTCTCGACAACTGTTCCCACTTGGCCCCGCTCAAGCCTCTGCTCGGGGAGGTCCTCCAGAATCGCAACCACGGCGAGCAACTCAATTTCGGCCATGCGGCACCTCACTTCCATAATACATAGCAACTCGTGAGCCGCGGAACCTGTTCGCCCGCGCGAATGATCAGGCGCTTCGAATCGTCGCACTTCGCTCGCCTCGCTCCAGCTCGAAGTCGATCGTATGCCTATCCCCATACTCGTCGGAGTACCCTTTCGTGGCTTCGTTCTCCCGAGCCGCGGCCAAGAGACTCTCGCGCAGGTACTCCGCATCTCGCTGATCAAAGGCCAGAGCCGCCGCAAAGACCCGCGCCTTGTGCCTGCCCCGCAAGTGACTGCGATCAAGGCAATAGGTACGCAGTTTTTCAACGTCCACTACCGCCCGCTCGCCACCCGGCAGTTTCATTCCGCCGAGAGTACCAGATGACGCGGCTCGCCGGACAATCCACGAAACCGCGGGGTCAGCGCCCAAAATCAACACAAACCAGTCACACTTCCTCTGATGCCTCAGAATCAACAACTTGTTCCGTAAAATCACCCCAAGAACTCCGGACAACGGCGCTTGCCGACGGGACTCACCGACGGCTTTTTCCGCAAGCGCGCGTTCCGCCCGCAACTCCGCCTATAATTGGCTCGAAAGGATCTTGCCCATGACTGCATTCAACCGCCGCGATCTTCTCCGCCTTGCCGCGGGAGCCACTGCCTTCGCCGCAACGGCCACTGCTCAGGTCAACAAGCTTCTCCCTTGGGGGCCTGGCATCAAGATCTCATTGCAGATTCCAAACGAATATGACGACGACGATTTGACCTTCGCCAGGCAGATGGGCGTCGAGTACGTCTCGATTGGCGGGCGCAACACTTCCTACGAATACTTCGCTTCGAACAAGAGCCGCGTTGAGGCGGCTGGCCTGAAGATCGCCAACATGGGCGACACCAGCGTTCACAACATGCCTGAAGTGACGCTTGGGCTGCCTGGGCGCGATGCAAAGATCGAGGAATACAAGCGCTACATCCGCAACATCGGCAAAGCGGGCATCCACTACACGACCTATGCCCACATGGGTAACGGCATCTGGAGTTCCGAGCGCGAGACGACGCGCGGCGGCGCTTCCGCGCGGGCCTTTCACCAGTCCACCGCCAAGGGCTATTGGGCGGGTGAAGTGTTCGAAAGCCCGCTCTCGCATGGCCGCAAGTTTTCGAAGGATGAACTGTGGGAGAACTGGGCGTACTTCATCAAGCAAGTCGTTCCGGTGGCCGAAGAAGCCGGGGTGCGGATCGGCGTGCATCCTGATGACCCTCCGGTGCCGGAACTCGGCGGCGTTCCGCGCCACATGTTCGGCACGTTTGACGGTTACGTGAAAGCCTTTGAGATCGCAAACAGCCCCAACGTCGGCATCTGCCTTTGCTGCGGCACTTGGATGGAAGGCGGCGCGCACACAGGCAAGAACGTCATCGACGCCGTCCGCGAATTCGCCAAGATGGACAAGCTTTGGAAGATTCACTTCCGCAATGTCACCGGCCCCGTTCCCGATTTCGTCGAAACCTATATCGACGACGGCTACACGGACATGAAGCAGCTCATGCGCACGCTGGTGGATGTCGACTTCCGAGGGATTTTGATCGCAGACCACGTTCCGGCGATGGTGGGGGACCGCAAAACAGGGTGGGCTTACAGTATCGGGTACATCAAGGCCCTTTATGCGATGGCGAAGGAGGAACGCGGCCGGGCCTGAAGCGCTCGAGTGGTTGCCTGCTTTGAGCGTGACGCAGCCGGCCAGTCCCCCGAAATCGCTGCATCGTCTTTCGGGTCGATGAGCGCGCCGAGTTGAGCGAGTTGCACGCGTCCGCCATCGCAAAGGCGATTATCACGGGCTCCACAACAGAACGCTACTGACAGATTGTGCGCCGTCTCCGAAGCTCGCATTCGCAATCAGAAACCAGCTAACATAATGACGTGGACGCTGTACCGGAAAAACAGCAGGCGCATGAGCTGATCGACCAATTGGAACCGTCGGAGCTTTCCGCCGTGATCCGCATTCTAAAACGGATCGTCGTAGACCCGGTTTTACAAGCTGTGGCCAAGGCTCCCGCCGACGACGAGCCAGTCTCCAACGCCGAACGGCAAGCGCTTGCCCGTTCCGAAGCCTGGTTCCAGCAACGAGGCGGCAAAGGAATCCCGATCGAGGAAGTCCTCGCCGAGTTCGGGCTGACCGCGGACGACTTTCCCAACGATTCCCCGTCTTAAAAGGCGCGGGTCCGGGCTTGATCGCCAAGCCGCCAATATCGTTTCGCTGCTAACTAACTGAATAGTTCGTGGATCGGCTCAACTCCGTCGTCCACGATGCCTATTGGCTTTCCGTCCGGGCCGGGCAATTGCGTGGCTAGATCAATTCCGGTTGCGTGATACACGGTGGCGGCTACTTCGGCTGGCGTCGTCGGTCTCGTCTTTGGTTCGGCGGCCGTGGCATCGCTTTCGCCTACAACTCTTCCACCCTGGATGCCGCCTCCGGCGATCACCATCGGCCAGCAGCCGGGCCAGTGGTCGCGTCCTCCGGCTGGGTTGATTTTAGGCGTGCGGCCGAACTCGCCCATTGCGAGCACCAGCGTGTTGTCGAGCATTCCGGTTTGCGCGAGATCTTCGATGAGTGACGTGAAGGCGTTGTCGAACATCGGGCCGACCTGGTTGCTGTAGCATTCGATGGGGCTGAAGGGGCTCGATCCATGGATGTCCCAGGTGATTTCGTCGAAGACTGTTTCGAACATGTTGATGGTCACGAAGCGCACGCCCGATTCGACTAGGCGCTTGGCGAGCAGACAGCTTTGCCCGAAGCGGTTCTGGCCGTAACGCTTTTTGGTTTCGGCGGATTCGCCGGCGAGGTCGAACGCTGCTCGTGCTTTCTCCGAGGACATCTGTGTGTAGGCTTGATGCTGATTTGTGTCGTCGAGCCTGGCGTCATTGGTTGTTTCGAGATTTCGTACCGATTCGTCGATCAATTCGCGCCAGTTGCGTCCGCTGCCTACGCGCACGGCGGACAGAGAGCCGGAGGAGATGCCGGGCCTTGCAAGATTCGGCTGCGACGATGGGCACGCAACATCCCTGCCGATCGGGGACGCTGCCTCATGGGGCGGCGAGGCATCGGCGTTGAGCACGAACGGATCGAAGTGTTTGCCTAGGTAGCCGGCGTCCTGGCCGTGCGGCATGTTTCCGCCGGTGTTGCCGATGGGGCGGGGCAGCAACACGTGCGCCGGCATTTCGTCTTTTGCGCCGCGCAATTTCGAAAGCACGCAGCCCATGTGCGGGTGCTGCAGGCCACCCTGAAACAGACGCCCGGTTTGCAGCATCTGGTGGCCGGTGTCGTGCACGGCGGCGGCGTTATGATAGAGCGTTCGCACCAGCGACCATTTATCGGCGTGGCGCGCCATGCGCGGGAAGATTTCCGAAATCTCGATGCCGGCGACGTTTGTCTTGATCGGCTTGTACGGTCCGCGAATTTCGGCGGGCGCGCCGGGCTTCATGTCCCAGGTGTCGAGCTGGCTCGGCCCGCCCACCAGGAACAGCATGATGACGTTGACGTCTTTGGAAGGATCCACCGCGCCTTGAGCCTTTAGAGCGAGGAAATCGGACAGCCCTAGCCCCAGCAGGCCCAGCGAGCCGGCGTGGAGAAAGTCGCGGCGACGCAGGCCGTCACAAAACTCTACGGATTTTTGATGGTCCAGCCGGAACACGGTATCCTCCTCGCGGAAAACGGCGCGCGGGCAAACTCCCCGCTCGCGAACTGCCCTCTATTCTATCTCTTGCTCCTCGCGGGAGATACGCGCCGATTCCGTGGCTGAGCCGGGGATTGTTCTTCGTGATGGATCGGATTGGGCTGGGGCGGCCTGCCGGATCGCGCGGTCAGCGGGAGGAGGTTGCTCGTTGCGCTGGATTTGGCTACTCGCCTTTTCGCACCGCTTCCACCATCACGGTTGAACCGGCCGCCGCCGCGGCTTCGAGCAGCGTGAAGGGCACTGCCGCGACAACGAGCGCGAAATAGAGCAGGTCTTTGAGCAGCCTGCCCCCTTTGGACTCCTGAACTCTTCGTACACGCCTTGCCACCGGCTCGAGCTGCGGGCAGAGACTGGTGGCGAGCCCGGCCGGGTTGTCGCGCAGCGAAAAATACTTGGCGCGGCGCACTTCGAATCCGCAGGCATCCAGCAAGTCTGAAAGATCTTCGGCGCGGTAGTGGATGAGGTGGCGGGGGACGTCGAGGCCGCTCCATTTATCCCCCAGCAGCAACAACTGCCAGCACGAAGCGTTGGGGACCTGGATGATGAGCCGGCCGCCGCGCGCGGGGAGCTCCCACAGCGCCAGCAGGCAGGCCATCGGGTCGGGCACATGCTCGAGGACATGGAACAGGGTGACCGCGCTGAACGATTGCGCCCGGAACGGCAGCGCGGGCAGACGCCCGCAGGCCGCGGGCACACCGTGCTGGGCGCCGGCGATGCGCGCGGCGCGCGCGGAGTAGTCCATGCCGATGACTTCGTGGCCCCGCCGCTTGATCGCGGCAAGAAACGAGCCGCCGCCGCAACCGATATCGAGCACCGGCCCGGGCTCCAGATCGCCCTGGGTTACGAAGTGCACGTGGTCTTGGAGGACGAGGCGGCGGTAGATTTCCGACAGCCGGTCGACCGCCGAATCATTGGAGTCCCACCAGTACTCGTTCGGGTAGAACCGGGCGAGCTCCGCCGGGGTCGGCATCGGATCGAGCCGAATCAGGCCGCAGCCGGCGCATTCGACCAAGTTGAAGCGGTCTTGCGTCGTGCGGTAGAGGCGATCGGTGCCACGGAAAAGCGTGAGATAGAGTTCACAACCGCAGCGGGGACACATCTGCGGCTCGACGTTTTGGGCTGGCTGGGAACCTGGCAATATGACACCGAGGAAACGAGGCTACAAAAGGAAACGCGGGCTAGCGGCTACCGCGAGCCAATTCCAGCAGCGGGATGCGGAAGCGCCGAATCAGAGCCGCGGTTTGGGCGGCTGTCAGCTTTCGGAAGGCATTCACGGAGCGCCGCTTACGCAGCATGGCGGGCAATCCAACGAGCGCCGCCCACTGGGCCCTGATCAGGCATTTTATCAGCCCCACCGTTCCCAGACGCGAGGTCGCGCGGGCTATTTCGCCATGCCCGCCGAAGCTGAACACGGCGGTGGCGGTGACGCGTAACGCGAAATACACGGGGTTCAGGGCTAACAAGCTCAAAGGAAACAGCTTAGCAGCCAGCCAGAGGCGGTTTCGCTCGATCAGGAACAGCCGTTCGGCCGAATAACGGCCTAGGGTAGATCCCGTGTGGTGGTAAACGATAGCCGTCGGGACATAGAGACACTTCCAGCCGGCGATTCGCCCCCGAAGCCCGAGCTCGGCGTCGTCGGCGTAGGCAAAAAAATCTTCGTCAAAGCCGCCGATCTCGGTCAGCATGGAGCGGCGGTAAAGCGCGGCGCAGCCATCCGGCCAGGCGGTTTCTTCGAGGCGATCGTATTGGCCGCGATCGGGCTCTCCGGTGCCGCGGCCGCGATTTTGGCCGTCGGGGTAAATCAAATGACCGGTTTTGTCGATAACCCTGCGGTTCTCCCAAGTGAGGATTTTCGACGCCGCCATGCCTACTTCGGAGTCGCTTTCGACAGCCGCCAGCACTTGTTCCAGCCAGCGTGGTTCGGCCTCGGCGTCGTTGTTGAGCAGGCCGATGAATTGGCCTTGGGCGGCCTGGATGCCCTGGTTGTTGGCGGCGCAGAACCCCCGGTTCAGGGTGTTTTCGATGGTTCGGATGTGCTCGAAAGGCTCCTCGCGAAGCAGGTGGAGTGAGCCGTCGGTCGAGCCGTTGTCGACGACGATAATCTCAAAATCACGAAATGTCTGCTGCTGCAGGCTGAGTAGGCAGGCCCGCAACAGGTCATGGCGATTCCAGTTGACGACGATGACCGAGACGGATGGGGTGGGCACAGGTATCCGAACTAGACGGGTGCAGAGATTAGCCGCAAATCGCTGTAAGTATCGTAGCGTATACTTTGAGGTCCGGCCGGGCAGACAGGACCTAATGATACAGGGAAACACCGCATGTAACTTGTGAGATCGGCCGCAGTATTATAACCTTAGACAGAATTGGTTACCGGCAGATGGACCGTTTCGGCGAATATTTGAGAGCGGCCAGGGAAGCGCGCGGCGTTTCGCTGGGTGAGATTTCCGATTCCACTCACATCAGTGTTCGTTTCCTGGAAGCCCTGGAAAATGAACGCTTTGACCTTCTTCCGGGCGGCGTTTTCGTCATCAGCTTCACACGGCAATACGCCCGTATTGTCGGCCTGGACGAACACGAAGCCGTCCTGCGGCTCAACCAGGTGGCTCATCCGGTCGAATCGGCCCTTGGCGAATGGACACCAAGGGAGAAAAACGCGGACGATACCGGAGCAAAGCTCGCGGAACTCATCGCGGATTTCATGCGGCGCCGTGGTATGACTCTGGTTGGCGGGATCATGACGCTGGTCCTCGTTGCTGGCGGGCTTTCCTATTTCCAGGCCACAGAGAGTTTTCCAACCGTTGAACGCGCCGCATCCATCGAGCCGGCCAGGAGCGCGCAAACCGCCGTGAGCGACGATGCGCCGCCAGCTCCACCGACGCAAGGGGCGCGGCCCGTCGAAGTGCTTTCCCGCGAAGAGCCGAACGACGACGCATCCGAAATCGCGCAGGGCAATCGTTCCATCCAACTCGAGTTGAAGCTGACCGATCGAGCGTGGGTGCGAGTCGTTGCCGATGGCGAGCGGGTGCTGGAAGACAACCTGGAAGCTGGTTTTGAGCAGACCATTCGCGCGGACGACTCGGTGCAGTTGTTTATCGGCAACGCCGGCGGAGTGAAGGTCGCGCTCAACGGCGAATCGATGCCCCCGATTGGACCCACTGGACACGTACGGCGTGTCGACGTCAGCCCGACCGGCATGGAAGTCGTTGACATTGAGCCCAAGCCGGGAGCCGAGCCAACGCCGCCGCGCCCTTCCGAGATCTAGCCGCAATCCTTATCGGCGATGCGGGACGAACCGGCCGCCAAGGTCCGCGTTCGAACCAAGACCGAACAAACTGAATACCGCGTGGCATCCGAGCAGGCCGTTGGGGCACTCGGCCGGACTTTCGCGTGCCAAACGGGGACGCATTCCGCAACACCGGCCCCAGCACCGGCGCGCAGCCTTGCACGTTCCACTAAGATAGGAATCATTATGACTACCAGCAGACGTGGGTTTGCCCAAGCTGTGGCGGGCGGGAGCGCGGCTTTCGCGGCCTCCATGCTGCCGTTTCGCGCGGCGGCTAACAGTCCTGGCGCGCTTATCCGTAAGGTCGAAGTATTGCCGGTCGCGGTGGAGTTCCGCACGGCGTTCAATATCGGCGTAGGCAGCGTTGGCGGCAAAGGGGAGCCCGGCAAGCACGTCTTCGTCAGAATCGAAACCGCGGACGGGCAGGTCGGCTGGGGCGCGACCAACACGGTTCCCAATTGGAGCTACGAGACGGTCGAAGCCGTAACGGGCACGCTGAAGCACCATCTGGCGCCGCTGGCGCTCGGACGCAGCGCGTTTGAGTGGAACACGCTCAAGAAGCAGATGGACGAAAAGATCCGGCCGGCGGTGAGCAACGGCGCGCCATTTGCCAAGAGCGCCCTGGAGATCGCGTTTCTGGATCTGGCTGGAAAAATGACCGGCCAACCCGTGCATCGCTTGCTGGGAGGCAAGCTCCACAACACGATCGATCTTTGCTACGCGGTGTCGATCGACGAGCCCAAAGCGATGGCCGAGGAAGTGAGCCGCTGGCCAGCCTGCCGCTGCTTCAAGGTGAAGGTCTC
The DNA here is from genome assembly GCA_040902925.1 of Bryobacterales bacterium. GTDB lineage: Bacteria > Acidobacteriota > Terriglobia > Bryobacterales > UBA6623 > JBBDWJ01. The sequence continues at coordinate 732 of JBBDWJ010000336.1, read as the reverse complement.
CGGCGACGCGGATAAGGACCTCGCGAGGTTGCGGGCGATTTCGGAGGTGCGCAGCGACATCGTGATCTGGCTCGATGCCAACCAGTCGTATCAGCCGATCGCGCTGGAGCGGTTTCTGGCGGCAATTTCTGAATTCAAAAACATTCGCTGTTTCGAGCAGCCCGTGCGCAGCGAAGACTGGCTGGGGCTTGCACGCGCGCGGGAAAAGAGCCCCTACCCGCTGGCGATCGACGAAGGATGTTTTTCTTCGTTTGACGTGGCGCGCATGGCGCGTCTGGACGCGGCCGATCTGGTGGTACTGAAGGTTCCGAAAAGCGGCGGCGTCACGAACTGCTACAAGAGCGCCGTCGTCGCCGAAGCGAATGGGATCGGCCTGCTAGGTAGCGGCCTGACGGACGCCGGCGTCAGCTTCATGGCCGCGATTCATCTCTACTCCACACTCGATCTGCTGCTTCCGCCCGAGCTGAACGGGCCGCAGTTTCTCACCGATATGATGGTTGATGGCATCGAGATGAAAGGGGTGACGGTGACCGTCCCTGATCTGCCCGGATTGGGAATCACCGTGCCGGAAGACAAGCTGCGGGCCAACCTGCTGAAGTTGGGTTGACGCGGCCGCGGTTTCCGCGACTCGCGTGCTTTCGCCTTTTCGCGATCGTGTGCGATCGGGTTTTCGCTAGCGCGCAAATTTCACAAGGAGTCGGCTGCGAGGCGTGATAAGCCCGCGTCTAGTTC
>JBBDWJ010000335.1:0-11866 GCA_040902925.1 Bryobacterales bacterium | reverse complement strand
CTCGCCGAATCGAACGAAATCGCAAACCTCTCCCGCGACACCGCCCGGCGCCTTGAACAAGGCCACCCTGACGCGGCAGCCGAAGGATTCATCGACTACTGGAGCGGCTCGGGAACGTGGCGGCGGATTCCTCAGAACCGTAAGCTTGACCTTCTGAAAGCTATCGCAAAAATCCGCCTTGACTTCGCGGCGATCTCGAATGACGGCGGCGGTTTAGCCGAGTACAAGAAGTTGACGCTGCCGGTGCTGCTGACGGCAGGCGATACTGGCGCGCAACCGGGCCGCCGCGTTGCTGAGTTGCTCGCTCGGGCGCTTCCGAACGGTTCATTGCAGATTCTGGAGGGGGGCGGCCACATGGCCCCGGTCGTCGACGCCGAGCGTGTCAATGGCATTATCGACGGACACCTCCGTGCGCACTCAGCCGCGCAAACGGACTAGCCAAGCATGCACGGCACCGGCTGCGTTATGTTGGAAGGTCCGGCTCGAACGACCCAGTGCGCGCGCGGCCGGTAGTTTTGGCTTGATGCATCGCTTCGCCGAAAGACGAGCTGCGGTCCGAGGAGTAAGCGATGAGCTCGCCGTCAATGGCGCCTTGATCGGCGAGTCGGCCAGCGCCGCCGCGTCAAGCGGTCACCAAGGATTTTCTGAAAACCAATCACCATGCGCCTTCAAGGAGTCATCTTCGATCTCGACGGAACCGTCGGCGACACGCTGCCGGTTTGCTTCGCCGCTTTTCGCGAAGTGTTTCAACGTTACCTCGGCCATGACTACAGCGACAAGGAGATTCGCAGCATGTTCGGCCCGACCGAGGAAGGCATGATTCAGAAAGCCGTGCCCGATCGCTTCGATGAAGCATTCGCTGCCTACTTGGCCGCTTACGAAAAGGCGCATGATATTTGCAGCAGGCGTTCCCCGGAATTACTGAGGTCATCGAAGAGCTCGAACGCCGCGGCATCCGTCGCGCCATCGTCACCGGCAAGGGACCGCACAGCGCCGAGATCTCGCTGCGTGTCATGGGTCTCGCCGGCTCGTTTGAGCGCGTCGAAGCCGGCTCGGCCGGCGGCAACATCAAGCCGCAAAACATGCGCCGCGTCATCGAAGCATGGGGATTCGACGCCGCGAACGTGGCTTGCGTCGGCGATGCAACCAGCGACGTGCAGTCCGCGCGACAAATTGGAGCCATTCCGCTGGCCGCAGCCTGGGCCGGCACTTCCGACTACGAGGTTCTCGCAGCCCTCGGCCCACAACAGACCTTCCGCCGCGTGGAAGAAATGCTGGCATGGGTTAAGAGCGTTGCGGACCACAAAGACGCTTAGCCAGTTCCGGGCTTCCTACATAAGAATCTTGTTCCACGCCGCCAATGGCACTCACCTGCATCGCCGCTAACGAAGTCGATTCCTTGCTTCATGCGGAGGAAATCCACGTTTGGACCGTCACCGTGTCCAATTGGCTACCGCACTTGGCGGCCTTGGGTGCAACGCTGAATCTCGCCGAGCGCGAGAAAGCGGCCCGCTTTCGGTTTGAGAGAGACCGGCGGCGGTTTACTCTCTGCCGCAGCCTGCTGCGTGCCCAGCTAGGCGACTACCTTTCGGCAATGCCACACGGTATCGAATTCCACTTCGGCGACCAAGACAAACCCGAGTTGCCTCCAGGAGTTTCTCCCCGCATCGAGTTCAATCTTTCTCATTCCGACGAAGCGGCGTACTTCGCCTTTGCCGCGGGCAAACGAGTGGGAGTCGATATCGAACACATGCGCCCGCACACGGACGTGGATGGCCTTGGCCGCCAGGTCCTCTCGCCCGCAGAACGCCAGCAGCTTTCCGCCACGCCCGAACAAGAAAAGCAGGATGTGTTTTTCTCGATGTGGACCCAAAAAGAAGCCTACATTAAAGCCATCGGTTTGGGACTGGCCGCCCCCGTCCGCGACATCACAGTAGGCGAAGGCTTGATCCCGCGCGGCGAAGAAACCGGGATCGGGTTGGTACAGGGGTACGGCGCAGTCTGGTCGGTGCTGAAACTTCCCGCGCCTGACGGCTATAAAGCGGCGTTGGCCGTCGAAGGCCGAATCAGAAGCGATCGCCTCCGCGTGCGGCCGCTGCTGCCGCCCGCTTCGTTGCCGGATTAGCGCCTCAATTTGTGCCTGTCTATGTATTTGTCACGAGAACAATTTCGGCAGCGCCAGCCTCGAGGGCCGGGGCGTTGAGGAAAAGGCAGCCATGACGATCCGCCCCGTCGAGCGAAGAAATGCCCCGGACTGGGAGCGAATGCGCGAGGCGCTTTGGCCGTCTGCTCCGGGCGAACATGCTTCCGAGATCGAAGCGTACTTCGAGGGCAACAGCAGGGACCCTCTCCTGGCACTGATGGGGTTCAATGATGCCGGGCACGCCGTGGGGTTCGCGGAGCTTTCGATTCGTTCCTACGCCGAAGGTTGCCGGTCGGACCGCGTTGCCTATCTCGAGGGCTGGTTCGTCGAAGAGTTGGCTCGGCGCAAAGGAGTCGGGTCCGCTCTGGTCAAAGCAAGCGAAGCTTGGGCAAGGGAACAGGGCTGTACGGAGTTTGCGTCGGACACGGAACTCGATAACAGCACCAGCGCCGAAGCTCACAAATCCTTGGGCTTTGAAGAGGTCGAGCGGGTTATCTGCTTTCGAAAAACCCTGTAAGAGACTCGAACCGCACTCCCCGAAAACCATTTTTGCATTGCGACAACTGTGGGCTCGACAGAAAACCCGAGTGCCGGGCGTCATCCATCGATTCCTCCCACGACGACATCTCAAGCTCACAGCAAACGAAAATGCACTTCGACGCGCGCGCCAACGCGAACGGGCGCGCCGTTTTTCATGCCAGGCTTGAAGCGCCACTGCTCGACCGCCTTAATCGCCTGCTCGTCCAAGCCCATTCCAAGTCCGTTCTCGAGTCGAATGTTGTGCGCCCGGCCGTCCGGCCATACTTCGATCAACAGCACAACTGTGCCCTGCACTCTCGCTTTGCGCGCCTCTTGAGAATACTCGGGGTCTACTCGCAGCAACAGAACAGGCGCGCTTACGCCGCCGCCGATTCGGAAAACTCCACCGGCCCCATTGCCCGTGCCAGGACCGTAACCGGCGCCTTCATCCGGACCGATGCCGGTTCCTTTCTCGTTGCCAAATCCGCCGCCGGAACCGGGGCCCTGGGAAGGTGGCCCGACCCCCGCCAGCGGATCGCCAAACCATTTCAGATCGAGCGTTGCGACCTGAATGTCCCGCGGCCCCAGCAGCGTCGGCTCCACCATCAGTCGGGGGTTGTCGACCGGATCGAGCATCGCCGGAGCCAAGTGATGCACATCAAAACGCGGTAGGGTTCCACGGCTCACCGGCAGCGGCGAGTTGAGACCTCCGCCGCCCCCGCCAGCGATCTCGTTTCGCAGCCCTGTAAGGAGCCGCGCGGCGTCCACCGGCACGTAGAGGTCAATCGAGTGCAGCGCCGCGCGTTCGAGGTAAGGACTCGACAGGCCCGTAAACAGCAGCACGACGACAGCCACGTGGAGAGCCGTCGAATAAAGCAATCCACGCCCGTGCTGGTCGAAGGCGCCCCAAATCGGCTTCACGGCAACAGGCTTCGAAGTTGCCTCGATAGGCGGGAGCGGCTCGTCGCGGCGCAACTGCCGTAATAGGGAGCGGTACCACGGCAAGTGAAGCGTTGCGACGGTCAGCGATCCGAGCTCATCGAAGTCGCAAGCTCCGCGCATTGCGGAAGAGTGGCTGGGCGCAAGTTTGTCAGCAGAAGAATGGGACGCACGAAATGCAGTCGGGGATTCGGGTCCCCGCGGGTCGGTTTCCATAGTTGCCCTCCGGCAAGAAAACTCAACCGCGGTCCCCGAAACACAAACCTATTACACCCGTTCAGGAATACCCGTACAGGCTCTCCATTGCCAGACTGCAACGGAATACGCACCGCCAGTCCACAAAGGGTTCTCGTTTTCTATGGGAGTTTTGAAAACCCACGTAGGCCGCGCCGTGTGGGTTCCACCTTCGCGGCGCAGTCGCGGCGCAACAAACCCGTCAGCGCTTCACCGCGCGTCCGTAAACCTCAACCCAATCCAGCCGCGAGCTAGCAGGCGTCCCCCCGCCGGCCATCAAGTCCGTGAAACCAATCTCTTCAACGCGGCTAAGATCCGGATCAACGACCCAGCGGCCCTCGATAATTTTTTTGATATCAAGCGCCCGCCAGCGAACGTCCGCCACATTGAACTCGTGCTCTCGCCAGTCGGCCGACGGGCCATCGGAAACGTCGCCAACCAGCCACTGTCTGCCGGCCAATTTGAGGACGATCCGCAACTGCCGAAAGCCGGACTGCTTCGACCGCCAGCGAATCTTAGCCAACCCCGTCAGATCGACATCCGATTCACGATGCCGGAGACTGACAGCCCAATTCGACGGGCAGTCTCCCGACCAAACGTAGTGAGGGTCATCGGCGGGCTGCTCATGGTGGCTCTTCTTGATCGCGGCACTCGCGGGACCATGCAGCGACAAAATCAAATCAGCGTTGACGACGTGCTCCTGGGTTACGGGAGTTGCGGGAGGAGTTGCCGTCCAATCCTCTCGCAGGAACAGCTCCGGCCGGGCCTGACCAAACGCCACCACGGCCCACAACAAGCTGGCGCCAACCAATCGGGTATACATAAGATCGACCAACCTAAATGCGGCTCACCCCAGTGTACCGGCCCGGAGCCGAAAGGCAAAGGGCCGGCGGAATGCTTTTCTGTTATTCCCGGCGGCATCGGTGTCAGGCGAGCAGCGTTCATTGACACCCTTGAAACCCCAATGTTAGCTTGAAGGTTCACCCGCAACATGGAATCCGTCACTCCCGCCGCTAGCCTCGAGAAAACGCCACTCAACGCCGCTCACCGCAAGCTCGGTGCGCGCATGGTTGATTTCGGCGGCTGGGATATGCCCGTCGAGTATTCGGGCATCATCGCGGAGCATCTCGCGGTGCGGCGAGGGGTGGGCGTCTTTGACGTCAGCCACATGGGCGAGATCGAGATCCGCGGTCCGCAAGCTCTAGCGCTCGTAGAATCGGTCACCAGTAACGCCGCGGCGAGCCTCAAGGACGGCCAGGCGCACTATTCCGGGCTGCTCTATCCCAACGGCGGCTTCGTCGACGATATTCTCGTCCATCGCATCGCCGCCAACCACTATTTCCTGTGCGTCAACGCCGGGAACCAGCGCAAGGATCACGAGTGGATCGTCTCGCAGAACCACTTCGACGCCGAGGTCGAGTACGCGAGCGAGAAATACGTCCAGATAGCGATCCAGGGCCCCCGCGGGCTTGCCACGCTGAGCCGCTTGACGCGAACCGACCTCGCGTCGATCCGCTACTACTGGTTTAGGCGAGGCGAAGTCAGCGGCGCGCCAGCCATCATCGCGCGCACCGGCTACACGGGTGAGGACGGTTTCGAAATCTACGTCCCGCCCGAGGAAGGCGAACGCATCTGGAACGCGGTCCTCGAAGCGGGCAAGGACGACGGTATTCTGCCGTGCGGCCTCGGCGCGCGCAACACGCTGCGGCTCGAGTCCGCGATGGCACTCTACGGTCACGAAATCAGCGAGTCCATCACGCCTTACGAGGCCAACCTCGGTTGGATCGTCAAGCTCGACAAGGGTGATTTCGTCGGGCGTGACGCCCTCGTCCAGCAAAAGAAGGAAGGCGTCAAGCGCCGCATCGCCGGATTCGAGATGCGCGGCCGGGGGATCGGGCGCGACGGCTACCGCGTTTTTGCCGGCGGCGAAGACCGCGGCTGGGTCACTAGCGGCTCCCCCTCCCCCCTGTTGCAAAAGAACATCGGTCTCTGTATGCTGCCGGTGGCTGACGCCGCTGAAGGCCGCCCGGTGGAAATTCTAATTCGTGAACGCCGGGTCGAGGCCGAAACAGTCCCAACGCCCTTCTATCAGCGAAAGAAATAAGACCGATGTATCCGAAGGAATATCGCTACACCAAAAAACACGAATGGATTCTCGTCGACGGCGACACTGGATTGGTCGGCATTACCGATCACGCTCAGGAACAACTGGGCGATGTAGTTTACGTCGAGCTGCCCAAGATCGGCGCCAAGCTCCAGGCCATGCAGTCGTTCGGAACCATCGAGTCGGTGAAGGCTGTTTCGGACCTTTATTCGCCGATGAGCGGAGAGGTAACCGAGATCAACGACGCTCTGGTGGACGCGCCTGAAACACTCAACAAGTCCCCACACACCGAAGGTTGGCTCGTGCGGCTGAAGCTCTCCGATAAGAGCGAGTCGGAAAAGCTGCTGTCGGCCGACGAATATCAGCAATTTCTCGCCTCGGAATCGGAGTCTTAAACGGTTGCGCTATCTTCCAAAGTCTCCCTCAGAACGCCAGGAGATGCTGGCGAAACTGCGCCTCGACTCGGTCGAGGGCCTGTTCGATTACCTGCCGGCCGAGGTGCGCCTCAATCGGCCGCTGAACATACCGGCGGGAAAATCCGAGTACGAGATCATCGACTATTTCCGCGAACGCGGCGAGGAAAATGCCGGCGCCTACGCTAGCTTCCTGGGCGCCGGCGTATATCGCCACTATCGCCCCGTGGTGATCGATCCGCTGGCAACGCGCGGAGAATTCCTGACTGCTTACACGCCGTACCAAGCGGAAATCTCCCAGGGTATTTTGACCACCATCTTCGAGTTTCAGACGATGGTTTGCCAGTTGACCGGCATGGAAGTCGCCAACGCTTCGATGTACGACGGCTCGACGGCCGTTCCTGAAGCGGCGATGATGGCGGTGCGAATTACCGGGCGCGACAAGATTCTCGTCGCTCGCACGCTGCACCCCGAATATCGCGAGGTGCTCGACACCTATCATCGCTATCAGGATTCCACGAGCGAAGAAATCGCCTACGACCGCGATACCGGTCAGATCGACTTGGCGGATCTGGAAAAAAAGCTTAGCTCCGAGGTCGCCGCGGTTATCGTGCAGTCGCCGAACTTTTTCGGCTGCATCGAAAAGACGCGAGAGGCGGCGGAGCTGGCCCACAAGCACGGAGCGCTGCTGGTTGTGATCTTCACCGAAGCGGTTTCGCTGGGCTTGCTCGAGCCCCCGGCGGAAGCCGACATCGTGGCCGGCGAGTTGCAGTCGTTCGCGCACCCGCCAAGCTATGGCGGGCCGTTTGTCGGAGTGCTCGCGACCAGAGAAAAGTACATCCGGCAGATCCCCGGGCGGCTGGTGGGCGAAACCGTCGATTCCAACGGCAACCGCGCTTTCTGCCTGACGCTCGCGACGCGTGAGCAGCACATCCGCCGCGCCAAGGCGACGTCGAACATCTGCACCAACCAGGCTCTTGTCGCTCTGATGGCGACGATCTTCATGGCCGTCTACGGCCGGCGGGGTTTGCGCGAGCTGGCCGAGCAGAACCTTTCCAAAGCTCACTACCTGGCGGCGCAACTCGAAAAGCAGGGCGCCACAGCGCCGTTTCGCGCACCGTTCTTCAACGAATTTGTCATCCAGCCGAACGGCGCAACGCCCTCAGAAGTCAACCGCCGGGCGCTCGAAAAGAAGATCATCGGCGGCCTCGATCTCGGCCGCTTCTATCCCGAGCTAAAAGGATCGATGCTGCTGTGCGCCACCGAAGTCAACCGCCGCGCCGAAATGGACGCTTTCGTGGCCGCGTGTTGCGAAGAGAAAGCCTAGAGCGAAAACCGGTCCGGTTTCTCCCAACTCACGGCAGATGGAACACCTCGGCGATGGGCTGCATGCATTCATCCGCCTTCTTACCTGGTTTACTCTCGAAAAACTCGGCTAGCTGCTCCTGCCAGCGGCGGTTCACGTCGGTCTTTGCCATCTCCGCCAAGGCACGATCGAAGTCGGGCGTCTCGAGGTAGCCGATCAGCAGTCCGTCGTCGCGCAGAAATAGGGAATAGTTTCCCCACCCTGCCTCTCGAAGGGCATTCTGCATTTCCGGCCATACGGCGCGGTGCCGCTCCTTGTATTCTTCCAGGCGGTCGCGTTTTACCCGCAGACAAAAACAGATACGTTGTAGGGAACCGTCGGGTTGGGGCTGCATGAGTGTCTTGAGCTTTGAAAACTAGCTGGCGCTGCCTCGTCCCGTAATACTAAGCAACGAATCGTTGGGATAGTAGTGGTCGACGTTCTCCGCCGTAATCAACTGGTGCTTGATAAACGAGGCTGGTGCGACCGATTTCTTGGCGAGAATGTCGAGTGCCAGGCGAATCAGGCCTTCGCCGTACTTCTCCGGAAAATAGCCGACCGACCCGATCAACGGCGTGTTCGCAGCCCGCAATTCCGCTCGAGCCTCCGGTTCCGCGTTCTGCCCCACGATGGTGACGTTCGCGGCGCGGCCGGCCTCCTCGAAAGCCCGCACCGCCCCCAGCGCACTCGGGTCGTTTGCCGCGCCGACCAGGACTCGCTCGGCGGTCGAGCGGCGCAAACGAGTTCGCACTCCTTGAAACGACGGCTCGAACTGGCCATCGCCGTCGATCGAGATCACCGGCCAATTCTCGGCCTCGCGCAGAATCTCTTTGATGCCGGCCAGTATTCCGCGAACACGGGCCTGCAGCATCGGTCCCGCCCGGCTCAATTCGAGCAGTAGGATCTCATCCACCTGGCCGTACCAATGTTTCTTTGCCCAGCGGCCCAGGCAGCGTCCGGCGATCAGGCCGGCTTCATAGTTGTTAGCGCCAAAATAGGTTGCACCGGGGTGTGGAATGTCGATCGCAATGAACGGAATACTGGCTTCGAGGTATTTCGAAGCGATTGCCGGCGCAACGGATTCATCCGTCTGGAACTCGATCACAAGATCCACGTTCTCGCGGACCAGCGAATCGGCGTTGCGTAGCGCCGCTTTGGGCTGATAGCGGTTATCGACCACGATCAGCTCAATCCGCTCGCGTTCGGCGGCCCGCAACAGCCCTTCGTGAACCTCACGCGGAAATGACGTGTCCTGCCCCTGAGCCGCGTACCCGATGCGGTAGCGCTGGCGTCGGTGAACCTCGCCCACCAGCCGGTAGAGATTCTCTCCCACCTTCTCCACGAAGCCGCAGTGATGCAGCGTGTAAAGCAGGCGGAAGCACATGCCCTTGCTCAGGCTAGTTCGCTCGACCACGTCGCGCAGCCGCAGCGTCTCGCCGGCGCTGCGAAACGCCGTCAGGATTTGAGACGCATGCACCAGCGACTTGACGATGTACCGATTGTGATTCGAAGCCTTCACGGGCCGTCGATCCCAGGGAGCGCCCTCCATGAAAGCAGTTTTGCAATGCGAAATGCAAGTTCTTTTTTGAGCGTTGGATCATCGCATCCAGGCGGGGCGTCATGCCAAAGCGATGGGCCGCGGAATCCGGGCGGCTCCGGCAGGCGAAACTCGAACACAGCAGCGCCGGAGGCCCGTCGAAGTTCGACCAGCAGGTACGTGGACGCGCTGGCGGCCAAGCGGCGAACTCGCCCGGCCGCACTAGCGCGCGAAGATCGAAGCGGAAATCTCCCCCGTCCGGCAGTTCCGAGGCCCAAAACAAACGGCTGGTACGTCCTAGTGCGCGCAGTAGCTCAACAGATCAACTGATCAACGGAAGCGTCATGCGAACAACGCGGGAACCGCCTTGCCGATCCCATCCTTAGTCACATAGACGGGCCGCTTCTCGATGACAAAGGAATGATCGGGGGGAATGCCCAGCGCGTGGTACATGGTGGCGTGCAAATCTTCCACCGGCACGGGATTCTCGATGGTCGTGCAAGGGCGCTCATCGGCTGTCTTGCCGTAAACGAAGCCCTTCTTGATACCGCCTCCGAACAGCAGCACCGATCCGGCGGCGGTGAAGTGACGGTGCATGCCGTAGTGTTTCGGCTCGGTCATCACATCGGGCGTGTTCGATTGATCGCGAACCTCTTTACCGACCTTGCCCTCGGTGATCGCGTCCCGCCCAAACTCGCTCGCCAGCACAACCAGGGTACGATCCAATAGGCCGCGCTCTTCGAGATCCAGGATAAGCTGCGACACCGGCGCGTCGATCACTCGCTTCATCTCGGCCGCTCGCTCGTGGCCGTTCTCATGCGAATCCCAGTAGCGAAACGGAACGTACTCGGTGGTGACCTCGATGTAGCGCGCCCCTGCTTCGACGAGACGCCGCGCCAGCAGGCAGCCTTGTCCGAACCGCCCGTTGTTGTAGATGTCGAAGGTCTCTTTCGGCTCGAGAGAAAGATCAAATGCTTTCGCTGATGGGGATGTCAGCAGTTGGTCCGCTGCATCCAGAGAGCGCACTAGCGACTCGCGCTGGAAGTCGCTTCCGTATTGATAGACCGGCTCCTCGGCAAGCAGTTTTTCGTAAAGGCCGCGGCGGCTGGCAAAACGTTCGCTGCCAAGCTCCGCCGGGGGACGCACCGCCGCCGATGCATCGGCAGGATTGGTAATCAGAAACGGCCCGAATTCCGTTCCCAGAAATCCCGCTGTATGAAACGCTTTGATGGCCGCACTTTCGGCGCCGATTTCCAGGTTCTGCCCGATCGAAATGAACGGCGGAACCGTTGGATTTTTTGGACCCAACGTCTTCGCGATGACCGCGCCGAGATGCGGCATCGCCATCGATTGGGGAGGAATATAGCCGGTGTGCCAATGATACTGGTGCCGCGAGTGAAGGATAAAGCCGAGGTCCGCCCCCTGGAACGTGCGAATGACCGCGCCACGGTCCATCACGCGCGCCATGCGCTCAAGCCCTTGGGAGATCTTGATGTTGTCCACCATTGTGTCGATGGCGGGAAAGGTGCTCAATACCCGCTCGGTGCGCACGCCCGGCTCGAACGGCGTGTATTGTTTGGGGTCCCACGTCTCGGTCTGCGCCATCCCGCCGCCCATCCACAAAACGATAACGGCGTCGGCGGTCGGCGCCGGGCCCGCGGCGCGCGCCATTTGCGGTTCGCGCCCGGCAAGCGCGGCGAGCGTTGCGCCCGCGCTGGCGCCAAGAAACCGGCGGCGGCTCAAGCGGTTATAAATTTTCTTTTCTTCACGAGTCATGGCATCTTCACGAGTCACGGCATTCCTCGCTAGTAGATCATTTGAAACTCGGGCTTCATCAGCACGGCCCACACCAGATCGGCGAGCCCCTCGGCGGATGCGCGTCCCGGCCGGCCCGGGCTCTCGATCGCGCTCAGCGCGATGCTGCGCTCGCCGGCCGACGGAGCTCGCCCCAATGCATGCCAGAAGACCCGATCCATTATTTCCGGCGCAGTCGTCAGCGCGGGAGGCAGAGCGACCGGAGTTTGCGGTTCGACCGGCGTCAGCCGATTCATGTTCGGTTCCTGATCGAAGACGAAGAACCGGATGTTGGGGCTGATATCGGAAGTGATCTCGCGGTTCTCCAGTCCAACCGCGCCGCGGAAGCGAGTGAAACCCTTGCCGGCGAGATCATAAACCAGCCGCGATGGCGTGTTCACCCGCACGCCGTTGCTTTTGATTCCCTGGAACTCGACATCGCCCGCGCCCGCGCGCAAACCAGTGCTGTCCAAAGGATCGAGTGACGAAAGCGGCGTGACGCCATCAGGACCAATCAACTCGGCCCCTCCCCAGGCGGTCTGCACGAGCTCAGGTGAATACGACCCCATATCTTCGACGAGCAGCCAGAGTTTTGGGGACTGCGACACGTCCACATCAAAAGAAGTGGGCGTCAGGTCGCGCCCCCTCACGGGGCGATCAAACAAGCTCTTCGGTTCGGGTGGAAGTTCACCAATCATCCTTTGCGCGCCCCGCGACACCAGATGCGTGAGCGTCTCGCCGTTGACAAGCTCCAGCGCCTGAAGGGTTGTGGCCAGGCTTTCGCGCGTCGAATAAACCTGATCGCGGATCGGACGGCCCATCGCGCGCGCCAGCGGGT
>JBBDWJ010000334.1:0-11999 GCA_040902925.1 Bryobacterales bacterium | reverse complement strand
GCGGCGGATCAGAGCACGGACTTCAGGCGTGGTTCTCGGCCTGCCGCCGTGGGCCCTTGACCGCCACCTCCAAAAGAGTTGGAACCCCGCACGATGCCAACCAACCACCGTCTCGGGCTTCACGATAACCAGCACATGGGCCCAGCGGGGCCAGAAACGACGCAAGGTGTCCAAAACCATCGGGCTAGTACACGCATCCGTGGTCGCGGTCGTTTCCGATGGAGCACGGCAAGTTGCTGCCGCAGAGCGAGGATTTCCAGAGCGTTGGCTCCCCGACTGCGGAAGAACACGCGTACCGCCGCTCCAAGGCTAAGGATGAACACCAAGAATCGCACCTTGCAAGATAGCGTGTCTTGGCACCAACGGACAAGCGGGCCGTGATTCGCAACTCATTGATTTCAAACCGCGACGGGGTTTTGGCTACCCACAGGCCTCGACACAAAAAAATTCGGAGGCCGAGCCCAAACAATCAGGTCCGGCGCCGTTTGCCGCCACTTGAAGATCGCCGGTCGGATTGCCTTCTTCACGTTCTCTCCAGGCTACCAACCGCCACCTGCCAAAGTTGCAACACATCCGGGGAAACGCATTGGGTAAGCGTCGTACCTCAGTTGCTTATTCCACAACGCGGAGACCGAAGCTCTGCACGTGCTTGCCGACCCCGGGAATCTCCACCTGGATGTTGATGTGATACACGGCGGGCTTGTTGGGACGGCCGCTGAGGGCGCCCGTCCTGGGATCGATGCTTGCCCAGATGGCGTCGGGGTGGCCGCAGCGCGGTTCTTCTTCTAGCAATGTGAACACAGGTTCGTCGGCATCCCAATAGGCCAATTGGTAGGAATCTGGATTGGCTCCGAATGCGCGGTAGGTCAGATCGCCGATCGAGGCCACGGTTTTTGCTTCATACCGGAACTCCCTGCGTATCCGCGCTTCCGAGGGGGGCTTCGTGTAGATGAAGGGGCGCGGCCCCGCCGCGTAGTCCGATGGTCCGCTGCGGACTCCCTTCGCATCGACCGCGACCACGCGGTAAAACGCGTGCTCGGGAAGCAGGGCTAATGGGGATGCTTTTGCCTTGGTTAGATGATTCGCCGGCAAGGTCACCTTCTTCTTACCGGCGAACAGACCCTGGGATGGCTGGTTGCCGGCGGTGACCTCATAAGGTGCGTCGCTGGTGCTGAACCCCTTCTCGTTGCTCGCGTAAATCTCGTAGTGGGCCGGCCGATCGCCGTTAGGGTTTCCTTCCCACACGAGTTCGTGCTGGTCGCCTCCGGCCGGGCGGAGTTGCACACGGAGAGGAACTCCGGGGCCGCGGGGAACAAAGCTCCAGATCCGGCTCCATGGTCCCCAAACCCCTTTTCCCGTCTTGGCGCGCACGCGCCAGTAATAGCGCTGCCCGGCATTCAGCATCCCTGCCTCGGCCAGATCGAACGAGGCAGTGCCGCGCGTAGGGGTTTGAGAGATCGTCAAATCGAAGTTCCCGGCCAGCGCCCAACGCACGTCCGCGTGGTCGCTGAGCTGGAACTGATAGTCGCTGATCGCCGCTTGATCGTTGGAGTGAGCCTGCTGCCACTGGAACTTGAATTTCGTCCCTTCGACCTCGCCTCCATCCGCAGGAAAGATTGGCGCCGCCGGCGCTTCGGGCTCGCGAGCCGACGACCGCTCTATCCAGTCGAAGGTGACGCGAGCCGACACTTCCGGGCCGTTGTCGGCGACAAAGCGAACGCGGTTCTCGCCAAGTTGCAAGGTCGGCATAGACAGGGGCGCCATTTGCAGGTCGTTTTCCATCGCGATGGACTCGATTCCGATTTCGTCAACGTTCGACTCCGCCAGCATCTCCAGGCGCAGAAAGTAGCGGTATACCGCTGGGCCTTTGTTGGGAAAGTAAGGATCGAGCGAGGCGCGGATTTGGGCATTCTCCCCCGAAGCTTCGGCGATGGGCCGCCACTCGGCGCCGTCCACGGAAAACAGGAACGCGCAGCGGTCTGCCCGGCTGCATCGAAGACGAGCGTTCAGTGAACCGCCGACCATCACGTAGGGGGCCTCGATTTTCCAAGTAAGCGATGCGCGTTGGCCTGCTTTTTCCGGCGTCACCGCCAGAGTGTCGCCGTCGCCCCGCCAGCGGACGTTCTCGGCGATGGCGCTGGCGCGTCCGGCCGGCGTCCGGAGCGGCGGCTCGTAGACCCATTTGCCGTTCTCGACAAGCGCCCAGGCTCGCGGCCCCCAGTTTTCTCTCAGATGAACCGTCGCCATCATGTAGGTTTCGGGGTCGATGTCCACGGAATAGTGATGTTTTTGTGCATCGCCCCAACGCCATTCGAGCGCTTCGCCCGGCCGCAGCGTCAAATTCATGGCGTGGCCTGCGTGAGAGAGAAATTCGCCGCTGTGCGTGCCTTCGAAAGTGTAGAGCGGCGACTGGCCCTCGAAAGGACTACCCATTCGCTTGAGCAGATTGTGGTCGCGCACCAGGTCCTCCTCGCCCGCGATCGTCGTGTTGTCGCTGCGCAGCACGATAGTTTGCACGTCGCCATCGAGCAGATGCCAGGCGCCGTCGTACCAGACCTCGCTCGTGCAATGGCCCATCGGGAAGCCGCGGCGTGTTTTCAAGCCGGCCGAGCGCCATAGCTCCATCAGGACCGGCGCGCTGTCGCCGCACAGCCCGTACCCATAGACGTTGAACATTTTCACGGGGTCGTGGTTCTCGTAGTCACCCGGTGAGGCGTGAAAACGGTGCGCCCGGTGAAATTCGTACAGCGCCCGCGCCTTTTCGGCGTCGCTCAGCGTACTGGGATCGCCGATGGCCCGTAGCGCCGAATCGACAATCTCGCCGAGGGTTCGCCAACGCGCCCGGCCATTCACCTCGACCCAAGGATTGACGATGTCCGAGTCGCCGATATTCTCCACGCGCACGAAACGCATGGGCTGATAAGCCTGTTCCCAGGGGTGTGAATTGATTCGCGTAGGAGTGCGGGTATTGAACGAATCGAGCGTGCCGTCCATCTGGAGAATGAACTCTTCACCCGGGGAACGGAGCAGTCGTTCCTCGTGGCGCGGCAAATCGGTTGCGTCCGCCTCGTCCGCCGCCGGTACGGAAGCCGCGGACAGGCAAAGCACCACCGCCACGGCCGTGACAAGCCTCAAACGATGGAACGAAGTCGGCGGGCACGCACTGTTCAACGCAAACCTCCTGCTCCGGTGGTCTCCGGAAGCGAACAAGACGTCTTATTGTCCCGCACGTCAGCGGCCACCGGCGCGGTCGGGGCCAACACGGCCGACTCGCTCCAAGGCCCTTTGCGTCACCGCCGACAGGCCCTCTCCCTCGGCGCCGATGATGATGAATTGATAGCCCTCCTTCACGTACCGCTCCACGTTGTCCGCCGTGGCCGCGATACCGCAGGCGATGCCCTTGCGTTTGCAGGCTTGCAGTACGCGCGCGCATGCCTGCTGCACTTCGGGCGCTGAGGGATCGCCGGGGTAGCCCAGCGACGTAGCGAGATCCAACGGCCCGATGAATACCGCGCCCACGCCCGGCACTTCCAGGATCTTGTCGATGTTTTTGACCGACTCGGCCTCCTCGGCCTGCATGATGACCAGAATCTCGCCCTGCGGATCGATCGGCCAGACGTCGGCCCGCTCGAGGTACTCGTCAAATGGCAGGCCCCAGTAGCGCGACGCGATCACGGGCGAGACGCCTCGCAGCCCTTCGGGTCGAAAATCCGGAGCGCCTTTGCGTTGCGGATATCTTGAAGCGCGCACCGCGGCGAGCGCCTCCTCGGCTGTGTTTATATGGGCGTACATCATCCCGTAAGCGCCCAGGTCCAGCGATTGCTTGATCATGAACTGTAATTGCTCGCGGCCGTTCTGCGGTACGCTCACGAACGGGACCACATTCGGGCGCACGGAGCGGTTGTTCACCACTTCGCGGCGCGAAATCATACCTTGCATGAACGTCCGCAAGGTTTCAAAGTCGAGGGGGCTATGCTCCATGTCGATCTGAACGAAGTCCAGCGGCGAATCCGCCAGCACGGCCGCGTTCGTCAACGAAAGGTCCGCCGGTGAAGTGCCGAGAACGACTTCGCCCTTGGCCAATTTCTCGATGACGCCGTTGATGCGATGAGGTTTTTCCGCGCGCAGGCCGGTGCCGCAGAAAGCAATAAGGATGGCGAGTACGATGAACAAGGGTTCCCTCCTAGGCGCAGTCGTCGGACAGTTCGAAATCAGCATCGTCGTGGACACTGCGAGTGCGCAGTGGCGTCACCCGGTCTTCACCGGCTCCAACCGCGGTCTGCGGCGACGCGTTCCGCGCAGTTCTCGCGGGCGCCGCTTCACTTGCTCTCTCCCTCAGCGGAGAGGAAAGCCAGACAGCGGTACATGTTTCGCACGTACGTCCGGGTGTCGATACCCCGAAACCGAAACGGCGGGTTATCAACGTAGTTCCCGGTGTCGATAACTTCGATATCGGACAGCCACGCTCCGCGGGAGTCCAGGGACTGAATCAGCTTCGATACTTCCTCGCGGGATGGCGTCTCTGGCGAAGGCCGACCATGTTCCGTTGGCCGCGAAGCCTTGATTTCCTCGGGCGACTGACTGGCCAGAACCTCGTACTGTTGGCGCAGTTTCTCCACGTCGATCTTCATGGTGGCGCTGTGCGCTTGCATGAAGGACGGTTCATGGTTGACGACGTAGTGGTCGATTTTGCCGTCTTTGACGACGTGGTGCGGATAGAGCGGAGCGTTGGAGCCGACTTCGTAGTAGAAAGCGTGGGTTGCGCGCGGCGCCAGACTCGGGATCACGGATCGCTGCAGCCAATCGAGCGCCGCCGGGATCGGGCGAAGAAACCTGCGGTCGCCGGTCAGGCGGTAAAACTCCTGCAGGTCCCGTATATTGTCCAGCGTCTGGGCCGTGCATAGAGCAGACGGTTCGTAGGAACGGCCCCAGGCGGGTTTCAGGTCAAAACTGTACTGCTGCGCCCAGCCGGCTTGTGGTTCGGGGAGCTGCGCGGCGAAGTAGAAATCCATTCCGGTCCGCGCGGCTGTCAAATAGCGTTCGTCGCCCAACGTCTCGTACGCCTCCCAGAGCAGGTAAATGTTGTTTGCCGCTACCCCATCGTTGAACGTGTAATGCACGCTGTAGTCCGGCCGGCCGTCGTGCGAATATTCCGGCTTGAGCGGAAAACGCTGCGGCCAGGCGCCGTTTTTGTATTGGGCCTCAAGTACGAACTCGATGCCCAGCAGCACAGCGGGCCGGTATTTTGCGTCGAGAGTCGTGTTGTATAGCCGCAACAAAAACCGGATCGCACTGGTCGTCGTGTCGTCGTCAAACGTCGCGTTGCCGTAGTAGTGATAGAACTCTTCCCAGCCGCGGAAATTGTTCGGCGCCTCGGCATTCCATTCGCGAACGCCCGCCGGGTCAAAGTCAATGAAATAGTGCCAGCCCCCGGAGGCGCCTTGACCCCAGATCAGCACGTCCGCAGTCTTGCCAGCGTATTCCCGGTACCTCTTGTCGCCCGTCGCCTTGTAGGCATCGACGAGCATGGCTCCTACCGTGGGTGTGCTGGGAGGCTGCACCCAGATTTGCGAGTCGCGAGCGGGAATCTCGCCCCACTTCCGGGATAGGTCGCTCGAATAGTGCCACAGGAATCCGCCCTTGTCGGCGACCTTGTCCATCATGAACCCGGTGGCCTTGGCCATCGCGGCCAGAACTTCCTCTCGAATGCTTTGGGAGGCCACTTGAGCGTGGCCCGAAGCCGCCGCCAGAAATCCCCAGAAAACCACGGCGGCCATCACCGGAGTCAGCCCGCGACTCGATCCCAACCTAAAAGCGTCCACGCGAATACTCCTCCCATCGTATACGCAGCAGATTCGAAATCCCGATCCGGATTGGACCGGCCATCGAACCAACGGCCGGAAAACTCCGCCGCCCGCCGGTTGATCAGCCGGGTTTCCTAGAAGATGTACTTCACCGCCAACTGCAATACCCGGTTCTGCGAGGCGCCGTTCGCGATGCCGAAAGTCGGATTCGTAATATTCCCCTGCACACCCGTAAGATTGACCCGGTTAAAGATGTTGAACGCTTCAAACCGAAACTGAATGATGTCTTCTTCCCGGCCGCCAAACCCCAGACGAAAGTCCTTCAGCAACGACATGTTCACGTTCGCGTAGCCCGGGCCGCGAAAACGGTCGCGCGACAACGTTCCCGGCCGCGGCGAGCCCGGGTCGGGTCGTGGAAATACCGAAGCCGCGAAAGCTCCGCTCAGCCATTCTTCCTTGCTGAAGCTCGAAGGCAGGTCCGCGGTTGGCGCATCGGGGCGGTCGTTGCGCACACCGTCGGCGTTGAAATCGCCTCCATTGCCGTAGGCAGCTCCGCTGAACGGACGAAATAAACCTCCTGACTGCAGATTCCATAATGTGGTCAGGTTCCAGCCTCCCAGTATCCTTCCCAGAACGCTGGTCGAGTTTCGTAGGACCGGCAACTCCCACACGCTGCTCAACGTGAACACATGGGCGATGTCGTCCCGGGCATAGTCAAGCTCGGGACGAAGCGGGTCCGTCTCATCCGCATAGTAGTTGGGATACGGGTTGCTGTCGTTATCGTTGTTCTTGCCGTAGTTGTAAGTGTAGGAGCCAGTAACCATGTAGCCGTGGCTGAAGCGCTTGGTCACGTTCGCTGAGAAACCGTGATACAGCTTTTTCCCGCGATTGCTCAGCATGCGAACACCCGCAAACTCGGGCACGTAGCCGTCCAGAGTGCCGTCCAATAAATCTCCCTCGAAGCGGCTGATATTCGTGTTGCTGTACAAGTCGTTGTTGGTCCGCCGAAAGGAGTAGTTGAGCTGTACCAGCACATCGCTGAACACCTGGTATTGAATGCCGCCTTTGAAGTTGACAACCATGGGCGCTTCCAGGTCGGTCACGATGCCGGAGACCCGCGTTCTGGCGCCCTCAATGCCGCCCTTATCGTTCAGTTGCGGCGCTTGAAGATCCGGATTCACCGGGAACTGCCGCGTGCCCGGAGTCGCCAGTCCATACGTAATCGCCGTCCCATGCTGCGGCCCCGCCGACAAATAAGCCAGCCCCGGCGGATTGTTGTACGTTTCGTACAAGGGAAACGTCGAAATTTCGTCGTAGAGCAACGCAAAGCCGCCCCGTATCACCACTCGGCCCTGGCCGGTGGGATCCCAGGCGACGCCGATACGTGGACCGAAGTTGTTGAGATCTCGATCGTACAACTTGTCCACAGGGCGGTTGACGAGGTTGGCGATGGCCGCCGGGTTGGTCACATCCTTGGAAAGCATCACTGGCTGCGAGTTCTGGCGGTCGTTGATCCAGGTCGGGAAGAATGTTTCCCAGCGCAGGCCGTAGTTCACCGTCAGCGTTGGGGTCACTTGCCAGGTGTTCTGCATGAAAACCGAGAAGTCCCCCGTGTACATCGGCAGATGCGTGAGTGGATCGGTGGCGCCAGTGGACGAATCAATGGTGCGCGACTCTTCGTAGGGGTTGTCGTTGGCGAACTCAAAAATATTCGCGAAGTAGTAGCCCGGCGGATTCGGCCAGTCAGCCAACAGCAGCGAATGGCGGTAATCAACCCCGATCTTGGTATTGTGGCGGCCCTGGCTGATGGCAAGCGTGTCCGCAATTTGGTACACCCGCGAGTTGTAGATGTTTTCGAAAGGAAGACCCCAGGAAAGGCCATCATCGGTGTTAATGGATGGCTTGTTGATGATTTTCTGGAGGTCCGGATAATTCTGCTCAAAGAATATATCGTGAACGGCAAAGCGTGCATCGTTCAACACCGTCGGCGAGAATATCCTCGTATGGACGAAATTGCCCCAGTTGATCGCGTTGGAGGTTGCAAGGAAATAATCAGGACGAAGCGGGTTATTTCCCCAGTCCGGCTTCGTGCGCCAGTAACTGGCATAAACGCGGTCTTTGCTGTTCGGGAAGTGGTAGTCTACCCGCGTGTTGATCTGGCTTCCCTTGCGCTTGAACGGACTGTCCACGCGGACCAGTCCCACATCGGGCACGCCGTCGGGCGTTTCCGTATATTCGCCGTTGGGCAGCAACGCCCCGATGTCCCTCAGATCTTCCGTCGCATAGCGCAGCGGTGGATGATCCTGCATCATCGTCGCAGCGACGCTGTTGGGCCGCAGTTGCATCACCTGATTCTTGAACTGCTCAGTTTCCGTCAACGCCGTAAAGCCCCCAGCCACGTTGGCCCGTAGCCCTTCAAAGGCTCCAAATATGAAAAGCCGGTCGCGAAGGATCGGCCCGCCGACCGTGCCTCCATAAAGGCGGTAATAGGAGTCGGGTAGTTCAGTGCCGAAATAGGGTTTGGCGTTCAGCGAATTGTCCTGCAGCGTAAAGTGGCCCGTGCCGTGCCAGTCGTTCGTCCCGCCTTTGCTCACCATTTGTACCTGGGGGCCGCTGATCCTTCCCAATTCCGCCGAGAATGGGTCTGTCGAGACGCGCACCTCGGCAACCGCGTCGGGATTCGGGGTGAACGCGGCCGACCAGGAACTGCCTTCGCTGTAGCGCAGCGTTATGCCGTCGAGAAAGTACTGCTCCTTGCGCTCGTTGCCGCCCGAAGAAATCTCCGCTCCGACAAAGTTCGAAAACACATCACAACAGTAGTTGCCGGTCCCGCCGACGCGTCCTGTAATGCCGGGCCCCAACAGCGCCAGTTGCGTCACTCCCCGGCCTTGCAGCGGCAGGGATCGCACCTCGCGCTCGTTGACTACGCCTGAGATCCGCACTTCCTGGGTCTCCACGCGCGCCTCGGCGGCCGACACAGTGATCGACTCAGTCACGTCGCCCACCTCGAGCTTGATGTTCAAGCCCAGCACCGTGTGACCCGTCAGGTCCACGTTGCGCTCAATGAACACCTTGAATCCGGCCATCTCCGCCCGCACCTCGTATCGCCCGGGCAACAGGTCCGGGATGCGGTAGTAGCCGTCCGGCGAGGACCGCACTTCGCGGGAGACTCCTGTATTCTCGTTTGTCGCTTTGACGGTGACGCCGGGAATCGCGCCCCCCGTCGTGTCGGATACGTAGCCTTGTATCACGCTGGCGACCTGTGCCTTCAGCGGGATGGCCTGCCCGGCCAGCAGCAGGCATGCCAAAGCTAGGCATCGCCAAGCCACTAGCGTGGGACCGCCCGAGATCGGGCAGACAAACCGGTTATCGAACATGATCATGGATGTCCTCCGCGTCTCCCACGCCTGCCGGGAGAGCGACGGGTCATGACAGTGAGACCCTTGGCAGATCGTACGCTCACTGCGAGCTGGCAGGGAGTAATATTACGGTAAAAACAGGGTAACGCGCCCCATGTAATCAGGCAGTTAGGCGTTTCTGATTTCACCTTCGGCCGCTAACCATCGTCGAGTTTGTTTCGCCTTTACAGATACAGATTTGAGCCGCATCGAATCAGCCGTGGCGGGTGGATGGGCCGTGAAGCGCGAGTCGGTCGCCCAGGCCGAGGCTGGTGACGATTCCGATCGCGTCGTGCGGACATGGACTCTATCGATAGCCCGGTCCACGGCCAGCAGGTACAACGACTCTGTTCGGAGCGCATTCACTAAGGAGGACCTTCATGTTCGAGAGTGCTCGACCGACGCACCTGCCGGCCGCTGCAGCCGCACTCATCCTCATGTCGCCCGGGATGACTCTGGCGCAAACCGGCGTCAACACGATGAATAACCCCTACCGGATGCTCGAGGATTGGGGCTCGTTACCCGAAGGCGTCAAGTGGGGGGCAACCATCGGAATCATCCCGGATGGTCAGGGGGGCGCCTGGGTTCACCACCGCTCGGACCCTCCGATCATCAAGCTGAACGCCTCGGGCAAGGCCGTTAAAGCCATTGCCGAGGGCATGTTCGTGCAAGCGCACGGGTTTTGTATGGACCGTGACGGCAACCTTTGGGCAGGGGACAGCGGACCGTTCGGCGACGATCCCTCCAAGGCGGGCCGCGGGTATCAGTTCTTCAAGCTCAGCCCCGACGGCCAACTCTTGCTGACGCTGGGCAAGGCAGGCGTTTCGAAAGCCGGGCGAGACACCTTCATCGCACCGACCGCCTGCGCGGTCGCCCCGAACGGAGACATCCTCATCGCCGATGGGCACTTTCCGCGCCCATCAACCAGCCAGCAGGATGGCGACCGGATCGTCCGCTTCACAATAGACGGCAATTACGTCAACTCGTGGGGCCGCAAGGGGTCGGGGCCGGGCGAGTTCGACGGACCCCACGCGATGGCCTTCGACTCGCAAGGCCGGCTCTTCGTGGCCGACCGCAACAACAACCGCATCCAGGTCTTCGACCAGCAGATGCGTTACTTGGACGACTGGCGGCATTTTGGCCGGCCTAGCGGCCTTGCCATCACTTCCGATGACACGCTCTACGTGTCCGACTCAGAATCGGGCATGGAGATCCTCGGCGCCGTCCGCAATCCGGGATGGAAGAACGGCGTGCGGATCGGCAGCGCCAGAGACGGTTCACTAACGGCGTTTATCGATGGAACCGACCCCGAAGGCCTGGGCGTAGATGAAATGGGTAACGTGTTCGCGGGGCTTACGCGAGAGCCGCGCCGGAGCCCCCCGTTGATTCAGAAGTGGGTGAAGAAGTAGGTTCTTTGAGCTGTGGAAGTGTCGCTGCGGGCCGCTGTCAAACCTCACCGCGGTCACCTCGGATCCGCGCTGAGATCTCCGATCGCGCATGGAGTTCCACAGGGCGCCGTCACTTGACAGCGCTTAACGAAGGCGGGACAATCGGCCACAATAGTTCTGAGGTGTCCGGCGCGGTGCTCTTCGGCCGGTTCGGCGGCCAGGGACAGCCTGGGGGAAGCTGGAATGCGGACGAGTAGTTGGGCGGTTTTGGAATGGGTGCTGCTTCCCGTTGCAGGAGGCGCCCGTTGAGTCGCGACAGCGCGGTCACCTTCCAGGCCGCGGCGGTGCACGAAGGGATCCCGCTCGCCGTGATCCGGTCGCAGGTCGAAAAGATTTGCGCCAGCAGGGGCTTCGTGCATTCGGAGCGGCTGAGCCGTTTCCTGCGTTACGCGGTTGATCACGCCTTGCTGGGCGAGTCTGGTCAGCTGAAGGAATACCTGCTTGGAGTGGAAGTCTGTGACCGCAGGGATTCCTACGACACGCGGATTGACCCCATCGTTCGCGTCGAGGCCAGGCGGCTCCGCACCCGATTGGCGGAGTACTATGAGGGCGAGGGGCTAAACGATCCGATTCTGATCGAGTTCGCGAAAGGCAGCTACGTCCCCAGCTTCCGTCGCGCTGCAATCCGCTCCGAAGCGTCGTCCCAACCACGCCCGGCGCCGCCACGCCGGGTTTACGGGACTACCGTCAAGCTCACGGCCGGGATCGTAGCTGCCCTGGCTATTGTGGCCGTGTTTTTGGTCCGGACGCGGGGATCCGCTCCGGAAGTGTCCGCTCCACCGCCGATTCCTTCGATCGCGCTGCTCCCTGTCGTCAACTTGAGTGGTTCCGATGCCGATAGCTACTTCGCGCAGGGCTTGAGCGAGGAATTGATCAGCGCCTTTGCGAAGACGCCGCAAATACGGGTCGTCGCCCCGTCCTCTCTTTTTGAGATGAAGCGCATGGCTGCCGAGCTGCAGGGCGGACGTGACGGCCTCAATGTGAATTCGGTGCTGCAATGCAGTATCCGCAAGGCCGGTGAGCGCGTCCGTCTTACCGCTCACCTGACGCGCGCCGGCGACGGCAGCTCGATCTGGGCTGAGACCTATGAGCGCGAGGTGGAGGATGCCTTTTCCGCCCAGGAGCAGCTCGCCGGCGACATCGTGTCCGCTGTCCAACAAAGGCTCCTCGGTTCGATCGGGGCGCCGTCCGAAACGCATCAGTCCGGCGACCTCGAAGCACACAATCTGTATCTCAAGGGGCGCTATTACTGGAACAAACGTACCGAGGAGGGCCTCAAGACGGCGCTGGATTGTTTCCAACAGGCCATCGCCAAGGAACAGAACTACGCGAAAGGTTACGTAGGCCTT
>JBBDWJ010000333.1:0-12041 GCA_040902925.1 Bryobacterales bacterium | reverse complement strand
GCATGAACGGCCCACGGCGGCCCGCCTTCGCCCGAACGCGGAATGGCATCGGGATAGAGCGCCGTCACGACCTGTAAGACAATCTGCGCGGCGGCGGCTCCCGCGGCAGCTCCGGCCAACGACAACACCGCGGCTTCGGTCAACAACTGCCGGACCACGCGCGCGCGGCCGGCCCCCAATGCCGCCCGCACCGCGAGCTCGCGCCGCCGCATCACCGCTTGTGATAGCAGCAGGTTCGCTAGGTTGGCGCACGCGATGAGCAGCACGCAGCCGGTCGCCGCGACCAAAGCGAGCAGCGCCGGCCGTATCTTGTGGCCGATCTCAGCTTGCAGCGGAGAAACCCAGATGCGGCGCGTCTCTTTGCCGGTAGTGGTCGCATTGTCGCCGGTCGTTGCGTTGGCAGACGTGATCGAGCTCAACTCCGCGGTGGCATCAGCGACGGTCGCCGCGCCGTGCAAACGGCCGATGACGTAGCTCGTCGATACAGGGACTCTCATCCCCGCAATCCGCGCTCGCGAAAGAGGGAGATAGACGTCTGGTTCGCCGTTGGCGCTGCGGCGATTGCGCGATCCCAGCAGCACGCCATCGATCAGCGCCGCGGCGCGAAACGAATCGGGCACGATGCCGATAACACGGCTGAGCATGCCGTCGATGGTGATGTCGCCTCCCACCACGGCGGTATCCGCGTCGAAGCGATTTCGCCAATACCCTTCACGCAGCAGGACTACGTTGTCGCCGCCCTCCCTCGCTTCTTCGGGTAGGAAGACGCGGCCCGCCAGCAGCGGCGTTCTCAGCGTTTCGAAAAACTCGGGCGACACGACCGCGGCAAAAACCTGTTCGGGATCGCCACCGCTCGCGACGGTAACGCGCCAGGGCCGGTAGGAGGCGATCTGAGCGAACATCTGGCTGCCTTGGCGCCATTGCTCGATCAAGGTGTTCCGCGGCGCGTTGCGCTCATCTTTTTCGTCACTCAGCCAGACCTGCACGAGCCGATCCGAATCCGCATACGGCAGCGGCTTGAGCATCACATTCCAGATGACCTCGAACACCGCGACGTTCATTCCCGCGCCGAGCGCAATCGTCAGGATGGCGGTCAGCGCGATCAGCGGCCGCTTGCGCCACACACGCAGAGAGTGGCGAACGTCTTGAAGCAGGGTTTCCAGCCATGTCGCAAGATGCATGAAGACTCCTAGAGCCGCGGCGTGCGTCGCTTTGATGCCTCAAGAATAACGTGTCGGCGGGAAAGTCGGCGGGTAAAAAGGACAGGAGTCACTCTGTTCCGTTTCCTAACCTGACAATCTGAGGAACCGGGTACACTGAGAGGCGTGGAATTTGAGTGGGATCCGGCAAAGGCGGCCGGGAATCTCCGCAAGCATAAGGTCTCGTTTCATGAGGCGGCAACGGTGTTCGGTGATTCTCTTGGCGTTACAGCTGCGGACCCCGACCACTCCGGCGACGAGAGCCGGTCGATTACCGTCGGACGATCGAGCCGAGCGCGCTTGGTGATGGTTGCCCATGTGGATCGCCACGGGCGGATTCGTATCGTTAGTGCTCGAACGCTGACGCGCCGAGAGAGAAGGGCCTATGAAGAAACCCAGCACTGAGGCAAGCGACAATCTCAGAGCAGAATATGACATAGAAGGTCTGCTCAAGGGAGGTGTACGCGGCAAGTATGCCAAGGCGTACCATGCCGGAACCAACCTTGTCCTGCTGGACCCGGATGTTCGAAAAGCCTTTCGCGATGAGCGCGCGGTGAATGACGCGCTCCGTCTGGTAATCGAGTTGCGAAAGATTCAGCGCTGAACCTGTTACCTGCCGGCGGACATTCGCCGCGCTTAGCGTGCGGCTCCGATGCAATCAAGGCCGTACAGCCATGGTCACATCCCCACGGCTCATCACGCCGCCTTGTTCAATGCGAACAGGGACCGTGCCACCGGGAACGACCGCCAAGGGTGCGCTAGGAGGGCAAAACGTTCATGTGCTGGTCGTCTGCTTTCCCCAGTACTTGCTATCGCCGGCTTGGTGGTTTTATCCCGCGCGCTCCGCGGCCTCTTCGGCGTTGCGATAGACCTCTTCGCGAATGATGCGCTCGGTTGCTTCGTTGAGGTACTCATCGAGCGCGGCTTTGAGCTCCAGGTATTCCGGCCAGAGCGTGTGGTCGACGAAAGATTTTGGGATGCGAACCATTACGGTTGTGTAGCGCTGGCGTTTGTAGCGGTAGGGCTCCAGGCCATAGCGGCGGCACAACGCGGCAAACAAGCGCCTCTGCCAGCGGTCGGGCAGGGTAAAGTGGAACTCTTGGGGGCGCTCGGTTTTTTTGATCGCGTCGAGAGCCTTTCTAACGCGCTCGATGGCCGCCACGGCGGCGCGCTTCTCGCCGGCAGTGGTAGCGCCCTCGAACAGCGCCGAGATCTTTCGCAGTTTCTCACGGAGTTGTTGCTCAGAGGTCATCGAATTTCCATCTTAACTGCTTATCCAAGAGAATTGCCGAGGAGAGTTGCCGCGGCCCCAGGCGTCAAACTTGGCGAATCGTTCCGTGGCAGCAAAGCATCCCTGTATGGAGTTGGATCGTGAGGGCCAAAATGAATTCCGACCAAAACCTGCGGAAGCACATTGTAGAGCTGTTAAATAGCCACGGCGCACACGCGACGGCGGAAGCGATCCTGGCAGATTGGCCGGCCTCCAAGCGCGGCGTCAAGCCCGACGGTCTGCCCTATACGGCTTGGCAGCTCCTCGAACACATCCGCATCGCGCAATGGGACATTCTCGAGTTCAGCCGCGATGCCGGGCATGTGTCGCCCGAGCATCCCGACGGTTATTGGCCGAAGGCGGAGGCGCCTCCGGAAGAGGCGGCGTGGGAGAAGAGCGTGCGCGCTTATAAAACAGACAACCGCGCAATGCAGCGGATGGTGGAAGATCCCGCGATCGACCTTTTCGCCCGCATCGAACATGGTCAAGGTCAAACCATCCTGCGCGAAGCTCTGGTGCTGGCCGACCACAACGCGTATCACCTGGGCCAGCTTTTGATCCTGCGCAGGCTGCTGGATATTTGGTAGCTGGGGAGCCGTTCCCCCAGCCACACGTGAACGACTGTCAGTGGCGTGCTGGCGCGCGCCAATCAAGGAACGCACACCAAGCCGCCACGCAGTAGCATCGCGGAGCCGCACCGCGGCCAACACCGCTTCCGTTACGGTCCGACGGGAAGCAACAGTTTCTGCCCACCGACACCTTCGATGAACGCCTCGATCTCCTGGTCTCCGGGTGCGGTGCCTTCATGGATTCGCAGGTTGATTTGATAGACCGAGGTGAGCTGGGGCGCGTAGAAACTCCCCAACACTTGTTGCTCGGCTCCAGCCAAACGTACCGTGGGTTGAAGCACGGTAGCGGCGGGCGGGACTGGCCCCGGCAAATTCGTGGCTACCTCTGGATCGGTCGGGCCGAGCCCGGTCAGGAACAGCAGAATGATCTCGCCAGGGCGCGCCGGCGCCGCTGGTTCAACCAGACTGTAGTCGAGATGCAGGGCCGCTGCGTAGACTTTATCGTCGATCGGAATCTCGAAGAATCGCGGCTTCGCGGGCAGAACCGGAATATTGTTCAGCGTCGTCGTGCTTCCGTTGTTGGTAATTTCCACGCTCGCCTGGCTGAATGAAGCGACATCGAACGGCACCTGGAAATTGATCTGTTGGAAACCCTCCATGCTGGCCAAAGCGAATAGCGGCGCGGGCTGGCCGTTGATCCGAATGCTGACACCCTCGAACTCGAGCGGCCACAGTCCGGCGCTTTGCTGAGTGCCGTCCTGCGACAGAGCGACGGCGTTTGGCGCGGGAACCAGCACGCCGTTGATGTCTTCCATCATATTGACGCCGAAAATCGAGCCGGCGCCGCCTGCCGTGAGTCCGATTTCAAAACCCGCTCCGTCGACGACCGCCGCGGGTTCGACGACCGGCTTACGCCCGGTCACAAGCAGATCGAACTCCGACGTCTCGTCGAATGCGGAAGCCTCGATGCGCACGGGGCCCAACCGCAAGCCGGCTGTGAATACCGTGGCGGCGCGGCCGTCCTCACCGGTGAGGACGCTCGACGGATCGAGTTGGCCGCTGCCTTCGAGCAAGCGGAAGTTCACGCGCACGCCCGAAAATCCGTTGCCCTGCGGGTCCGTTACTCGCGCTACTAGCGGCTGCGGCGCTGACTGGCTCTTAGGCACGCGCTGGGAATGCCCCGACAATGAGACCAGTCCCGACGGGCCGGCCTCGGCTTCGAGATCGAAACGCGCCGGCTTGCCCTGAATGGTGGCCGTGACCGTGAAGGGGCCGGAGTGCGAACCGATCCGCGCGAGCGTCGAAGCACGGCCGCGAGAGGTCGTTTCGTTGGACGTCACCTCGAGCGAAGCGGCATTCGCCGGCTGCACGCTCCAGGCGACAGTGAGGCCGTCAATTGGATTGCCGCATTGATCCGCGGCCTCCACCACCAACGCCTCGGGGAGCCGTTCGCCGGGCGTTCCGCTCTGGCGATTCCCTTGTATTACTGATAGGTTCTCAAACTCAGCCGCAAGGGGCTCGATTCGAACCGACCGCTGCGACGTGCCTGGCGTTAGGCCGACATCGACCCGGCCGCCATCGCTAATGCACCCGAGGCGGACCGGCGCCGAGGCGACACCGTTGGAATCGGTTGTGCGCACCGAGGGCTCGATGTGAACTCCAGGCGGCGTTTCAAAATAGACGGCAACGTTGGAAGCGGGGCCCGCGGCAGTCTCGACTTTGACGCGAATGGCGTCCGGAGTGGTCTGATTGACCGGCACCCTCACCGTTGCCGGCGACAACAGCCGCAGGCTCATCAGCAGCGGCTGAACCGTGGCGCCAAAGGGGCTGCCGAGTTGAGCCGTTCCATCCGAAACATGAATCGCCGCGAACTGATTGGAACCGGTGTTGTTTTCCGCCGCGACGCACGAAATGAATGCCGAGCCGTCGGTGCCCGTTGTGGTCACGGGCGAGCAACTGACGTATTGCGACCCGGGAGCCGGCACCGAAATCGTCAGCGCGCGGTTCGCGACCGGCTGGCCAGCCTGCGTCAGGCGCGCCACAAGCGGCAGCGGAAATGGAGAGCCTCCCGGGACAACCTGGTTGTCGCCCGAGACCTTGCTCAACACCGCCGCGGACGGAGGCGGCTCCGTTGTGCACGTAGACACGGTCAACAAGGTCTTGAACTGATTGACGTCGATGAATCGAGGTTCCGGCGCTGGCTGGCTCGCTTGGAGCACTGTGCTCAACGGCGCGTAGTCGATCGCTACCTGCCCGGTTCCGGGCGATGCAATGCCGCTAGGCCAAGACACCAAGACCGGGATATCGAGCGACTCGAGCGCCGAGGGATTCGCGTCGCGCACTTCGTAGACCGCGAAGCCGGAGCCGTTGGTGATCGCCACGGTTTGCATTTCTCTTCCCGTCGCCAGGACGCCGCCGGCGCCGTTTTCATCCGCTCCCGTAACCAGAGTCAGGGCCAGTTTGAGGAGTGACGCCGCACCCGGCGACTGATCTACTTTCTCCGGCGTCTTGATAGTGACTCCCGCCGGGATATTGCGGAAGCGCAAAAGAAATCGCGTCGGGCCTGTCGCGCCATTGCCGCCGTTGGAACCTGGCGCGGGATAGCCCGCTTCGTCAATGCTGTTCCCGGGGGCAACGCTGGCGGTTCCTTCGGTCTTGAACGCCGTTGCGAAGCCCTCCTTGAGCTTAATGAAGGCGATCTGCTCCACCTGCTGGCACTGCGTGCCGGAAACCGGGCCATTCAGTTCCGGAAGCAGACCCAGGAGAGGGACGCCGACATTGAGGACGTTGTTCGAGACTGGAAATGGCGCTTCGCCGCCCACGGAAAGAAACGCCGCGACCTGGGTGGCCGGGAAGCTCGCCTGCCCCGGGATGCCGAGTTGGGAAGCGTTGGCGCGCAAGGACGTGATGCGGATCGACGTGGTCGTCGGAAAGCAACCTCCGGGCACGTTGGCGAAGCTGCCGCACGCGGTCCCGCCAACTCCGTCGTTGGGAGCGCCTGGAACAGGGAAACGAACACCTTCCCATTCCACACGATTCGGTGCGGCCAGTTTGCCGTATTGCGGCTCTTGAAAACGATCGTCGCCCGCCGAGAACACGGGAGCCGGATTTGGAGAGGCGTCATCGTTCTGGTTCACGACGAGTACGGCGTCAATAAATGACGCCCCGGCGCCGAAATTGATGTTGTTGGTGACGTTGACTCCGGCCAGGGAGACCCCGATCGAGGTCGTCAGGTACCTCGGAAAATTATCCGGCGGAGTGGTCGGGGGCGGGCTCGTGCAGGTCAAAACGATATCCCCCACCAGTTCGGCAATGCCCTCGGCTCGAATCGTCTGCGGCGTGGCGGTTGCGATGCAGGTAATTTGCGGCACCCAAGGTTCCGGCTCGGGATCGGGGTCCGGGTCCGGATCGGGGTCCGGATCAGGGTCTGGGTCGGGATCAGGATCAGGCGGCGGCTCGGTGTTGCAGGCGGCCACGGTCAGCAGGGTTTCGGACGGATTAGTGTCAATGAAACGCGGCTCAGGTGCGTCTTTACTTGCCGGCAAGACGGTGCTCACAGGCCCGAGAAGCGTGCTGATCTGCCCGCTTCCGAGCGGCGGATTGTCCGAATCGTCCCAGGAAATCTTGAGCGCTACGTCGATGCCTTCCGAAGTATTCGGGTCCGAATCGCGAAATTCGTAGACGGCTACTCCAGAGCCTTGATTGAGGGCGACCGTAACGTAGCCCTCGCCGGTTGTGAGGGTTCCTCCCTCGCCGTCCGCATTGGCGCCACTAACAAGCCTGATCTCGACCGCGTCCCGCGATTGGGCTGGCGATCCCAGGTCGATATGTTTGGGCGCTTTGATCGTGACTCCGGCGGGAATATTGGAAAAGCGGTGTACGATTCTTGTCGAACCGCTCGCGCCGTCGCCGCCGTTCGATCCTGGGGCGTAGTAGCCCGCTTCGTCGGCGGTATTCCCGGGCCCGACGTTCGGACTTCCTTCGGTCTTGAACGCGGTCGCGAAGCCTTCTAGGAGCCGGATCGACACGGTCTGGTCCGCCGCTACACAGGGGGTTCCGAAACCCGGCTGGACGACGCTCGCATTCATGCCAAGTAAGGGAACTCCAATGTTCAAGACGTTGTTGCTGATCGGCGGCACGGCCTCGCCGGTGATGGACACAAACGCAGTCACCTGCGTGCTGGGAGGTGCTGCTGGCGCGGGTACGCCTAACTGCGACGCATTTCCGCGCAGCGAAGTGATCCGCACGGTTGTAGTCGTTGGGAAACAACCGCCCACACCGTTGCCGAAATGGGCGCACTCGTCGTCCGTCGGCGTACCCTCATTGGGCGCGCCGGGAACCGGAAATTCGAGAGCGTTCCACTCAACGCGGTTGTTGGCCGCCAAGGCGCCATATTGTGGCAGCGCAAAACGGGAATCCCCGCCGCCAAGAATCGAAGTCGGTTGGGGCGTCGTGGAATCGTTTCCGTTAACGACCAGAACGGCGTCAAGAATTTGCTGGCCTTCCCCGAAATCGATATTGTTGGTTATGTTCAGGCCGGCCAACGACACGCTGACGTTGACCGTTAGGTAACGATCGAAGTTCTGGCTGGAGGCCGGCACGAGATTGGTGCAGCTCACGACGATGTCGCCGAGCAATTCCGTGATGCCCTCGGCCCTGACAGTCGCGGGCGTGGCCGCGGCGAAACACGAAATCGTGCCCAACGCCTTGGGTGCGACCCCCGTTTGCGCCGGGGACTCAACCGGGGCAGTCAGCCAAAGCACCAAAATCGTTAGCAGCAGCTTCCACCGGGTCATTTCCCAGCCTTCCGGTGCACCAGCGTAAAATTGACTTGCCCGCGCGCGGACATCCGGCACACATCGTAGCTCAAACCGCTTCCGAAAACGGCAGCGGCGGTGTAACAAGCGGGGGGATATTCGAAAAGGCCGGTGGAATTTCCGGCTCACACAACGCGGGTCAAGGTTCAGGTGGGTTCGACAGCCCTAACACTCATCAATCGTTCCCGTGTACCCCATCCCAGCAGCGTAAATCGCTCGCCAATATTCGCAAGCGAAAAAAGTAATCTAACATGAATCAGCGGCCACGCCCATATAACATGGGTTGTGATTTTTCGCGGTACTTCGGTACCCGGTACGAAACGGTTGCTTCGAAAACAGCTTGAAAATATTGAATAACTGTTGAAAACAGAACGGCCAATACGAAAACCCGCGCTGGCGTGTTGTGTTGTTTCTGACGCGGCCCCGATCCTGGTGTTACTGAAATCTGAAATTACGTCGCCGGCACTCGGTTTAGGGGAACGCGCTGGGGATTTCGATGCGACGGGCCTCTTGCCGGGCACGGGCGTCTCCCCGACGCCGCGGGATCGCGATAAACTATCAGCGATAGCTACAGCGAGGATGGCATGATCACTCGGCGCGCGTTTATAGCTCAGGCGGCGGCAGCGGCGGCGCCTGCCACCGTGGTACCGGCCACGGCGGCGGCGCCAAAAACTGAGCGGCTTATCATCGACACGCATCTCGAGGTTTGGACCCTCGATCCGCAATTCCCCTTTGCGCATCCGGAGCGGTCGAATCTCACTGTCAAAGAAGCAGCGCCGATCGAAAACCAGGTCGCCCAGATGCGCGATTTCGATATCCGCTGGGCGGTCTTGATTAACCCGCGCTATTTTGGCTGGGATAACTCTTACATCAGCCACAGCCTGCATCTGCATCCCGATCTTTTCGTCGCTCACGGGCTGGTGAACCCGGAAGATCCCAAAGTTCACGAACGCTTGCGGTATTGGGTCGTCGAGCACGGGTTTCAGGGGATGCGGTTCAGCCCGATCTACCATCCCAAGTCGACCTGGCTCAATTCCAAGGAACACTATCCGTTATGGCGCGAGGCCGAGAAGCTGGGAGCGGTGTTCAACTTTTACATCCTGCCGCGGCAGATGCCGATGCTCGAAGACATGGCGGCGCGGTTCCCCGGGGTGAAGATCGTCATCGACCACGCCGGCAAGCCCGACCTGAAGCTCAGCGATCCCTGGCCGGAGTTCCGCGCGATGTTCCGGCTCAAACGATTCCCGCAAGTTTGGATCAGCGCCTCCGAGCCCTATGAGATGTCGGAGCTGAAGGAATACCCCTACCCCGATACCTGGCCTTTCTACAAAGCCATCTACGAGGAGTTCGGTCCCAAGCAGCTCATCTGGGGAACCGGCTATCCGCGCCCGCGCTGGGAGCTGCCGATGGATAAGGAACTCGAGCTCGTGGACAAGTACCTGGATTTCTACAGCGACGAGGACCGCGCGCTTTTGCTCGGCAAGAATGCTCTTCGAATTTGGAAGTTTCCAGGCGCCTGAGGTTTGGGTCTCGCTGCTGCATCGCAAGCAGCCCGGACCTTCAAGCGACTTCGGCGATGCGGCCGCGAACGAACTGAAGTGTCGTCTGGATGTGTGTCGTCCTACTCTCGTAGGGGAAACAAGATGGCAGCATGACTCTACGGCTGCGGGATGACTCTACGGCCGCGGGCGGTATGAGCTGGCGGGCAATTGCGGACCTGTCAGGACGTGTCCCCATTTCGTTTTCCATGGGGCTGGGTTGGTGGCTGGTGGCTAAGGCGACTTCGTCGTGGGTTGGGTCTGCTCGGGTGAGCAGTTTTGAGCGGTTTTTGCGATGTTTTTCCTGCTTCGGAACTGAAAACAATGGGGTTCGGCTTTTGGCCCGCTCTCCGTTGTTTTGCCTGCGGCCCCTCAGGGACCCCTCCCCGGGATTTGCCCCGGCTTTCCGTCCTTACGCTTGCTCTGATTGGAGGGTAGCACGCGGCTCCAAGCTTTTCGGGGGTTTTCGCTCGTATGTCGTTGATTTTATGATGCGGATTGGGTTGTGACTGATTCGGCCGCGACGGCCGATCCGGAGGGCGGGTGAGGAGGAGCGGAGATCGGTCATGGTCCCCGACCGTCCGCTGGCCCCGATACCCCCGATACCCCCGATACCCCGCTGGATGTTACAAGTATTAAGGGCTCCGTCCCCTTCGCGATTTGAGCAAGGAATGGCGTTAAGATAGGAAAAGTACGAGCGGCGAGGTGTGCATGAAGGCGATCGAATTTCAGGCAAACTTGAACGCTGACGACAGCCTGGGTGTGCCTAAAGAAGTCGCGTCGCAGTTGCCGCGAGAGAAGAAGCTTCAAGTGATCGTCCTGGTCCCAGACACGGCCGAAACCGATGAGGCCGACGACAGCGATTGGCCGGCGATCGCTCGCGAGCAATTCCTGGCCGGGTACAGCGATGGCGACTCGATCTACGACTCATTATGAACCGGGCGATATCGTCCTACTGGCCTTTCCTTTCACTGGCGGCTCAGGCAAGAAACAGCGTCCCGCACTCGTGGTTCTCGATCCGGGCGACGATGACCTGCTGGTTGCCCGCGTCACGACCCAGCCAGAGCAGTCCCGGCTTGATCTCGCCCTAAAAGAGTGGCGCCGGGCCGGACTTTTGGCCCCGTCAACGGTCCGGATGCACAAGTTGGCCACACTCGAGAAGGCACTGGTCGTCCGAACGCTTGGCCGTCTCACGGATCAGGACCAAGCGGCATTCTCGGGATTGTTTCGAAGGATGTACTGCTAGGTCTTGCGTTCGGGCAGCGACGTTTCCAACTCCAACTCGTGTATCCTTGCAGCTTGGCATCAAGGAACCCGTTGAGTCAGATCACCCGTTGAAATGCCCGCCCGTTCCATAGCAGAGTTCATCCAGCGATGGCACGAGGCTACAGGAAATGAGCGGGCCAATTACCAACTCTTCCTCACCGAACTCTGTGACGTTCTTGAGGTGCCGCGCCCAGAACCGGCCTCGGAAGACAACGAGGAGAACGCCTACGTCTTCGAGCGGAAAGTGACGTTCCGTCATCCGGATGACACGCAAAGCCGCGGCTTCATCGATCTCTACAAGCGCGAATCGTTCGTGCTCGAAGCTAAGAAGCGAGATGGAACAGCCGGACTCTTTGGAGCCGGCCGCGGTCCGGCCGGTTCGGGGCGGGCACGCTTTCGGGGACCCCAGGCTGCCGCTGCGTTGGGCCGTCGGGGTTTCTTCGGCGGCGCTGCTGGCGGTCGCGGTTCTGTCGGTGGCCAGTCTTCGAACGACGCTTCCCGCGCCTGCGCCGGAGCGGCTGTTGTCACACCGGCTCACCACGACAGGAAACATCGTCAAGGCCGCTGTTTCTCCCGACGGCGCGCGCATCGCTTACGTCAACCTGGAAGGCGGGCGCGAAGGCCTGCGTCTGCGCACGATTCAGGGCGGCGACGATGTGGAGTTGCTTGCGCCGGCGGAGCGGCGCTTTTTCGGTTTCTCGTTCACGCCCGCCGGCGACGCTTTGTTGTGCTCCATGCAGCCCGACGAGGCGGCGGCCGCGTCGCTCTATCGCATTGCCCTGCTCGGCCCGCACGAGCCCCAAGATCTGGGCGTTCGGGTCGACTCCGCCGTTGCTTTTTCCTCCGACGGCTCCCGGATTGTCTTCATGCGCGACAGCGCCGCCGAAAAGCGCAGCGAGCTTTGGATCTCGGCGCCCGACGGAACCCAGCAAACTCTGCTGGCCTCCCGGGAACCCCCGGAGTACTTCGACTACCCGGCATGGTCGCCGGATGATTCGGCGATTGCGTGTAGGCTGGTGGGCCGCGGGCGCGAACGCGTGAGCCTTGCTGTCGTCGACGCCGCCAGCGGCGCGGTTCGCACGCTCGCCGACGATGCCTGGTTGTTCGCCCGCAACGTCCATTGGACGAAAGATGGGCGTTCGCTGTTGGTGACGGGGCGTCTGCCCGACGAAGCCGACTACCAGATCTGGTCAGTGCCTCTCGATGGCGGTGAGATTCGCCCGCTGACCGGGACCGATTCCAGCCTGCCTCGGCTCGCTGTCGCGCCGCGCGCCGAAACGATCGTCGGCGTCGAGTCCCGCTCGACGGCGCGGGTCCTGCTCACCGACACGCTCCCCACGGGCGCGCCGCGCGCCGACGCCCGGTGGGTCACCCTTCCCCAG